>DWVY01000036.1 GCA_019119995.1 Candidatus Mediterraneibacter faecavium | reverse complement strand
TGTTTTTGCTGGAAAAACCTCCCTTCTTTCGGGCTTGCGAAGAAAAAGTTTTGTAACTACTTTTATTATCTCGCAAATGCCTGAAAAAAGGGAGGTTTTTATTTGATAATTATTTTTGCTCGTCAGAGCTGCGCGACCGCACTGGACTCGACCGCACTGGACTCCCGCACTGGAAACTGCGGTTATCTTTCGGTTTCTCCGGCAGATACGATCTTCACGATCCGGCTCGTACCCAGACGGTCTGCTCCCAGTTCCAGGAAACGCTCCGCATCCTCCAGCGATGCGATACCGCCGGCCGCCTTGATCTTCACGTCCGGCCCTACATGTGCAGCGAAAAGCTCTATATCGCCGAATGTTGCCCCGGCTTGGGAAAATCCGGTGGAAGTCTTGATATAATCCGCACCGGCTTCCGTTACGATCCGGCACATGCGGATCTTCTCCTCATCAGTCAGAAGGCAGGTCTCGATGATAACCTTTAAGACATGCTCACCGCAGACCTTTTTCAGAGCACGGATCTCTTCCTTTACCAGCTCGTCTTTCCCGTCTTTGAGCCATCCGATATTGATGACCATGTCGATTTCATCCGCTCCGTTCGCAACAGCATCCTTTGTCTCAAATACTTTTGTCTCCGTTGTGGAATAGCCGTTCGGGAAACCGATCACCGTACATACCGAAATCCGTCCTTTCACATATTCAGCCGCCTGCTTTACGTAAGATGCAGGAATGCATACAGACGCGGTGTGATATTTCATCCCGTCGTCGCAGATCTGACGTATTTCATCCCACGTGGCCGTCTGCGATAAAAGCGTATGATCTACGTGCGCCAAAATTTCATTTATCTCCATCATCTTCTACCTCGTTTCTTTTTTACCGCCTGTTTATCTTTCCTTTTCCCGATCGGAACGGATCAGCCTGCGGATGGCTTCCACTGCCACCTGAACCGCCATATCCGTATCGTGCACGACCGGATTTTCCAGACCAAGACGCTCTCGTTCCTGATTCGCCATTACCAGAAAACAGGAGCCCACCCGTACTTTCAGTGCACTCGCCACCACGAATAATGCAGCCGACTCCATCTCTGAGGCAAGGCATCCGAGACGTTTCCACGCCTCCCATTTATTCATCAGTTCATAACTCACCGGCTTTACCTCCGGTTCATGCTGCCCGTAGAAGGAATCCTTGCACTGTACAACACCGGTATGATACGGATACCCCTTTCGTTCTGCCGCCTCGACTAAAGCATTTGTCACTCTCAGATCGGGCACTGCCGGAAACTCGATAGGCGCATATTCCCGGCTGGTTCCCTCCATGCGGATCGCACCTGTGGCGATCACGATATCGCCGCTCTTCACCTCCGGCTGCATTCCTCCGCACGTTCCGATCCGGACAAATGTATCCGCTCCGCAGCGGCACAGCTCTTCCATTGCGATCGAAGCGGACGGCCCTCCGATCCCCGTGGACGTCACACTGACTTTTTCTCCGTCCAGCGTTCCGGTATATGTAATAAATTCCCGGTTGTCAGCGATCAACACGGGATCATCAAAATACTGTGCGATCTTGACGCAGCGCTTTGGGTCTCCGGGCAGGATCACATACCGCCCCACTTCTCCCTTTGCCACCTGTATATGGTACAGCCTGTCCGCATCCTCTGAATAATTTTTCATCCTGAGTCCTCCTCTCTTTTTCAGGTCATTTACGCATCGGCGTAGTAATTCCTCTGCGCCCGGTTACACACTTTGCCTATACTGGTATGGTATCATATCCCCGGCCAAAATGCACCAACGTACTTGAAATCGGCTGGTTCCATAATATATAATACACTCCGGACAGCAGAACAACGTGGGCCTTTACGGCCTGCGGGGCGCTGCTGTTCAGATAAAGGAAACCGGACACTCTCTTTGTGGGGTGTCCGGCTTTCTTTCATCTCATTTTAACATTATTTCATCACAATATTCACAATTTTCTTCGGCACATAGATCTCTTTGATCACATTGCCTGTCAGCTTGTCAGCAACAGCCTCTTTGCCCGCCGCGATGGCCTCGTCTTTTGTCGCCTCGGCGGAAATGCTGATGACTGCTTTTGTCTTGCCGTTGATCTGTACCGGGATCTCGATCTCGTCGTCCTTCATCTCGTTCTCATCATATGCCGGCCAACCTGCCTTGAAGACAGTCTCACTATGGCCTAACTGCTCCCACATCTCCTCTGCGAAATGCGGCGCGAACGGCGAGAGGAGAACCGCGATCGTCTCCAGCGTTTCTTTATCGATGCCGCCCTCTTTCTTGGCAACTTCGATGAACTTGTTGTTGTACTCCATGAATCCAGAGATAACCGTATTCAGGCTGAAGCTCTCAAGACGGCTTGTGATATCGTAGACCATCTTGTGGCGGAGCTTGATCATTTCTTTTGTCGCTTTGATCTCTTTTTCATTGCTCTCCTGAAGCAGATTCCAGAGACGTTTCAGGAAACGGTTGACTCCGTCGATCCCGCGGTCATCCCACTCGGCGTCAAGCTCCGGCGGTCCTACGAACAGTTCGTACATTCTCAGGGAGTCGCAGCCGTAATCCCGTACAAGATCGTCCGGTGAAACTACATTTCCCTTGGACTTGCTCATCTTGATGCCGTTCTTTCCCGTGATCATACCCTGGTTGAACAGCTTGTGGAACGGCTCGTCAAAGTCGATCACACCGATATCATACAGGAACTTTGTATAGAATCTGGAGTAGAGAAGGTGCAGCACCGCGTGCTCCACGCCGCCGATATACATATCTACCGGCAGGTATTTGTCTGCTTTCTCTCTGGAAACCAGTTCTTTGTCATTGTGATTGTCCACGTAGCGCAGGAAGTACCAGGAAGATCCTGCCCACTGAGGCATGGTGTTTGTCTCTCTCTTTGCCGGTTTGCCGCACTTCGGGCACTTGCAGTTCACCCACTCGTCGATCGCTGCAAGCGGTGACTCTCCGGTTCCCGTCGGCTCGTAGGAGTCTACATCCGGAAGTGTAAGCGGCAGCTCTTCCTCCGGCACCGGCACGCATCCGCAGTCCGGGCAGTGCACGATCGGGATCGGCTCGCCCCAGTAGCGCTGGCGGGAGAATACCCAGTCGCGGAGTTTGTAGTTCACGGTCGCACGTCCCAGTCCTCTCTCCTCGATGATGTGCGGAGCTTCTTTTTTCAGGACAGCGGATTCCATACCGTTCCACTCGCCGGAATTGATCATCGTTCCGGACGCCTCTGTATAAGCTTCTGTCATATTCTCGATCTCTTTGCCGTCTTTTGCGATGACCTGAACGATCGGGATGTCAAATTTCTTTGCAAATTCAAAGTCACGGTCATCGTGGGCCGGCACGCACATGATGGCTCCCGTACCGTAATCGGCAAGTACATAGTCAGACAGCCAGATCGGCGTCTTCGCGCCGTTTAACGGATTGATGGCATAGCTTCCCGTAAATACGCCGGTCTTCTCTTTATCCTGCATACGGTCTACATTTGACTTCATGGACGCTTCGTAGATGTATTTCTCAACCGCGTCTTTTGTCTCCGGTGTGGCGAGAGATCTTGCAAGGGCGTGTTCCGGAGCAAGTACCATGAATGTTGCGCCGTAAAGCGTATCCGGTCTTGTCGTATACACCGTGATCTTCTCGTCTCTTCCCTCGACCGGGAAATCAACCTCTGCGCCGTAGGATTTTCCGATCCAGTCTGTCTGCATCTTCTTAACCTTCTCCGGCCAGTCCAGCTTGTCGAGGTCGTTTAACAGACGGTCTGCGTACTTTGTGATGCGCAGCATCCACTGGCGGAGATTCTTCTTCGTCACTTCCGCGCCGCAGCGCTCGCATTTGCCGTTTACGACTTCCTCATTTGCAAGGCCTGTCTTACAGGACGGGCACCAGTTGATCGGGAACTCCTTCTCATATGCAAGGCCTGCCTTGAACATCTTTACGAAGATCCACTGGGTCCATTTGTAGAAGTTCGGATCTGTCGTGTTGACTTCCATATCCCAGTCGTAAAGGGCTGCGATATCGTTGATCTGCTTCTTGATGTTTGCCACGTTCTCAGCAGTGGATTTTGCCGGGTGGACGCCCATCTTGATGGCGTAGTTCTCAGCCGGAAGTCCGAAAGCGTCCCACCCCATCGGGTGGATGATATAGTATCCCTGCTGAAGTTTATAACGGCTCCAAACATCGGAGATCACATAGCCTCTCCAGTGTCCGACATGAAGTCCGTTTCCTGACGGATACGGGAACATATCGAGGCAGTAGTATTTCTCCTTCTCTTTTCCGTTGTCATCCACTTTCGGATTGACCGGATCCGCTTCCCATTTCTCACGCCATTTTTTCTCAATTGCTCTGTGGTTGTACACGATCTTTGTACCCATCTGACGATTCCTCTCTTTCTTCTCTTACTGGATGTCCGTCTGAAGACTGTTCTGATCATTCATTTTAACCGGACGCATAGAAAAAGCCTTTTCTTCTCATTTTAGAAAGAGACGAAAAGGCTTGATTTCCGTGGTACCACTCTTATTCATCCGCCCGGGAGCAGATGCACTCATTGATTCTGTAACGGGAATTCCCGCTTCCGGCTGCCTGTGCCACTCGCCGTGGTTCTTACAAGTTCACCGAAAGAACTCCAAGATGAGTTCAGAGTTTACGCTGCTGCCTCACACCTCCCGGCAGCTCTCTGGAAACGATACGCTCCTACTACTTCTCTTCTTTGTCTTTACAATATACTCAATTATTATATGAAGAAGCTTAAAATAAGTCAAGGAAAATTTTTTTTGCATCTCTGCTAAAAGGATATCAGAATATCCGCCGTCTGAAAAAGCCGCAGTTATTCAGGACATGGATCACGAGTATTCTGATCAACACAGCAAAGAGTGAACTGAAAAAGAAAGATTTCCATGACAATATTGAAGACAAAAAGTTATCAGCTCCGGAAAGCAGTCTGTCCGCTGAAGAACGGCTTGATCTGAATGACGCAGTTGACAAACTGCAGGATAAGTACCGCACCGCAGTCATACTAAAGTATTTCAGTGGTTTCTCTATCCGGGAGATTGCCTGTATCATGAAAGCACCTGAAGGCACCATAAAAGCATATCTGAGTCGTGCTCGCGGAGAGCTGAAAAAGATGTTAAAGGAGGATTATTTCTATGAAGATTAATTATGATAATATAAATATCCCTGATGAAAATTTGAACAAGGTTGTGTCAGAAAGCCTTGAAACTGTAAAAAAACTCCATACCAGAAGCTGTCTTCGCCACATCGCAGGCGGTTGTGCCGCTGCTGTGGCCGTTGTTGCCCTTCTGACCGGCATCAGTATTTCTGATCCTGTAATAGCTGAAAAATTCACAGAACTCGGCAAAATCTTCGAGCTGGTACAGGATGGACAGAACTATCCCGGAAATTACTCTGATATCAGCGTCCCTGTTCCTGACACAAATATCAGCAATTCCAGCGGGATCACCATAACCCTGTCAGAATTCGTATGCAACAGCGAATCACTGAACGTATCCGTGCTGATCAAATCGGAAGAGCCGTTCTCTCCGACATTTATTGAACCGGAGGGGCCCACAAATCATAGCACAAATCCCTGTCTTAGTTTTGTCACGGAACAGAGCACTGACTTTTCTAACGGGGCATTGGATCTGTCGGAGAACCCTTATATTGAAGTTCATGGAGATTTTCAGGACGAATATACCTATGCAGGGGTCTTACGCTTAGACTTTAATGTATATCCCTATGCACAGTATGAGATTCCAGAATCTTTCACATGGGATCTCAAAGTAACTGAGATCAGGCGGCAGATCCTTGCCGGAACTGAAATTGAAGATCCTGCTCTGGTGTCGGTTCCAGGAGAGTGGAACTTTTCAGTCCGTATCACACAGCAGGAGATTGATACAAAGACCATAGATGTAAACGAATACGCACCGAACGGCTCAGGTATCTCGCGCGTCACAATAACCCCCTATGAAGTAAACATAGAAGATTGCTATGATGGATCTAAGATCCGGCCGGGTTATGAGGAATACGATTCAATGTACACCGTTATACTGGACGGTTCCGGTAATCTGATCAACGATACGGTCGGTCTCTTTCCTGCTGCCGGCTATGATCTGACAAAAATCACCGTCTATTATCTGGACGCGCCCAACGATGAGGAAGGCTGGATCGCAATGCAGGACAGGATACACAGCAAAGCATTTGCACCGCATCTTCAGGAATATCTTGAAAGCAGCGCAGTTCACAAAATTGAGATACCGTTGTAACCATTATGACAAAGAGGGGGATCAATCGATCCCCCTCTTAACTTTCGGCTCCCACAGCACTATATCGCCGGTCTCCAGACTCTTTTTCACGTCGATCAGACGCTGGTTCGATGACCCCCGGAACACAAGCCGGATATCCTTTAACTTCTCCACAAATCTTCCATCTACCAGTATATCGATCATGGACAGCATCTCATCCGTATACCCGCACCTGGCCCGGCTCTCACTCAGAAGCTCCCGGTCAAACAGATAACCGCTGTAGCACCAGACATTCTTTTCCGGATACCGCTCCCGTACTTTTCTCAGGAGCTTCACCAGAACTTCCTGATTCTGCGGCTCAAAGGGCTCGCCTCCAAGCAGCGTCAGTCCGTTTATATATCCCGGTGAAAGCGCATCCAGGATCTCCCGCTCTGTCTCTTCCGTATATTCTTGCCCATAGCTGAAATCCCACGTGTCCTGATTAAAGCATCCCGGACAGTGGTGGGTACAGCCGGAAACGAAGAGGGAGACTCTTACTCCCTCTCCGTTGGCGATATCGCATTTTTTAATTTCTCCGTAGTGCATATTTTCTCCTGTTGCCGCATATTCACCATGCCGGATAGTAACAGTTCAGCGCGCAGCCGCCGGATTCCTATGCAGGCATATATCCGTCTCCTGACGCCGGATGGCTGAACTGTTATTACAAATGCAGCACTCTCTCCTTGATCTCCTGCGTCCTTCCCTGGTTCCAGAACTGGGTTCCGATATAGCCGCAGGTACGTCTTGCCACATTCAGCTTGTCCTGATCCCGGTTGCCGCAGTGCGGGCACTCCCATTCAAGCTTGCCGTCTTCTGTCGTCACAATCTGGATCTCTCCGTCGTATCCGCACACCTGGCAGTAATCGCTCTTCGTATTCAGCTCCGCATACATGATATTATCGTAAATGAACCGCATCACCTGGAGCACTGCCGGTATGTTGTCCTGCATATTCGGAACTTCCACGTAGCTGATCGCCCCGCCTGTGGAGAGCGCCTGGAACTGGGACTCAAATTTCAGCTTGGAAAATGCATCGATCTCCTCTGTCACATGGACGTGATAGCTGTTTGTGATATAGCTCTTGTCCGTCACGCCCGGCACGATGCCGAATCTCTTCTGCAGGCATTTTGCGAATTTATAGGTCGTACTCTCGATCGGCGAGCCGTAGATGCTGAAGCCGATATTCGTCTCTTCTTTCCACTTGTCGCAGGCATCGTTCATATGTTTCATGACAGCCAGTGCAAACGGCGTTGCCTCCGGATCTGTATGCGACTTACCTGTCATGTACTTCACACATTCGTACAGTCCCGCATATCCGAGGGAAATCGTGGAATATCCGCCGTAGAGCAGCTTGTCGATCGGCTCGCCCTTTTTCAGCCGCGCAAGAGCACCGTACTGCCAGAGGATCGGCGCTGCGTCCGAGAGCGTCCCTTTCAGTCTGTTGTGCCTGCACATCAGGGCGCGGTAGCACAGATCCAGCCTGTCGTCAAAGATCTTCCAGAATTTCTCCATATCCCCGCCGGAAGAGAGCGCCACATCCGGAAGATTGATGGTCACAACTCCCTGATTGAACCGTCCGTAGAATTTGTAGTTTCCGTTTTCATCTTTCCACGGGCTTAAGGCGCTCCTGCATCCCATCACGGGGAAGCAGTTGCCCTCTTTGAGTTCTTTCATCTTCTTCTCGGAAATATAATCCGGAACAAGGCGCTTTGCCGTACACTTTGCAGCCAGTTCCGTCAGATAATAGTACGGTGTTCCTTCGTCTACGTTATCTTCCTCCAGCACATAGATCAGCTTCGGGAATGCAGGGGTCACCCACACGCCGGCCTCGTTTTTCACGCCTTTATACCGCTGTTTGAGCGTTTCTTCTATGATCATGGCGAGATCTTTCTTCTCTGCCTCATCCTTTGCCTCATTGAGATACATAAATACCGTAAGGAACGGGGCCTGGCCATTCGTCGTCATCAGTGTGATCACCTGATACTCGATCGTCTGTACGCCTTTTGTGATCTCTTTTTTCAAACGCTTTTCCACGATCTCATCGAGCTGTTCCGCCGGACAGTCAAATCCGATCACTTCCATTTCCGCTTCTACTTCCGCGCGGATCTTATCTCTGGAAACCTGCACAAACGGTGCAAGATGAGTAAGGGAAATGCTCTGTCCCCCATACTGGTTGCTGGCCACCTGGGCGATGATCTGTGTCGCGATATTACATGCCGTTGAAAAGCTGTGGGGCTTCTCGATCATCGTACCGCTGATGACAGTGCCGTTCTGCAGCATATCTTCCAGATTGACCAGATCGCAGTTGTGCATGTGCTGTGCGTAGTAGTCTGAGTCATGGAAATGGATGATCCCCTGCTTATCCGCCTCCACGATATCTTCCGGAAGGAGCATCCTCTGGGTAAGGTCGCGGCTCACTTCGCCCGCCATATAATCCCTCTGCACACTGTTGACCGCCGGGTTCTTATTGGAATTCTCCTGCTTTACATCCTCATTGTTGCACTCAATGAGTGAAAGGATCCGATTGTCAGTTGTGTTTGCTTTACGCACAAGGGAACGTTTGTAACGGTATCTGACATATCTCCTCGCCAGATCAAACGCGCCTGTCGCCATGATCTGGTTTTCCACCATATCCTGTATCTCCTCCACGGATACGGCGCGGTTCAGCCGGTTGCACTTGAATTCCACAAACTCGGCGATATCCTCGATCTGCGCGTCCGTCAGACTCCTGCTCTCCGCCTTTGTATCTGCTTTCGTAACTGCACGCACGATCTTTTTGTTGTCAAACACTTCCTCGGAACCATTTCTTTTGATTATCTTCATTCTGCCTTCTCCTTATTGCCTCTATTTCAAAGTAGCAGTCCTGCCGCGCCGGCGTATCGTTACGCATTTCCCGCTGAACTGTAATATCTGGAATATTCCCTGCCGTCCTTCTCAAGACCTGCACACGGGGAATACATTTCCGTCTGGAATCCATTTTAATACAAAATATAGTGTAATGCAATCCCAAAAACACATTATCATGTATTTTCAGAACAACGCTGCTTTCTCCGGTGATTCGCATGAAAAAGAAATCATTTTATATTTTTGTAATGACAACAAAATCACATTCTCCGAATATTCTGTTATTTTCAGAAAATAAAAAAGAACAGCCTGTACCCGGACGTACCGAATAAAGACTGCTCTTTTCCCCTGTACATAGAGGATACTATCCTATAATCCAGGACTTTTACTTCATTGCTTTTAACCTTGTAAAATAATCCTTTGACTCTCTTACAACCACGCCGTTCAATGCCAGCAGCGCCACAAGGTTCGGGAATGCCATCAGTGCATTAAATACATCTGCGATATTCCATACCGCCGCTACTGTCATGTACGGTCCGATGAAAACTGCCAGGATATACAGCCACCTGTATCCCGTCACCACGGATTTCTTTCTGTTGAACAGGTATTCCACACACCGTTCTCCATAATAATTCCATCCGAGGATCGTTGTAAAAGCAAAGAATACAAGACAGATCATCAACGAAAATGATGCCACTTCCGGCGGGAACGGCAGCCCCTTCTGGAATGCATCCATCGTGATCTCCACTCCTTCAAGATCCGGATTCATCCATGAACCTGCGATGACAACGGAAATACCTGTCATCGTACAGATCACGATCGTATCAATAAATGTCCCTGTCATAGACACGAGCCCCTGACGCGCCGGCTCTTTCGTCACAGCCGCAGCCGCAGCGATCGGTGCACTACCGAGACCGGATTCATTGGAAAAGATACCTCTTGCGATACCCTGCTGCATGGCTACGACCATACTTCCCATAGCGCCTCCTGCCAGCGCGCTTCCCGTAAATGCAGACTTCACGATAGAAACGACTGCCGCCGGAACAGCCGTGATATTTGTAAAGATAATGATCAATCCCAGTGCGACATACAGTATCGCCATGAACGGCACAACGACCTCAGACACTTTCGCAATCCTCTTGATCCCTCCGATCACGACAAGTCCGACACAGAGCGTCAGGATGATACATGTGATCACCGTACTCCATGAATATGTTCTGCCGAACAGAGAAACCACATTGCCTGCATTCGGATCAAAGAAATTCGTCACCGCTGATGAAATACTGTTCACCTGAGTAAATGTACCGATCCCGAACAGTCCCACGCACGCTCCGAAAAATGCAAAGATCTTTGCCAGCCATTTCCATTTCTTTCCCATACCATTCTCAATGTAATAGAACGGTCCTCCGAGAATGTGTCCGTCCTCGTCCACAGTACGGTACTTGATCGCCAGAAGTCCTTCCGCATACTTCGTTGCCATTCCGAGAAATGCTGCCACGATCATCCAGAACAGCGCTCCCGGACCTCCTGCCGCAAGCGCGGTCGCCACGCCGGCGATATTTCCGGTACCGATCGTTGCGGACAGCGCGGTACACAGTGCCCCGAAACTGGTCACTTCCCCGTGCCCTTCTTCTTCATTTTTGACCATGAACTTGAATGCTTTGCCGAGATGCCTTACCTGTAAAAGCCCCAGCCTGACTGTGAGTAGAAATCCTGTAAACAGGATAAGAAGGATCAGCGGCAGCCCCCACACAGCTCCCTGAACCGCAGTAATAATTTTGTTGATCTGCTCCAACATTCCTTTATACCTCCATCCTTTTGCCTGAGAGACTCACGTCCCCGCCCTGCTTTCCTGCATCCGTCGGAAAGACCGGCTTCGACGCTTACACCTTCGGCGCTCTTCTACAGACATAACAGTCTCACTGACCGGTATAGAACTGTAAAAGAAACTCTCCTGAGTACTTTTTCACTGTGCATGAACACAGCAAAATAAAGAATAGCACTAATAAAATATAAATGCAAGTGTAAATTCGTGTTTGCCGGAAAGATATCCTGCAATAAATCATCCGAAAATCACCCGGATACAGCAGATTGATATGCGTAACCAGATCAGGCGGGACTGTAATGTTTCCGGCTCCGGTTACAGGGCATAAGAGATAGTAACAAGCCCGTGATACGGCTAAGTGCAACCAGGGAAAGGAAGAACTCACTTCGTTCAAACAACATTCTTTCCCTGATTAACGCCGCACCACGGGCTTGAACTATCTCTAATCCCCTTTCACAGTCACCGTCCACATTACAATCCCGCCTGATCCGGAAGGTGCATCAACAGGGCTGTATCCGGCTGATTTTCTTCGT
>DWVY01000035.1 GCA_019119995.1 Candidatus Mediterraneibacter faecavium | reverse complement strand
TAAATGAGCCGTCTTTTAATGTGATCTTCATCTTTTTCTCTTCCTTTCTGTTTCTCTCATTTTGTTTTCCGGCTGACGCAGATGAAATCCTGCCCGGAGGGCTTTTTGTTTAATAGGGAACGAAGTTTCCTAATTAAACAAAAGAGACATTCCACGGAATGTCTCTTACTTATCTGAAATCTATGCAGTCACACGGAAACACTCCTTACAGGGACGGGTAATACACCCGCGGTTCCACCCTGCTTGTTTTCCATGGAAAACCATCTTCATTCATGTGATGATAACGGAATCACCGGGCCTGATTGGGGCCGCTCGGAGGTGGTCTTCAGTCATGCCGTGCAACAGGATCTTCCCACCCTGCGATCCCTCTCTGCCGATGCACCGACAGCTTACTGTCCTCTTCAACGCTTTGTCTACACCGGTTATTCTACCGCAGGCGGACTGGCTGTGTCAAGCATTGAATCTATGTTCGACGTGCAAAATACGTGCAAAAATCCGTCGACTGTCATCAAATGGATAAACTTCTCCAAAAAACTTACAATTCAGCGTTTGACATTATGTGATATATAACATATAATCACATATATACAGAAGATAGGTGAGTTTAAATGAATTTTGAAGTGGAATATTTCCAAAAAGATGACGGAACATATCCTGTAGAAGATTTTATATTATCACAGGAATATAAAATGCAGGCAAAAATATTTAGAATGCTTGAGCTTTTAGAGCTGAAAGGTAATACTCTGCGCGAACCTTATTCCAAAGAATTGGATGATGGTATTTTCGAGTTAAGAATAAAACAAAGCAGTAATATTACGAGGATCTTATATTTTTTCGTTATAGGGAAAAAAGTCATATTAACCAACGGCTTTGTAAAAAAGACCGAAAAAACACCAAAACGGGAAATAACACTGGCAAAAAAACGCAGAAAAATTTATAACGTGAAAGCAGGTGAATAAAATGGGAAAAAATTTCCGCGAGACTTTAAATCAGCAAATGAAAAATGCAGGATTCAAAAAAGAATGGGATGCCCTGGAACCCGAATTCGATATTATCAAAGCTATTGTTGATGCAAGAACTTCACAGCATCTCACCCAAAAAGAGCTGGCTGAAAAAACCGGAATCCCTCAGGCCGATATCAGCCGTTTGGAAAATGGAACCAGGAACCCTTCGTTAAAACTCCTAAAGCGTCTGGCAGATGGTCTGGATATGGATCTTGGAATCGTATTTGTTCCCAAGAAGCTCCAGAAATAAATAAGCAAAAAGAATCATTCTTTCCTCAAAAGACATCTCCCGCAGCAAAATCCCGTGCTTCTTAGCACATACACTTCTGCAGGAGATGTCTTTTCACTTATATATCAAGATTTGAAAAAGCAAAAGGGAAATTATCACCTATATAAGATAAACGCCTCATAAGGTCTGAGCTTCAGGCAATCCCCGGTCTGCTCCGGCGCACCGTCTTTATAATTATGGATCAGCACCTGTGCGTCTTTCCACTCTGTGCTGACCGGACACTCTGCCGCTTCTCCGGTAAAGTTGGCGCAGATGAGCATCTGTGAGTCATCGTTCCTGCGCTCATAGGCGAAGACCTGCCCGTCATCGGGAAGGAGCAGTTCAAATCTTCCGTCCACGAAGACCGGATATTCTTTCCGCATGTGGATCAGCTTCCGATAGTAATGATACACCGAATCCGGATCTTTCCTCTCATCTTCTGCATTGATCTCCGTATAGTTCGGATTCACCGCGATCCACGGCGTGCCTGTCGTAAATCCTGCATTGTCATCTGGATCCCACTGCATCGGCGTGCGGGCGTTATCACGGCTCTTTGCATAGATCGAGCGCATGACATCTTCTTTGGCATATCCCGACTCAAGTCTCTCCCTGTACATGTTGAGCGTCTCAATATCCTTATAGCTGTCGATATCCTCAAATCTCACATTCGTCATCCCCAGTTCCTCGCCCTGATACACATAGGGAGTCCCCTGCATCCCGTGCAGGACTGTGGCGAGCATCTTGGCGGATTCTGCACGGTATTTGCCGTCGTCGCCCCACCGTGAAACGATACGGGGCAGATCATGGTTGTCGAAGAACAGGCTGTTCCAACCTTTTCCGTACAGTTCATCCTGCCATTTTGCAAGGCATTTCTTCAATTTCACGAAAGGAAGCGGCGCAAGATCCCACTTTTCCTTTCCTTCCTGCTGGTCCATCACCATATGTTCAAACTGGAATACCATGGAGAACTCGCTTCCGTCCGGATCGCTGTAGAGTTTTGCGATCTCCGGAGTCGCTCCCCACGCCTCTCCTACAGTGATCAGATCTCCTTTCTGGAAAGTTTCTCTGCTCATCTCCTGCAGGAATTCGTGGAGTCTGGGGCCGTTGTTAGTGATCATTTTATCCGGCTCTTTGGCGATCTGATCGATCACGTCGAGGCGGAATCCTCCCACACCTTTGTCCATCCACCAGAGGATCATATCGTAGATCTCCCGGCGGACCTTCGGATTCTCCCAGTTCAGATCCGGCTGCTTTACGGAAAACTGGTGGAAATAGTACTGCCCAAGCTCCGGCACCCACTCCCATGCCGGGCCGCCGAACGTAGCTTTCATATCATTAGGATATACGCCTTCCTCTCCGTCTCTCCACACATAGTAATCATGGTACGGATTGTCTTTCGATTTCTTTGCCTCAAGGAACCACCGGTGTTCGTCCGACGTATGATTGAGCACAAGATCCATGATGATCCGGATATTCTTCTCTTTCGCTTTCGCGATCAGCTCTTCCATGTCTTCCAGACTTCCGAACATGGGATCGATGTCCTGATAGTCGGAAATATCATAACCGTTGTCATCCTGGGGCGAGCAGTACATAGGAGAGATCCATACCGCATCGATCCCCAGGTCTTCCAGGTAATCCAGCCGGCTGATAATGCCCCGGATATCTCCTATGCCGTCCCCATTGGAATCCTGAAAGCTTTTCGGGTAGATCTGATAGACTACCGCGTCTTTCCACCACTTTTTATTCATCTCTGTCATAATAAACACCTCTTCCTTATGAAATATTCCTTATCAACGTACCGTTTTTCCCCAGTATGCCCCGGTCATAATTTCTGGAGAACAGGATTTCCCCGCCTTCGGGTACTTCCATCGGTTCTCCCGAACAGTTCAGGACCACTTCTATCTTCCGGTTTTCATCATCCAGCTTGATATATTCGACGCACCGACTGTCCGGATATGTATTCGGGAAATGGAAGTGCGGGCTTCTGCACGCCTCTTCCTCCCTGCGCATCCGAATCAGCCGTCTCATCAGCCCGATCTTTTCCTGATTCTCTTCCGATCCGATCTCATCCCACGGCATACATCTCCTGCAGTCCGGATCAAATCCGCCCTCCATTGCGATCTCAGTCCCGTAATAAATGCACGGGCTTCCAGGCAGGGTAAACAGGACCGCCAGCTGCTGGTAAAAGATATCCAGATCATGGAAACGGTTCATAAGCCGCTCTGTGTCATGGGAGTCCAGCAGATTGAAAAGCACGTTATTATTCTGCTGCATATACATTGTATAACAGCGGTTGACCATATATTCAAACTCCTTTTTATCCGCGGACGCATCCAGGAAATAATCATGTATGCCGCTCATCAGCGGATAATTCATCACCGAATCATACTCGTCCCCCGCAAGCCACTGGCTGGCGTCATGCCAGATCTCGCCCAGCAGATAGATATCCGGGCGGATGCTTTTCAGCCGTCTGCGCACCTCTTTCAAAAAGCGGTGGGACACTTCATTCCCCACATCAAAGCGGATCGCGTCGATGTCAAATTCCCTGACCCACTGTTCGCAGACACCGCAGAAATAGTTGATCACTTCCGGATGATTGGTGTTCAGCTTCGGCATCCCCTCCGCAAAGGCGAATGAATAGAAACGCCCGTCCCTTGTACTCCCGCCTTTCGATATCTGCTGCCAGTCATTGACCATGAACCAGTCCGCATATTCAGACGCCGCTCCCTTTTCCTGTACATCCAGCCACGGCGCGAACTTCCGCCCGCAGTGGTTGAACACCGCGTCCACCATCACGCGGATCCCGTATCTGTGCGCCTCGTCCACAAGACGGCGCATTCCTGCATTATCTCCGAATGACGGGTCGATCTTCGTATAGTCTTTCGTATCATACTTATGATTCGTCTCTGCTTCCATGACCGGATTCAGATAGATCCCCGTTATGCCCAAGTCCCGCAGGTAAGGGATCCTGCTTTGTATTCCCTTGAGATTTCCTCCGTACTTCTCCTTATTCGTCACCGGTCCTGTCTGCCACGGCAGGATGTCGGGAGTATTCAGTTCCGGAGTGCCGTTGCAGAACCGGTCCGGGAATATCTGATACCACACAGTCTCATTGACCCATTCAGGCGTGCGGTTCACGTCCGCGGGATTCATCCACGGCACGATAAAATACTGCAGCAGCCTTCCGGGCATATCCGCCTGTTCTTTCGTCAGGAATCCGTCCTCAAAATAATACCACACCTCGCTGTCCGTCTGTAATTCAAAGTAGTATTTGCACCGCTTATAAGGCGGGGTCAGCGTTGTCGTCCACCAGACCTGACAGGGAAGATGTTTCCTGTACACGATCTCTTCTCTTTTGCCGTGCCACTTTTCATTCCCTCCGAGGATCCCCGCGTCAAAGGGATCGCCGTGTATGATAAACACCCGCTTCACGTCATATCCCGTCTTCAGATTGACGACCAGCCGGTCCTCATCCAGCGGATAACTCATCTGTTCCGATGTCTTATGGTATACAGCAGCAAAATCCATGTACTTACCTCCTCTCCAGCGCTTCATATACTCTGAGCAGCTCGCCCACACTCCACGCCTGTGCAAAGCATCCCTTCGACGAGACAGGGATGCCTCCGTCATATATTTCCGGGAGCTGTCCGATACAGCCTTCCCGCAGGGCGCTGTGCAGGACTTCCATCTGCGCCTTCACATAAGCTTTTGCACTTTCACTATACCTGTTTACCTTCAGATATGCAAGATAATATGCCCCCAGGGGATACGCCCACACTGTCCCCTGATGATATGCCATATCTCTCTTGAACATCTCTCCTCCGTACACCGGGTGGAATTGCGGGTCGGTCTCCTCCAGAGTGCGCAGCCCGTACGGCGTATACAGCTTTTCAAACACCGTGTCCACCACCTGACGCTCTTTCTCCTCATCCAGCATGGTAAACGGCATGGATACCGCCCATATCTGGTTGCACCGGATCTGTCCGTCAGCCTCCGTGCCGGACAGCACGTCCCTTAGGCAGTGTTTTTCTTCCATCCAGAACTTGTCTGAGAACGAACGTTTTGTCCGCTCTGCGGCTTTTTCATATCCATCTGCGCGGCCGTCTCCGAGAAGGCGCGAGCACATCCCCATGATCCGCAGGGCATTGTACCAGTAAGCGTTGATCTCCACCGGCTTTCCGTGCCGCGGAGTCGGCAGGATCTCTCCTGCGCGCACATCCATCCAGGTCACCTGGTCCAGGCCGCTGCCGGCTGAGATCAGACCGTCTTCATCCATATAAATGTCATATTCCGTCCCGTTTCTGTAGGAACGGACGATCCGCTCCATCACCGGATACATTTCCCTGACCATTCCCTCATCTCCGGAAGACTGATAATACAGCCAGACGCAGTTTATGAACAGGAGCGCGGCGTCCGCCGTATTATACTTCGGGTCATTTTTCCCTTCGGGGAAAAGGTTCGGCATAAGTCCATTTCTTTCGTAACGGGCAAATGTCCTGAGAATCGACGCGGCATCGTCAAACCGGCGTGTGGACAGGCAGATCCCCGGCAGGGCGGTCATCGTATCCCTTCCCCAGTCCTCAAAGAACGGGAATCCAGCCAGGATCGTCTTCCCGCCCGTAGACTCTCTCTTTGAAACGAACTGATGCGCACTCTTTACCAGCGTAAGAGCTGTCTCGTCTAAGAGCCCGCTCTCCTCTTCTAGCTGTCTGCATGACCTTTTCTGCTCCTCTATGATAAATGCCGCCAGTTCTCCTGCCGGACCTCCCCGCTCTGCCTCTGTCTCTTTCCGGGCATACCGCTCCTCCATCGTGAATACGACAGAGAGCGACGCGCATCCGCCTCCTTCCACGGACATGCTTATCTCATGACAGGCCCTCGCCCGGCCCGTGCTGCGCCGTCCGTCACATTCATCATATGCATAATAATAGGTTTCCTCTTTTACGGGAATCTCCGAACTGCTGCCGTCCGTCACACAGTACAGCGTCATATCCCCGGCTGTGACAGACCCGTACCGGTCTGCCGTCTCCGGCGTATATACAGGTATGCACTCCTCCCCTGCATCTTCTCCTTTCGGGCTGAACTGACAGAAAGGAGTCACCGTCAGACGCAGCGGCCGACGTCCGCGGTTGTCCACCCGGTAACAGACCGCCACAGTATTTTCCCCCTGTCTGAGCGCAGCCTCCTTCTCGATCACAGCTCCGTTCACAAAGTAGCGCCAGACCGGAGTGTCCTCATATACAAATTCCGTCAGATACCGGAACCCGTCCTCATGACTGCCGTCCGCAAATTGCTGCGTCGAGAGGACCACGCTCTCGCCCCCGCTTCCGTACTCCACTTTCTCTGCAAGCCTGTGTATGATATTGTACCGGTTGTTCGGCGCTTTCGTACATGCCATCAGAAACGCGTGGTCATTGCGCGCCGCCGCACCTGTCATCGTCAGGGAGGCGAACCCGCCCAGACCGTTCGTCATGAGATAGCAGTTCTCCAGTCCCCTTTCCGCCGTCTTCCAGTCCTGTCTCCCATAGATCCATCTTATGCCCATATTTTCTGTCTCTCCTGTATCCTGTCTTTTTCTTCTGTCTCTTCTGCACGGTGTCCGAGCACAAGTACACTCCACGGCGCGACCAGCATGCTGTCCTCTGCCGGGATATGCTTCTTCCACAGCATACTGTCCTCCCCGTCGCAGAGCACTTCCCATGATCCGCCGCCGGCGGCCGCCGTTCTGACCGCCCTGCTGCCGTTATATACAACCTTTATTTCATCCCATCTGCCGTGATGATCCGCCGTCCGGTTATCCGCCGTAAAGCTGACCAGCCCCTGAGACGTTTTGACATGGCTGATCCGGCTAAAAGCCTGTGCCGATTTATCGCACAGTCCGGGAAGCTCCCTCCGCAGGGCGATCAGTCCCTGATAGTATTCCACAAGGGAATGATTTTCCCACGCCCGTTCCCAGTCCAGACGGTTCAGCGCGATCGGCGCGTTGTAAGAATCCTCCATCCCGTCCTTTGTGCGGGCAAATTCCTCTCCCGACAGAAGGAACAGCGTCCCCTGACACGTCATATATACGGCGGCAGCCATTCTGTTGAGCCGCATCCGCTGTGTTTCATCTGCATCCGGCACTGTCTCTGCCAGCTTATCCCAGAGTGTCTGATTGTCATGGGCGGACACATAGGTAATGATCTGTGAAGGCGCCCTGACCCCCGACCTGGTCCTGCCGCCGGATACAGCGGATACATCCCCTGAACACCACGCCTGTATACTGCGGACGATGTCCTGTTCTTTTCCTGACGCGCCGTTGATAAATCCCGGCCGTTGCGTCTTCAGCGCCGAGCCCTTTATCGCGTCCCTCGTATCATCACAGAACATGCCGATGTTTTCGTCCAGAAGAGCGATATTCTTCTTCAGCGCCGGGACTGCGCCCCCTTCCATCGCCGTCTCATCCGCCGCCCACGGCTCCCCGAACATGAGCTTCTCGCCTCTGCCGTATCTCTCATCAAGCGCTCTTCTGATCCGGTTCATGAGCTCCACGTCCAGAAGCCCCATCAGGTCAAAACGGAAGCCGTCTATATGATACTCCTGCGCCCAGTACAGCACAGATGCAAGGATATAGTCCGCACACATCTCCCGCTCGCTTGCCACATCATTTCCGCAGGCGGAGCCGTTGGATATCCTTCCATCGTCAAACACCCGGTAGAAATACCACGGCGCCGTCCTCTGGAACCACGAATCCAGAGAATACGTATGGTTATATACCACGTCCATGATCACGCGGAACCCCTGCGCGTGGAGAGACTGTATCATTTCTTTCATCTCTCTGATGCGCACCTCCCCATGTTCCGGATCTGTGGAATAAGAGCCTTCCGGCACATTATAATTCACCGGGTCATATCCCCAGTTGAACTCCGTATCATCTCCCGCCTCATTGACAGAGCCGTAATCATACGCCGGCATGATCTGCACATGGGTCACTCCCAGTTCTTTCATATATCTTATCCCCGTAGGATGTACGCCATCATTATATAATGTAGTGTCCGGACATGTAAACGCCTTATATTTCCCTCTGTATCTTTCAGGGAACCCGCCGGATGCATCCCATGAGAACTCTTTCACGTGCAGTTCATAGATCACCTGTTCCCGCGTCTTTTCCGGCGCGCGGTCTGATCCCCAGCCTTCCGGATCCGTCCGGCTTAAGTCTACCGCCATGCTCCTCTGCCCGTTGATCCCGCAGGCTTTCGCCCACGGATCTGCGCTGCGCACGTTCTCCCCTTCGATCGTCAGATCGAAATCATAATACACTCCGTGCAGCCTCTCCGCCGTATTCCAGCGCCAGACTCCTTGCTCTTCCCGCATCATCGGCACACAGAAAAAGGGCTTTCCCTTACTTCCGTCTTTATACAGGTTAAGGGTGACACTGTCCGCCGAAGGACTCCAAAGTTTAAACGAAGTCCCGCCGTCCGTACAGCTCACCCCAAGATCATTTCCTCTATAGATATAATTATCCCTGAATTCCGGGCTTGAATAATATGTTTTCCATTCTAAAGCCGTCTTCATAACCTCTGCCTTTCCCTATTAACTTGTCATATATATTTTTACCCGGCGGGCAGCGCTCATACGCCCGCCGGGTCTGGATATACCGTCTTTGATCTTTAGCCTTTTACAGCTCCTGACAGCCCGTCTACATAATACCTCTGCATATACAGGAACAGCGCTGCGATCGGGATCGAGATCAGCACCGCACCCGCCGCAAAACAGGTGTACCAGCTGTCGATATATTCTTTTTCAAGCATCCTCCACAGTCCGATCGCGATCGTGTACTGGTCCGCATTCGCACGGCAGATTACCTTCGCAAATATAAAGTCCACCCACGGCCCCATGAACGCAGTCAGTGTCGTATAGACAACGATCGGCTTGCTAAGCGGAAGCGTGATCTTCGTAAAGATCTGCCATCTCGTACAGCCGTCGAGGATCGCCGCCTCATCCACTGCGAACGGGATCGTATCGAAGAATCCCTTCGCGATCTGGAATCCCAGGGCTGCACCTCCCGAATACACAAGGATCAGAGCGAGTTTGATCAGGTTTCCTTCCGACAGTCCCAGCGCCTTCAGGATGAAATACACCGCCACCATCGACATGAATCCCGGGAACAGTCCGAGGATCATCGCCATATTCATGTACGGCTTCCTCATCTTGAAACGCAGCCTTGAAAGGCAGTAGGAAGCGGACAGCACATAGAATGTCGACAGGATACAGGAGAAGATCGCGATGAACAGAGTATTCATGAACATCTGCGGGAAATTCAGGATCGATGTATCCGTAAACAGCCTGATATAGTTATCCAGTGTATAGGACTGCGGCAGGAAGGTGGATACATAAGACCCCTGCTCCGCACGAAAACTCGTCAGGACGACCCAGATCACGGGGAATACCCAGATCACCGCCAGAATCCCGAGCACTACGTGGACAACACTGTTTGTAATAAATCTTTTTCTTTTTGCAGAATGCACTTTCTGTCCAGCCATGTCTAGAACCCTCCTTCTTCTTTGTATGATTTACTGTTGCGGTATGTGATCAGCGCGCCGATCGCAAGGATGATAAACGTCAGGATACCGATGACCGCACCGATATTGTAATATTGTTTATCGATCGTCAGCTTATACAGCCATGTTACCAGCAGGTCCGTCTTTCCTGCAGTCGCGCCCAGATCCGTGACCGGATCGCCTCCCGAGAGCAGATAGATAACATTGAAGTTATTGACGTTTCCTGTAAACGTGGTGATCAGGTAAGGCGTTGTCACATACAGCATGTACGGAAGCGTGATCTTAAAGAAGATCTGGACCGCATTGGCGCCGTCCACTCTTGCCGCTTCATAGAGATCTTCCGGGATATTCTGGAGGACGCCGGTAAGCTGGAGCAGCGTATACGGAACGCCGACCCAGATGTTGATCACGATCACAGTGACGCGCGCCCACGTCGGGTCTGTAAAGAACGGAAGGCTTGCATCCGATGCGATCAGCCCGAGATTCCTTAAGAGCACGTTGACCGCGCCTTCCGGCTGGAACATTGTCCTCATAATCAGCAGCGACACGAACATCGGCATCGCACATGAAAGAACAAAGCAGAATCTCCAGAACGCCTTGCATCTTGTCCCCTTCCTGTTGATCAGAAGAGACACGATCATACCGAATATGTAGTTTGAGAACGTTGCAAAAAACGCCCAGATAAGCGTCCATACGAGCACCGACCAGAATGTGCTTCCGAGAATGCTGCTCGAATCAAACAGAGCCGCAAAGTTGTCCAGTCCCACCCAGTCAAAAAGCATCAGATGGTCGTCGATCTTACTGTAATTTGTAAACGCCATACAGATCATGAAGATCAGCGGCAGGATCGTAAACAGCGAGATAAACACCATCGGCGGTGTCATCAGAAGCTTCTGGAGGTTTTCGTGGAGCAGTGTCTTTAAGTCCTCTCTGAAATTATTGACGCGCTTTCCTTCCTTCGCAAGACACTCCGCCTTATACGCGCTCCTGAGCGTCCCCCGCCATGCAAGCACCATCAAAACAGTAAGGAGGACTGTCGCCACTCCGTACAGGAGGATCAGCACCGACTGGTCTCCCTTTGTGTACATGTAGACCTGCGCCGCTTCATCCCAGTACTCCTGCTGCTCTACCGTGCCAAGAGACGGCAGCATGGCAAGACAGTGGACTCCGTTCATGACCATAAACACGACATACGCTGCTTCCAGCGCCATGTACAGCAGGCCCTTGATCATCTGCCCGTGGACTATATTTCCGAATCCCATAAGCAGCATGGAAAGTTTTGTCTCGATCCCGCCTTTCCTGATTGCATTCATACAGGTATAAGGCGTAGGAAATTCATTTACTCTCTTTTTAATAATACCCATCCTCATTTGCCTCCTTAAGATATACCGTCGCTGTTCATCGCGTCGTTCATCGCTTCCGTCTGTTCCTGCGCATTGTCATGTGTCACGCTGCCGTTGCGGATCCCTTTTCCGAGATTCTCCACCGGCGTCCAACAGTTGTTCATCTGGGTGACGAACGGCTGGAGGATAGACGTATAATTAAAGGTATCGTTCTGTGCGATGACAAGCTCATCCGCTGATATCTGCGGGTCAGCAAGCAGCTCCGTATTACACGGGATCACATTCTGCAGCTCATAGTGGAGACGCTGGCAGTCCGCTGAGCCGAGATATACTGCAAGCGCCACCGCCTGTTCCATGTACTTGCTGTGCGAATTCACACCCACAGCCTTCGATCCGGCATACGCTTTCATCTGGACTTCTTCGCCGTTCAGCGTAAAGGAAGGCAGGGAAGTTACGCCCATATTATCCCCGAGGATCTCTTTGATCGCATTGGCATCCCATGAACCGGTAAACATGGCATTGATGCTTCCGTCACGCATTCCCGCAATACCGGAGCCGTCCTGGTCAATGCGGAAATTCGGATTGCTCTCGAGGTCGATCAGATAATCCGTCACCTCTACCGCTTTCTCACCGGAAAAATCAACCCCGGCCGCTTCATCCGTACCATCTCCAAACAAAGTACATCCGTTTCCGACATAGAACGCCGGCAGATACCATGAGTTCGTAAACGGGAAAGACACGACACCTTTCTCCAGCATCGTATCAAGATTCTTGACATCCTCTTCCGAAAATACGGATTTGTCGTAGAACATGTACCATGTATTCGTCGTATACGGCACTCCGTACAGATCATCACCCAGCATCAGGGATTTCAGGATTTCCGGGGAGTTTGTCTCCTCGATCTCCTCGCGGTACTTTCCGCCGAACTTTGCTGCGGCCTTTGAATCTGTCAGCCACGCAATACCGTCATTAGAATACAGAAAAACATCCGCGCTGGCATCCGGATCCTGTCCGACCTGGCTGGATGCGCTTGCCTCATCCATAATACCGTAGACAAAATCAATGTCCCACTCCGGATGCTCGTCCGCGAACGCTTCGCAGCACGTCTGAAGCCACTCTCCGTTATCCTTTGACTGATCCGCCGTTGGCGACCATACCATAAGACGGACTTTCTCCACGCCGTCCCCTCCGGATCCGCACCCGGTCAGGCAGGTAGCGGCAAGCCCCAGTGTCATAATGCCGGTCATCAGCACCGCAACCGCTCTCTTTCTCATTCTCCATTCCTCTCTTTCTACCTTTGTTTCGTATTGTTTCGGTAGCTTCAACTATACTCCTTTTAGCTCTTTCCGTCAATTGTTTTTCGTTTCGCGCTAACATTTTATGTTTATTGTACAATTTTTTATCATATTTTTTGTGCACATTGCATTATCTGTTCTTCTTTGTTCCGTTTACGAAACTTATCTAAACCCGTGTTTCGTTTTTTAATCTTACCCGCATTGATTTTCCGGGACTTTTTTACTATAATTAGTCATATCTTCACAAAATCATGCAGGAGGCAGGTCATGACAACAATTCAAGATATTGCTGATAAACTCGGGATTTCCAAGAGCACTGTCTCAAAAGCCCTGAACGATGCCCCTGATATCAGCGAAACATTACAAAAACAAGTACTTGAAACCGCAGTGGAACTCGGCTATACCAAACTGCGCAGATACAAAAAGCCTGTAAGAAAGCTGTGCGTTATCGTACAGAGGGATAATATAGAATATGAAGAACCGCACCATTTTGCATATGATATCGTCATGGGATTCCGTCAGGCTGCCGTCCCTGCCGGTTTTGAAGTAGCAGTCGTGCCGGTGGATGCAGCGCTCCAGAGAGACATCTCTTATGATGTGTTTATGCTGCAGCATGATTTTGCCGGCGCATTCCTGCTCGGTTTTTCTCTGGGCGAGCCGTGGATGAAAGACCTTAAGACGAGCCACACTCCCACCGCCCTCTATGACAACCATATCATCGGCAATCCGATGACTTCCTATGTCGGGATAGACAACGAAGAGGGGATGTATCTGGCCATCGGGCACTTAAAAAGCCTCGGCCACAAGAAGATCGGCTATATAAGCAGCGCACTCGGCTCCCATATCATGCAGGTGCGCCACAGGGCTTTTTTTCAGGCGATGCGCAGCCACGGCATGAAAACAGATCCGTCTTTCGCCGGCTGCTCGTATTATCTGTCCGAATGTATGGAGAAACATCTCCCCAGATTCCTTGACATGGGGATGACCGCCGTCATCTGCTGCCAGGACACTTTCGCCAGCGCCGCCATCACACAGTGCCAGCAGCTCGGGTGCCGGGTGCCGGATGATCTGAGCATTATCGGATTCGATGATATCCCTCTTTCCGCCTATACTTCCCCGCCGCTGACCACAGTACGCCAGAACCGCATCCAGCTGGGGAAGAGCGGCTTTAATACGCTGAACGGACTGATGAACGGAGTCTCGACCGGCACGATCCTGCTCCACGCGGAACTGGTCGTGCGCAGTTCCACAGCCCGGTGCCCCGTTCCAGTCCCGGTCCAGTATGACAGTTGACCACATTTTTTTCTGAAGAAGGAGACCGCATCATGACAGTATTACGGATCGCCCAGGCACAGATCCCTGTATACACGCAGAAACAGAGACTTACGGAGCTGCTCCGGGAGACAGCCGGACGTGCGGTGCGCGGAGGCGCCGATCTTCTGGCGCTGCCGGAAATGTTCTGCTGTCCTTATGACATCAACGCTTTTGCCGCATTTGCCGAGGAGGAAGGCGGGCCGCTCTGGCGTCTTTGCTCGGATACCGCCCGCAGGTTCCGCATCTTCCTGTCCGCCGGGACTATGCCGGAAAGAGACAGCGCCGGACATATCTATAATACCGCTTATGTTTTCGCACCTGACGGGAGCAGGATCGCCAGGCACCGCAAGATGCACCTCTTCGATATCAGCATCGCGGGCGGACAGCATTTTCAGGAATCCGCCGTACTCACTGCCGGAGATGAAGTCACGGTCTTTGAGACCGGTCACTGTACAATGGGCCTTGCCGTCTGCTACGACATCCGTTTCCCCGAACTCTTCCGGCTCATGACCTTAAAAGGAGCGCGCGTCATCCTCGTTCCCGCTTCTTTCAATATGACGACCGGGCCCATGCACTGGGAGCTGCTCTTCCGCTCCCAGGCCGTGTCCAATCAGGTCTTCCTTGCCGGCACCGCCCCCGCCAGAGACACCGGTTCCTCCTATGTCTCATGGGCGCACAGCATCATCACCGATCCCTGGGGGAACGTGATATCCCAGGCAGGGGAGACAGAAGAACTTCTCATCACGCAGATCGACCTGTCACTGTGCGACAGAGTCCGGGAACAGATCCCCGTCCTGCAGCATCTGAGAAACGACGTATATACATTGACAGAGCGCCACGGATCATGACCCCGCAGCGCTCTGTCTGTCAGTTCTATTCTATTTTTATCTCTTTTCCCTTATCTGCGTCTCCTGTATTTGCGTATTCCATCAGCCCAGCGCCACATCCAGTATCATCATCAATACAAACCCGAACGCAACTCCTATTGTCCCGATATTCGAGTGCGCCCCTGTCTGGGCTTCAGGGATCAGTTCCTCTACCACGACATAGATCATCGCTCCCGCCGCAAAAGCAAGCAGGTACGGGAGCAGCGGGACTACAAGGCCGGTCAGGAGGATCGTGACAAGCGCAGCCGCCGGCTCCACGATCCCCGAAAGAGCGCCGTAGACAAATGCCCTTGTCTTTGACAGCCCCTGGCTTTTCAGCGGCATTGAGATGATCGCGCCCTCCGGGAAATTCTGGATCGCGATCCCCACGGAAAGCGCGAAAGCGCCCGCCAGGGTCATCGCCGTATTCTCAGTCAGCACACCGGCAAAGGTGACGCCGACCGCCATGCCCTCCGGTATATTGTGCAGCGTCACCGCAAGGACAAGCATGGTTGTTTTTTTTAAATGTGCCGGAACACCTTCCGGCTTTTCATCTGTAAAATGAAGATGGGGCGTCAGCGTATCGAGCACGAGCAGGAAGCCCATCCCCAGCAGGAATCCGGCTGCTGGCGGCAGCCATGGGATCCCGCCTTCTTTCTCCGCCATATCTATAGCCGGGATGAGGAGCGACCATACGGAGGCCGCGATCATCACGCCCGAAGCGAATCCCAGGAGCAGCTTCTGCAGCCGCTCATTCATTTCTTTCCTCATAAAAAATACCATCGCCGAGCCCAGGGCGGTCCCGGCAAACGGGATCAATATCCCGATCAGTGTGTTCTGATTCATTATTTTTCTCCTTTTTTCCCGGCGGCCGGCGCCGAAACGCCGGATCATTGACACCGGTAATTTTTATCGTTATTTTATCATATGCGCAAAGTCATGATAATGCTATCATACGGATCCTCCGATTTCAATATTGCATTTCATACTTTTTATCCTTTCCGGCACATATGCAATCTGCTCAATTATTTTTCCCTTTTTATCCTTTTTTTAGTTGTTCCACACAGTGCTTTAGTGTATAATGGGTATATGATATTTGAGAGGTGAAAGTCTCAAACAATACATACATAAAGGAGAGATTCGCCATGGTAAATTTAATTACAGGCCCAAGAGGCAGCGGAAAGACACAGCAAATGATCGAACTTGCAAATGAGAAGGTGAAAACTTCCAACGGTAACGTAGTATTTATCAAAAAGAGCCACAAGGATACCTACACGGTAGATTTCAACATCCGTGCGATCCGTATGGCTGATTATCCAGATATCCTTACCCTTGAAGAATTTGTAGGATTCCTTTACGGCATGGTAGCCGGCAATCACGACATCGAAACGATCTTTATCGACAGTGTGCTGAAACAGGCAAACATCACCCTTGAAAGTCTCCCTGTTTTCCTGCAGAAACTGAATAAGATAAGCTCCGAAAACAACATCGATTTCTATCTGAGCATCGGCGCAGACAAGAATGAGATTTCCGATATCGACTCCTCAGATTACAATGTGATCTCGTAAGAGCCATACTAGCCTTACTGATAAAAGCAGAAATGCTCTTCCATATCAATACATATGGAAGAGCGTTTTTCATTGTTTCTATTCTTCTTTATCTGATCCGGATACATCTGCTCCGTTGATCGAAAGGACCGTGTTGGTCTTCTCTCCTTCCTTATATTCGACCGTCACTTCATCTCCCACATTATATCTGATCACGTCGATATAATCGACGACCGGGACATCAAAGATCCCGTCCGAGCCTTCTATCATGATATAGTAATGAGAATTCCCGGCCACTACTCCCTGGGCGATCTTCGTGATCTTCCCTTCGGCCGTCAGGATTTCCCGGGTATCTTCCTCCACTTCTTTGATGCCGTTTTCATACATCAGCGAAGTATACTGCTCCTCACATTCGCTGACCGTATCTCCTGTAGCCACGATCTGGTATTTCTGCACATTGACCATCGCATACATCTTCACGAGCCCTGCGTCATCCTTCAGCGCGATAAAATACGTCGGTTCTCCGGAAATATTCAGCAGAAGGGGGAATGTAGCCGTATAATGCAGATTCTGCACCTGCCCTTCCGCAGAGTCCATAGCCGACTGCTCTGTAGCGCCCTCAACTTCATAGAATCTCGTCTCCATCGTTCTCTGGTTCATCAGTACGAACCCGACATTAGACTGGTCTCCCGTGATGGAGGTCACGCCCGTATACACCCACACATCGTCATCAATAGCCAGATAGTTATATCCGTCCGTAGTCACAAGACAATCTTTCTGTCCGAAAACACTGTTCAGATATCCGTGCTGCAATGTTCCATGATAATCGTACAGGTCGATCAGAAGATCCGCCGAATATGCACGGTCGATCCACTGCGGGGCGTCCTCGATCGCATAGTCTTCCGTCTCGCCCGTGACCGCATTGCACAGCACGACCCTTCCGATTGTCACGCCGCCGAACAGACCGATGTTATACTTTTTCACCGGGCAGATCCAGTAAGGAGTCCCTTCCTCGTCCACCTCAAAGCTCAGGTCATTAAATATATACGTGGGATACTTAAATCTCAGATGCCGGTAAATATTCCGGTTAAAATGGTCGCTGGCCGTATATTTCATCCCTTCGTCCAGTTTCACGAGCTCGGTATCCTGCGTCGCCATGTCGATCTTTATATATGCAGGGATCCCCTCGCTGTTATTGGTGATCCATTTGATAATGCTCGCATATTTCAGCGGGGACACCCTCACCGGGCGGTCGTTATAATTGATCTGGGAGTAAAGATCATCCACCTCGAACTGGGACACCATGTCCACCATGCTCCCCATCTCCCTGTTGCCGAGAAGAGCCGCAGAATCACGGTCGAGCAGCGGGATCTGGTCAAACGAAAGCTCTTCGATATCCGTCGTGAATTCTCCGTTCTCAACCGTCATAAGCTGCTGGTATTTCTTCGCGTTAATGATCGGGGAAGACAGAAGCGCCCCTGCCAGATAGACAATGACGACCGCCGCAAATATCCCCAGGATCACTTTCAGCCCTTTGGATTCCCTCAGCTCATACCGGCTGAGGTTCTTCTTTTTCACGAACAGCGCCGCGGCCAGGAGCACCAGTATCCCCAGGAACACCCAGAATTCCGTGGAATGGATGTTCACGGCCGGCAGTGCGATATAATAGTAAAGTCCGAGCAGGATGATGACTGCTGCCGCAATAATGATATTTCGTTTTATCTTTTTCATATTCTTCCTTTCTCAGAATTTCTTCCTCCAGAGTGCAGGCGACAAGAGGATCAGGAACGGGATGATCTCAAGCCGTCCCACCAGCATATCAAAGCTGAACACGATCTTGGAAAGCGGGGAGAACATGTGGAAGTTCTCTACCGGCCCTACTTTTGATATACCCGGCCCTACGTTATTTATTGTTGTCAGGACGCCGCTGAAAGATGTAGCGAAATCAAAATTATCGATCGATACGATCAGTACCGATGCTGCCAGTATAAATACATATGCGGCAAAATATACATTTATTCCTCTCAGCGTATCCTGTCCGACTTTTCTTCCGTTCAGCTTTACCACGGTGACCGCATTCGGATGGAGCACTTTATGGATCTCCTGCCTGATCGACTTGATCAGGATGACAAAGCGGCACACTTTGATCCCGCCGCCGGTAGATCCCGCGCTGGCGCCGATGAACATGATAGCCAGCAGTATGGTCTTCGACAGTTCCGGCCACAGCTCATAATCCGCCGTGTAGAATCCTGTCGTCGTGATGATCGACGCCACCTGGAACGCCGCATAACGGAATGCGTGGAAGACATTTTCATAAATGTTTAAAATATTAACTGTGATCACCGCGATCGACGCGGCGATGATCCCGAGATACGCCCTCAGCTCTTCATTCTTGAGCACGCTCTTCCAGTCCTTTATAAGAAGCAGGAAGTACAGGTTGAAGTTCACGCCGAAGAGGATCATGAACACCGTGATCACCCCGTCAATATATGCGCTGTCATAAAAAGCCACGCTTGTATTCCGGTTGTTGAAACCTCCGGTCCCCGCCGTACTGAAAGAATGGATCAACGCGTCATAGAGATTCATCCCGCCGAGCATGAGAAGGATCACTTCCGCTGCCGTCATCGCAAAATATATAGCATACAGGATCGTTGCCGTATTTCTCGCCTTCGGGACCAGTTTGTCCGCCTCCGGGCCCGGCATCTCCGCACGCATGAGCGGCATCGAGTTCTCATCATCCAGCGATGTGATCATAAGGACGAATACAAGCACTCCCATTCCGCCGATCCAGTGGGTCAGGCACCGCCAGAAGTTAATCCCCATCGGCAGGCTCTCGATCTCCTGGAGTATCGTGGATCCGGTAGTAGTAAAGCCCGATACCGTCTCAAAAAATGCGTCGATATAGTTCGGGATGCTTCCGGATATGACAAACGGAAGGGCTCCGAAAAGAGACCACAAAAGCCATGCCAGCGCTACGATCGCAAAACTTTCTTTCCCATATATCCTTGTGCATTCCGGGCGCTTTCTGCCGAAGATAAGATACACAGCGCCGAGGATCACACTTACGATCAGGAAAGAAAAACCGCTTTTTTCCCAATAGATCAGGGAGACAAATGCCGGGATCAGAAGGACCGCCCCTTCCACGCCGAGCATTCTCCCCAATATGTATATGATCATTCTTTTGTTCATTTTCTGCACCTACACCAAAATATCCTCAAGATCTTCAATATGGGTGTCCATTGTGACCACGATCACACTGTCTCCCACTTCCATACAGTCATTGCCGCCGGGGATAATGATCTGACGCTTTCTGGCAATACAGGCGATCAGATTGTTCGACCGGATCTGAAGATCTTTCAGCGGTACTCCTGTATATCTTGTCTCCGCCCTGATGATAAATTCAAGGGCCTCTACTTTCTCATCCACAAGCTGATAGAGCGTCTCCACATTTGCGCTGCCCTGGGAATTCTTTCTCGCCCGCACATAGCTCAATATGGCGTCCGCCGTCGCTGTTTTCGCAGATACGATGCTGTCGATCCCGAAATCTTCGACCATGCTCGCGCGCCGGTCTTCGTTGATCTTCGCGATGATCTTTGCCGTGCCCTGGCTCTTGGCAAATAATGCCGTAATGATGTTCTCCTCATCCATACCCGTCAGGCCCACAAACGCATCCGCCTCCTCGATCCCCTCTTCGATCAGAAGATCGTGGTCCGTAGCGTCCCCGTTGATGATCGTTGCTTTCGGGAGAAGTTCGCAGAGTTCCTCGCACCGGTTCACATCGCGCTCGATGATCTTGACCTGCATGCCGATCTTGCACAGCTGCACAGCCAGATAATACGCCACCCTGCCGCCTCCGCAGATGACCACCTTTCTTATCTTCCCGCGGTGCTTTCCGAACATGCGGAAAAACCGCTCCATCTCAAAGTGTGAGACAGCTATGTGGAGCCGGTCTCCTTCCCGGATCACATAATCCCCGTCCGGGATCAGTACATCCCTGCCATGCTCGACTGCGCAGACAAGCAGTTTGATCTGGAACTTGTTATACATATCTGCAAGCGACATTCCAGTAAGCCTGCTGTCCTGCTGGATCGGATATTCGATCAGCTCTACCTTTCCCTTGGCAAATGTCTCGATCTTGCTTGCATCCGGGAACAGCAGGATCCTGCTGATCTCGTCCGCAACGATCAGTTCCGGATTCACCGCCATACTGAGGTGAAGGTCCTCTTTCAGCAGCCCGATCTGTTTGTAATAGATCGGATTGCGCACGCGCGCGATCGTGTGTCTCGCCCCGAGCCTTCTTGCGATCAGGCAGCTCAGCATATTGCACTCGTCCGCTGAAGTACAGGCGATCACAAGATCCGCATGCGGCACGTCGGCCTGCTTCTGCACCTCGGCGTCCGCCGCGTCTCCTGTCACACAGGCAATATCCAGCCGGTCCACGGCGTATTTCAGTTTCTTCTCATTACTGTCGATCATCACCACATCATAGTTTTCGACAGAAAGCTGCTTTGCAAGTTTATACCCTACTTTCCCGTCTCCGATGATAACAATTTTCATTATTTTTCCCTCTATTGTATCAATATTTTTCATGTATACCGGTTCCGCCTCCCTCATCTGCAGGCTTCCTGTATACACAGCAGAGCAATTATAGCACCTTTAAATATAAAGCACAATAATCTTAGCGCTTTCTTAACACGCTTCTTAATACAATCTAAACGCACCCTCTTCCCGCTATGGTCGGCGCCAGGCGAACGTCCGCCGGGCGTTCAGCTCCATTGCCCGTCGGATGCCCGCTCGCGCAGGCGCGGCAGCCGCCCTCCGGACGTACCGCGCAAGAGGAGGCGCCGGGTCCGTTCTGCCGGATCCGGCGCCTCCTCTTCATTTCTTGATCATTACAGCAGTATAAGTATACGCGAGGGACAAGTCCTGTCTTCCGTTCCTAGTCCTCTGCCGCCCTTGCCGCGATCTCCTTCTCCTGCACGTCTGACGGAGCCTGCTCGTACCTTGCGAATGTATATTCATAGGTGCCGCGTCCGCCGGTCATCGACCGCAGTGTCGTACAGTATCCGAACAGTCCGGTCATCGGGATATCGGCTTCGATCACCTGCTTTCCGCCTGCGACCGGGTTCATGCCGAGCACGCGCCCGCGTCTCTTGTTCAGGTCGCCCATCACATCGCCTGTATAGTCGTCAGGCACGGTAACCTTGATCGAAGCGATCGGCTCAAGGAGTACAGGGGAAGCCTCCATGAATCCTTTCTTAAACGCCTGTGACGTAGCAGTCTTGAACGCCATCTCCGAAGAATCCACCGGATGGTAAGATCCATCGTAAAGGATCGCCTTCACGCCCACGACCGGATATCCGGCGAGAGGGCCTTTGACTACGGATTCCTGGAGTCCTTTCTCCACTGCCGGGAAGTAGTTCTTCGGAACCGCGCCGCCCACTACGCACTCTTCAAAGATATACGGCGTATCGAGATCGCCTGACGGCTCGAATTTCATCTTGACATGTCCGTACTGTCCGTGTCCGCCGGTCTGCTTCTTATACTTCATATCCACGTCAGCCGTCTTGCGGATCGTCTCGCGGAATGCAACCTTCGGCGTCTCCAGCGTGATCTCTACCTTATATCTTGCCGCCAGCTTGCTCGCCGTGATCTCCAGATGCTGGTCGCCCATACCATAGAGAAGGGACTGCCTGTTCTCGCTGTCGTTTACCACTTTCAGTGTCACATCCTCGGCTGTCATCCTCGCCAGAGCCTGAGATACTTTGTCCTCATCCCCTTTATTCTTCACTACATATTTCATATATGTATAAGGTACAGAATAGTCTGTCTTCGCAAATGTCACCTGATTTGCCTTTGTGGAGAGCGTATCGCCGGTGCGTGTATTCGCAAGCTTGGCGATCGCGCCGATATCTCCTGCAAAGAGCTCGGATACTTCTGACGGCTTATTGCCGCACATTGTGTAGAGCTTGCCCGGTTTTTCTTCCGCTTCCGTATTTACATTGTAAAGTACATCATCTCCCTTAAGCACACCGGAGCATACCTTAATAAAGGAATATTTTCCGATAAACGGGTCAACCATTGTCTTGAATACATATGCAGTCTTAGCTTTGGCGAAATCATAGTTTGCTTCAAAAATATCATTCGTGGTCCGGTTAATGCCCGCGCATGTCCTCTTGTCCGGGCTCGGGAAGAAACGCACGATATCGGACAGCAGGTTGGCAACCCCCTGCGCCTGCACGTTGGATCCCATCGCCACCGGGACGATATCCCCGTCCATAACCTCGGTACGCATCGCCGCACGGATTTCCTCGATGGAGAACTCCTCGCCGTTGAAATAGCGCTCCATGAACTCCTCGCTTGTCTCAGCGACAGCTTCCATAAGAGAATCTCTCAGGATCTCAAGATTCGGTTTACAGTAATCCGGGATCTCGCACTCTTCTCTCTGTCCGATCCCTGTATAGCGGCGTCCCGCATTCTTGATGACATTGATATATCCGACCAGCTTTTCATTCTCACGGATCGGCTGGAAATGAGGCGCGATCTTCTTGCCGTAACGGGCAGTCAGATCTTCGACTACCTGACGGAAGCTTGCGTCATCCACATCCATCTCTGTCACATAGACCATTCTGGGCAGATTATATTTATCGCACAGTTCCCATGCTTTCTCTGTTCCGACCTGTACGCCCGCTTTGCCGGATACGACGATGACCGCTGCGTCCGCCGCGCTGACCGCCTCCTCGACTTCACCGACAAAGTCAAAATATCCCGGTGTGTCCAGGATGTTGATCTTCGCTTTCTCCCACTCGATCGGGATCAGGCTTGTGCTGATCGAAAATCCACGTTTCTGCTCCTCTTTATCAAAGTCGCTGACCGTACTGGCATCTGATACTTTACCCATGCGGTTCGTTGCTCCCGATACGTACAGCATTGCCTCGACAAGACTTGTCTTTCCGCTTCCGCCGTGTCCGAGCAATACCACGTTTCTAATTTCGTCCGTTCTGTAAACCTTCATGCTGCTGCCTCCTTGTATGTAGTTATTCTGCCCGCTCCGATTTCATTCAGGCAGGCACATCATGGATATATTGTACTAAAATTACACTGTGATTACAACTATTTTATTCATTTTTCACATATATTATTTGCCGTTTACTTTTACGATGTAAAGTGCTAAGATATCTCTGTGAGCGTGGGACGTATCATCTCCCACCATTATTTTATGAAAGGAATTCAGCTTATCATGGCTTCTACCAAAATCGGATTTATCGGTCTGGGGCTGATCGGCGGCTCCGTCGCCAAGGCCCTTCGGAAATATTACCCTGACTGCGAGATCATTGCATTTGATAAGAACAGAGAGACGCTTGCCCTCGCTGTCCAGGACAGCGTCATACATACGGCATGTTCTTCGATCGATGACAACTTCAGAGAATGCAGCTATATCTTCCTGTGCGCGCCTGTCTCATGCAACACAGCGTATCTGTCCCAGTTAAAAGAGCTCATAGCTCCCGACTGCATCCTGACGGATGTGGGAAGTGTAAAGACTTCCATTCATGAGGAGGTCGCAGCTCTGGGCATGGAAGAGAATTTTATCGGCGGACATCCGATGGCCGGCTCTGAGAAGAGCGGCTTCGCCAACTCCAAGGCACATCTGATCGAAAACGCCTACTATGTCCTGACCCCCACAGAAAAAGTATCTCCAGAAAAGACTGCCGCTTACCGGGATCTCATCGCTTCACTGAAAGCGATCCCGATCGTGCTTGATTACCGGGAGCATGACCTTGTAACAGGAACGATCAGTCATCTGCCGCATATCATCGCGGCGACTCTTGTAAATTATGTACGGGACACGGATACAAAAGACGAGCTGATGAAAGCGCTGGCGGCAGGCGGATTCAAGGATATCACCAGGATCGCGTCCTCCTCCCCGGTCATGTGGCAGCAGATCTGCCTGAAGAACCGCTCGAACATCTCCCGTATCCTTGGGGGATATATCGACGCTCTTGCACAGGCAAAAGCTCTGGTGGACAGCGGAAATGAACGGGGACTTTACTCACTGTTCGAGACCTCCAGGGATTACCGGGATTCCATGCCCAACAGCTCCGCCGGACCGATCAAAAAGCAGTTTGCCTTTTACTGCGATATCATCGATGAGGCCGGAGGGATCGCAACGATCGCAACCATACTCGCCACCAACAATATCAATATCAAAAATATCGGCATTGTGCACAACAGAGAATTTGAAGAGGGCGTACTCAAGATTGAATTTTATGACGAGGCTTCTTCTGACAAAGCAGCCCGTCTTCTTCAGAAGCACCACTATATCGTCTACGAGACCTGAAAGAAAGGATAGATCATATGGAATTAGGCAGCATTACAGGATTAAAAGGAAAGATCTCCGTGCCCGGCGATAAATCCATCTCACACCGCTGTGTGATGTTCGGATCCATCGCCAGAGGGACAACCGAGATACACAATTTCTTAAAAGGAGCGGACTGTCTCGCAACGATACGATGCTTCCGCACACTTGGCATCGAGATAGAGGAAAAAGATTCCACTGTCCTCGTACACGGCAAAGGGCTCCGCGGCCTGTCGGCACCGGCGGACATCCTGGACGTCGGAAACAGCGGCACCACCACCCGGCTTCTGTCCGGGATCCTTGCCGGACAGCCTTTTGAATCTAAATTATCCGGGGATGAATCTCTGAATTCACGCCCCATGAAACGGATCATCGATCCGCTGACTCAGATGGGCGCTAATATATCGAGTATCCTGAGAAACGGATGCGCGCCTCTGTACATTACCCCCGGCAGCCTTCACGGGATCCATTACGATTCGCCTGTCGCATCTGCACAGGTGAAGTCCTGCATCCTGCTTGCCGGGCTGTACGCAGAGGGAGAGACGTCCGTCACCGAACCGTCCCTTTCCAGGAACCATACAGAACTGATGCTGAAGGAATTCGGAGCCGATATCCGCTCCACACATGAGCTTGGAAGCACGAAAGCGACCGCTTCCATCTCTCCCTGCGAGGAACTTTACGGGCAGAAGATCACCGTCCCCGGCGACATTTCTTCCGCGGCATACTTCATCGCGGCAGGACTGATCGTGCCGGATTCCGAGATCCTCATTGAGAATGTAGGGATCAACCCGACCCGCGCCGGCATCCTGAAAGTATGCGAAGATATGGGCGGGGATATCACGCTTCTCAACGAACGCGTCGAAGGCGGAGAAAAGATCGCCGATATCCTGGTGCGCACGAGCAGACTCCACGGCATCACGATCGAGGGCGATATCATCCCGACGCTCATCGATGAGATCCCCATCATCGCCGTCATGGCAGCCGTTGCCGAAGGCACCACAGTCATCAAAGACGCAGCCGAACTGAAAGTCAAGGAGACAGACCGCATCGAGACCATATGCGACAACCTCAAAGCAATGGGATGCAATGTGACCCCAACCTCCGACGGCATGATCATCACCGGAGGGAAACTCAAAGGCGCATCCATCCACACACTGCTCGACCACCGCATCGCAATGGCATTCAGCATCGCCGCGCTGGTGGCGGAAGGAAATACCAAAATACTGGACAGCAAATGCGTGGATGTGTCATATCCCACATTCTACGACACCTTTGAGGAGCTGCTGTAAATTCGTGCTTGTCAACGAGATATTCTGCAATAAATCATCCGAAAATCACCCGGATACACTGGGATTGACTCACGTATCCGGATCAGTCGGGAGTGCAACGCTTCCGACTCCGGGTTACAAAAGGAAGATAAACTAATAACCCTGAAATATAGCTAAAAGCAATCAGCCGAACGGACAACTGCGCGTTGCTCAGACAATTCCGTCCGGCTGATTAACGCTATATCTCAGGGTTAAAGTTTATCTAACCTTTTTCCACAGTCGCCGGCAGCATTACACACCCAACTGATCCGAAAGACACATCATATCGGCTGTATCCGAATGATTTTCTGTGTTCATCCAATCGGGATGTATCTCCCCGACAATCACGAAGTTTACTACAAAACTGGTCGAAGAGGTGCACTTTGTCGATTAAATTCCGAGTTCTTCCACCGCAGCGTCATCTTTCAACAAACACTCATTAAAAGTTGGAAGAAGCCGGGACTTCCCAAACTAAGATTTCAGGTATTCCACCCGATATAGAAACCGGTAAATCGTGGGGCTGAGTCCATAACCGGAAACGGTTCACCATCCAGTAATAATATTAGTTTCTACGACAGAGCCTTTGTCGACACAGCTCCCCCCTCGACTCGCTTTATCTAATTTGTGATTGTCGGGAAGATACTTCCGATTGGATGAACGAAGAAAAACAGCCGGAAACATTACAATCCCGCCTGATCCGGTTACGCATATCGATCCGCTGTATCCGGGTGATTTTCGAATCTTATCTCCAACGGCGTTCAATTCGACAAACACGAATTTGCGCTTGCATTTTTTTCTCCTGTATGCTATCCTCACTTTACTGATATCGGCAGTGTTCTTACTGCTGTATCTTCATCGCCTTAAGGCGTCTCATTTTCGGCTGGTTCCGCATCGGAACACATATCCGACAATGAATGTAACTATTGGCAGAATGACAGAAAGCCTGATGACAGAAAGACCAGGCAGAAAAGAGGTACTGTGTATGGCAGATGAACCCCCGGTTTGAGAGTACCGCTCCGGAGAGAGGGCTGCGGTATCGGCAGAGAAGATTTTAGAAGATATCCTAAGATAAGTCCGTTTTAATGGACATGTAAAAATGTATAATGAGAAAGCTAAAATGTTGTTGACATTTTACAATGAGTGTAATACTATAATAGCAGATGCGAACAATTGTTCGATACAGAAAAAGGAGAATTTGATTTATGGCAGTGAATGAAGAAAAGAAAAAAGCTTTGGATGCGGCGATCGCAAAGTTGGAGAAAGATTTCGGAAAAGGGGCAGTGATGCGTCTGGGCGATTCCAGTGCGCATGTGGCTGTGGAGACAGTCCCTACAGGGTGTTTAAGCCTTGATCTTGCGCTGGGGCTCGGCGGGGTGCCGAAAGGACGTGTCATTGAGATATACGGACCAGAGTCCAGCGGTAAGACAACGGTGGCCCTTCACATGATCGCGGAGGTGCAGAAGCGGGGCGGCATCGCCGGATTTATCGATGCGGAGCACGCCATGGATCCGGTCTATGCAAAGAACATCGGAGTGGATATCGATGAACTCTACATATCCCAGCCGGACAGCGGGGATCAGGCTCTTGAGATCGCAGAGACGATGGTAAGATCCGGCGCGATCGATATCATTGTTATCGACTCGGTCGCAGCACTGGTGCCAAAGCAGGAGATCGAAGGCGATATGGGTGACAGCCATGTGGGACTTCAGGCGAGGCTGATGTCACAGGCGCTGCGCAAGCTGACTCCGGTGATCAGTAAATCAAACTGTGTGGTTATCTTTATCAATCAGCTCCGGGAGAAAGTGGGAGTGATGTTCGGCAATCCGGAGACAACGACCGGCGGCCGTGCGCTGAAGTTTTATGCATCTGTCCGTATGGACGTCAGAAGGATCGAGACATTGAAACAGAGCGGTGAGATGGTGGGAAACAGGACCCGCATCAAGATCGTGAAGAATAAGATCGCGCCGCCGTTTAAAGAGGCGGAGTTTGACATTATGTTCGGAAAGGGCATCTCCCGCGCCGGTGATATCCTTGATCTCGCAGCGGGGATCGATCTGGTGAAAAAGAGCGGCGCATGGTACGCATATGAAGGCGAGAAGATCGGCCAGGGCAGAGAAAATGCGAAAACTTATCTGGAAAATCATCCTGAAGTGATGGAAGAGCTGGACCGGAAAGTGCGTGCGCACTACCATCTGTCCGGTGCAGGAGAGGATACGGAACCTGCAGGAGATAAAACAGAACAGAAAAGCGGGAATAAGAAGAGCGACGTGAAAAAGACCGGGACAGAGAGCGATCTCTCGCTTACAGGCGGTAAGAAAGAATGATCGTTACAGAAATCGAGCCTTACACCAAAACAAAATTTAAGGTCTATTTAGACGGGAAGTTTGCCTTTGTATTGTATAAGGGCGAACTTTCCCGTTACGGTATCCGCAGGGATGAAGTGATAACTGCGGGAACCGTGGAGAAGATCGAGACGGAAGTGGTCCTGAAGAGAGCAAAACTGCGGGCGATGCACCTGCTGGAAGATATGGACCGGACTGAGGCGGCCCTGAGAGAGAAGCTGAGGCAGGGCTGTTATACACAGGAGATGATCGACCGGGCGGTTGACTATGTAAAATCTTTCGGATACCTTGATGATGCACGCTATGCGGAGAATTTCGTCAGAAGCAGGCAGGGGGCAAAGAGCAGGAAAGAGATCCGGGCGGCGCTTATGCAGAAAGGCGTGTCCGCCGAACTGATCGAACAGGCTTTTGAGAACTGTTATGAAGACGGGGGAGAAGAAGAGGCCGTCCGAAGCATACTGCGGAAAAAAAGGTTTGACCCTACGACAGCGGAAGAGCCGGAAAAACAGCGGATTTACGGGTATCTGGCAAGAAAAGGATTTAAATATGAGACCGTCCGTCAAGTGATACAAAATTATGAGGACAATGCTTGACATTGTTGTGAAAACAGTATAAAATTTAACTGTTGTATTTAAGTAATATGTACAATGAAAATTGAATAAGGAGGTGCTCCTGTGCAATTAAGTCTAGGCTTATGTATAGTAATTGCCGTGGCCCTCGCGTTGATAGTCGGGATTATTTCTCATTTTGCAACGATTTCCAATCTGAAGAAAAATGCTGAAAGCAAGATCGGAAATGCAGAGGCAAGAGCAAGAGAGATCATCGATGATGCTGTGAAAAATGCAGAGACGACGAAAAAAGAAGCTCTTCTGGAAGTGAAAGAAGAATCCATCAGGACGAAAAATGATCTTGAGAAGGAGACGAAAGAAAGAAGAGCGGAGCTGCAGCGCTATGAAAAGCGGGTGCTTGCGAAAGAGGAGGCGGTCGAGAAGCGTTCAGATGCTCTCGAACACCGCGAGAACAAGCTTTCGTCGAAAGAAGAACAGCTGCGTCAGCGTGAAGCCAGGGTAGAAGAACTGAGTCAGAAACGTGTGCAGGAACTGGAACGAATCTCAGGACTTACCTCCGAACAGGCAAAAGAATATCTGTTGAAAACTGTTGAAGACGATGTTAAGCATGACACTGCAAAGATGGTCAGAGAGCTGGAAAGCCAGGCAAAAGAGGAAGCAGACAAAAGGGCGAAAGAATATGTCGTCAATGCGATCCAGAGATGCGCGGCTGACCATGTTGCAGAAACGACGATCTCCGTCGTACAGCTGCCGAGTGATGAGATGAAAGGACGTATCATCGGGCGTGAAGGAAGAAATATCCGTACGCTCGAGACACTGACAGGTGTCGAACTGATCATCGATGATACGCCTGAAGCAGTCGTATTATCAGGCTTTGACCCGATCCGGCGTGAAGTCGCTAGGATCGCACTCGAAAGACTGATCGTAGACGGCCGTATCCATCCGGCGAGGATCGAGGAAATGGTAGAGAAAGCACAGAAAGAAGTCGATACCATGATCCGGGAAGAAGGAGAAGCCGCGGCGCTTGAAGTGGGCGTGACCGGCATTCATCCGGAACTGATCCGGCTCCTCGGCCGCATGAAGTTCAGAACGAGTTACGGACAGAATGCGCTGAAACATTCGATCGAAGTCGCCCAGCTGGCAGGACTGCTGGCAGGGGAGATCGGTATTGATGTGAGAATGGCAAAGCGCGCCGGACTTCTTCATGATATAGGAAAGTCGATAGACCATGATGTAGAAGGGTCACATATCCAGATCGGTGCAGATCTCTGTAGGAAATATAAAGAGTCTGCGACCGTTATCAATGCGGTGGAGTCACACCACGGTGATGTGGAACCGCAGACTTTGGTCGCGTGCGTAGTCCAGGCTGCCGATACGATTTCAGCGGCGAGACCGGGTGCGAGACGAGAGACCATCGAAACATATACAAACAGATTAAAACAGTTAGAAGATATTACCAACCAGTTTAAAGGTGTGGATAAATCTTTTGCCATTCAGGCAGGTAGAGAGATTCGTGTTATGGTAGTTCCGGAGCAGGTATCTGATGACGATATGGTGCTTTTGGCCAGGGATATTGCAAAACAGATCGAGTTCGAACTGGAATATCCGGGGCAGATCAAGGTAAATGTTATCCGTGAGTCACGGGCAACAGATTACGCAAAATAGTCAGGATCATAACAACCAATGAAAGGCCGGCCCTTGTCGAAAGACGAGGGCTTTCTTTTATACCGCGCAGCACCGGCAGGGCGTTTTTGTGCAGTATATGCTGACAGCCTCCCCGGGGAAGGCTGCGGGGAAGATCACTTAGGAAAGAATGAGGAGGAACAGGATGGGCGAACATATTAAACGACTGAACAGAGAACTTAAATTTAAAGGCAAGATCATCGATTTCTACCAGGATACGATCGAGGTGGACGGAGACCATACGGTCGTATGGGATTTTATCAAACACAAGGGAGCAGCAGCAGTCGTCCCGGTAACAGAGGATGGAAAGATCCTCATGGTAAGACAGTACCGCAATGCGCTCGACCGCTATACGCTGGAGATCCCGGCAGGGGCTCTGGATGCGGAGGATGAACCGGGACTTACCTGTGCTTCCCGGGAACTGAAAGAAGAGACGGGGTACAGGAGCGAGGATCTGGAGTGGCTGATCACCCTCCGGACTACTGTTGCATTCTGCAATGAGCGGATCGAGGTATACGTGGCGAAAAACCTGATCCCGTCGAAACAGCATCTTGATGAAGATGAGTTTATCGACCTGAAAGCGTATTCGATCGATGACCTGAAAGAGAAGATATTTACCGGCGAAATCGAGGATGCGAAGACGGTCGCGTCCCTGATGGCATATGCCGTAAAGTATCACGAATAATCAGGACACCCCGGCATATAATGAAATATCCAGGATGTATACAAGCACTGTTCATTTGATAAACAGGAGGCAGCATGAAGATATTTCATACGAGGAAACAATTCCTTGCTTTTTTTATGCCGGGGTTTCTGCTCGGAGTTATTTATGTGAATTTTATAGCGAGAAAGTATGTGGCGGTTCCGGGCATATTCAGTGATTATTTTCTGGATCAGTTCCTGGATCTGCAGATCGATGTGAGGGAGTATCTCTGGTATCTGCTTCGGCTGCGCGCTGTCCCGTTTCTCGCGCTGGCTGCCCTTTCCTTTACCAGGGCGCGCCGGGTGTCTGTTGTCTTGTTCCTTGTGTGGGCAGGAGCCTCCGGAGGGATCCTTCTTTCTTCTGCTGCTGCCGATCTTGGGATAAAAGGGTGTCTGCTGTGTGTGACCGCACTTTTCCCCCAGTTTTTATTCTATATACCTGCGTTTGTCGTTCTGCTCTGGTACTGTTATACAGCTCCGCAAAGCCATTGGAACCGGCAGAAAACGATCTTTGTGATCCTGACTATGGCATTGGGGCTTATTACGGAATTATATGTAAATCCGATCGTAGTGAAAGCGTTTCTTGCTACTCTTTAGCGGTCTGGGCAAGCAGGACAGTAAAAGCCAGCACAGATACGGCAAGCTGGCTTGCAAGGAGGCCCCAGAGGTAACCTTGTATGCCGAAATGCGGGATGACGAAGAAGACGCAGCAGATGCGTATCAGAAGCCCGCATGTGTTGATGAGGAATGTGGACCCTGTCCTGCCATATCCGTTGATCGCGCTGAACAGAGAGCTGTTTGTATACAGAAACGGGCAGATCCATGCCAATGTGATGATAAAACGGCCGGCAGTACTGCTGTGAAACAGGAGCGTTCCGATGAAGCGGCCGAAGATCAGAAAGAAGAGACAGCATGACAGCCCGAGTATGAAGCAGCTCCCGACTGCTTTTTTCAGAAGGCGGATGACGGCTGTGCGGTTTCCGGCAGTGCTTGTCGCACTGACTGCCGGCATGAGGACGGCCCCTATGGAACTTGTAACAGCAGAGGGAAACTGGATGCAGGGCAGCGCCATGCCGGTCAGCACACCGTACAGCCGGAGCGCTTCGGAAGTATCGAGTCCGTACAGCTTAAGACAAATGGGGATGGAAGCTGCCTCTATGCTTTGGAGCAGGGTGACGATGGTCCGGTTTGCTGTCAGCGGGACGGACAGTCTGAGCAGTTCGCGGAGATCTTTCCCCAGTTTTTTTACCGAAAATGTCTGCAATCGTCTGCCCTGGCGTGAAAGAGAGTGCACGGTGAACAGGGCGGAGACAAATTCTCCTGCCGCGATACCCGCTGCGGCAAGGCGGATGGAGGGGGTCCTGCCGCTGCTTTGCGTGACGGCAAAAAGGAGCAGAACGGACAGGATGCGGACCGCCTGCTCGATCAGCTGGCTGACTGCAGGCAGCCTGGTTTTCTGAAGACCGAGATAATAGCCGCAGATGCAGCTGTGTACGGCAGCGCATGGGAGTGCGTAAGATATGATCATGAGCAGATCCGTACACCGCTCATCGCCGAGAAATGATACAGCGATAAAAGAAGCGTTGTTCTGGATAAACAATATCTCTGCAACAGAGATCAGGAGTGTGAGACCGAGGGCAGTCCCAAGGATATTCCCGGTCTCTTCTTTTTTGTTGAGCGCTGTCTTTTGTGCTGTCATGCGGGAAACGGCGGTCTGGATACCGGACGTGCTCAGAGCAAGGCAGAGAGCATATACAGGGAAAACAAGCTGGTAAAGTCCCATGTTTTCCTCTCCGAATGCATGACTTAAAAAGATCCGGAAGAAGAACCCCATGATGCGGCTTATAAAACCTGCAGCTGTGAGGATCAGGGCTCCCTCGAAAAGTTTGTGTTTTGATGACATGATCTTCTCTCCCGTACAGCGCAGGGCTGAACTGTCACATTTCTATAAGATATGTGAAATCCCGGGTTGACAGAACTGTCTGGTAATGATATCCTACAAGAGGAAATCCTAGTAAAAAGATAGGGTATAAAACACCGGGGATTAAAACCCGAAGAATATGGAGCGGAGAAGGTGAGGATTTGAAACTTTCTACAAAAGGAAGATACGGGCTGCGAGCGCTGATCGACCTGGCCCAGTACAGCGGGGAAGCTCCGGTCTCGATCACGAGTATATCTGCACGGCAGGATATCTCGGAGCGTTATCTGGAACAACTCATGGCCATGCTGAAAAAGGCGGGGCTTGTCAGCAGTGTAAGAGGAGCCGGAGGCGGATATATCCTGGCGAAAGATATGAGGGAGATCTCAGTGGGAGACATCCTGAGAGCCCTTGAGGGAAGCCTGGAACCGGTGGAATGCCCGGGGCTGGAGCCGGACGGCGGGTGCAAAGCTGCCGACAGCTGTGTGACGAAATATGTCTGGAAGCGGATCAACGACAGTATCAACCGGACAGTCGATGAGATCATGCTGGACCAGCTTGTCGAAGAGAGCAGGAAGAAGTGCTGCACAGACATCGATCATCGGACATGTAAGAATTGAAAACAGCAGAAAATATATAACGGAAAACAGCAGAAAAAATATATATGAAAACAAATATGGAGGTAACAGAATGGACAAACTGATTTATCTGGACAATGCAGCTACGACAAAGACATCCCCGGAGGTTGTCAGAGAGATGCTGCCTTATTTTACAGAACACTTCGGGAATCCGTCCAGCGTGTACGGATTTGCCGCGGCAAACAAAGAGGTTATCACAAGACAGCGGGAGATCATCGCGGGGGTGCTCGGGGCGAAAGCAAACGAGATCTATTTCACGGCAGGAGGGACAGAGTCTGACAACTGGGCGCTGACTGCCACGGCGGAAGCTTACGCGGCAAAAGGAAAACACATTATCACAAGCAGGATCGAGCATCACGCGATCCTTCATACATGCGAGTATCTGGAGAAAAGAGGATACGAGGTGACATATCTGGATGTGGATGAGAACGGGCTGGTCGACCCGAAAGCTGTGGAGGCTGCCATCCGTCCGGATACGATCCTGATCTCCGTTATGTTTGCCAACAATGAGATCGGGACGATCGAACCGATCGCGGAGATCGGCCGGATCGCACATGAGCACGGCGTCCTGTTCCACACAGACGCGGTACAGGCTTTCGCTCATGTGCCGATCAATGTGGATGAGTGCAACATCGACATGCTCAGCGCCAGCGGCCACAAGCTGAACGGGCCGAAAGGGATCGGATTCCTCTATATCAGAAAAGGCGTGAAGATCCGTTCCTTCATCCACGGAGGAGCGCAGGAGAGAAAGCGCCGTGCGGGCACGGAAAATGTGCCGGGGATCGTGGGACTTGGCAAAGCAGTGGAGCTTGCGGCGGCATCTATGGAAGAGCGCATGAACTACGAGACAGAACTCAGAGACTATCTGATCAGCCGGATCGAGAAGGAAATCCCGTACTGCAGACTGAACGGAGACCGGGTAAAACGTCTCCCGAACAATGTGAACTTCAGCTTCCGGTTCATCGAGGGAGAGTCGTTGCTGATCATGTTGGATATGAAAGGAATCTGCGCGTCCAGCGGTTCAGCCTGCACATCAGGGTCTCTGGATCCGTCCCATGTGCTCCTTGCCATCGGACTGCCTCATGAGATCGCGCACGGGTCCCTTCGCATGACGCTGGATGAGGAGACAACAAGAGAAGATATAGATTATGTAGTGGACAGCCTGAAAGAGATCGTGGCACAGCTTCGCAGCATGTCGCCGCTGTATGAGGATTTTGTAAAGAAGCAGGCGAAAAAGAAAGAGGAAGCATAATACGCTTCGGTATCAGAAGAAAATAATAAAAAACAGACAGGAACATCAGGAGGAATCATATCATGTATACAGAGAAAGTAATGGACCATTTTCAGCATCCGAGAAATGTAGGAGAGATCGAGAACGCCAGCGGAGTCGGCACGGTCGGCAATGCAAAGTGCGGCGATATCATGAGGATTTATCTGGATATCGACGAGAACCAGATCATCCGCGACGTAAAGTTCAAGACGTTCGGATGCGGCGCTGCGGTCGCGACCAGCAGCATGGCGACAGAGCTTGTCAAAGGAAAGAATATCCAGGAGGCAATGCAGGTGACGAACAAGGCGGTCATGGAAGCTCTGGACGGGCTTCCTCCGGTAAAAGTGCACTGCTCCCTGCTCGCGGAGGAGGCGATCCACGCAGCGCTGTGGGATTATGCGGAGAAGAACGGCATCAAGATCGAGGGCTTGGAAAAGCCGAAGTCTGACATTCATGAAGGCGAGGAAGAGGAAGAAGAGGAATACTGATGAGTAAAGTAGTTGTCGGGATGTCAGGTGGAGTGGATTCGTCTGTGGCGGCCTATCTGCTGAAAGAACAGGGATATGACGTGATCGGCGTTACTATGCAGATCTGGCAGGAGGAAGACGCCTGTTCCGTTGAGGAAAACGGCGGATGCTGCGGCCTGAGCGCCGTGGAGGACGCCAGAAGGGTCGCCGCGGCTCTGGGGATCCCTTACTATGTCATGAATTTCAGGAAGGAATTCAAAGAGAATGTGATCGACTATTTTACAGAGGAATATCTGAACGGGCGCACACCGAACCCGTGTATCGCCTGCAACAGATATGTGAAATGGGAGGCGCTCTTGAACCGCAGCATGGCGATCGGGGCGGACTATATCGCCACCGGACACTATGCAAGGATAGATAAACTTCCGAATGGCAGATATGCGCTCCGCCGTTCGGCAACGCCCGCAAAAGACCAGACATATGCCCTTTATAATCTTACACAGGACCAGCTTGCCCGCACCCTGATGCCGGTGGGAGCTTACGCAAAAGACGAGATCCGGTCGATCGCCGAGAAGATCGGGCTGGTCGTGGCGGACAAGCCGGACAGCCAGGATATCTGCTTTGTGCCGGACGGGGATTATGCATCGTTTATTGAAGATTCGGTAAGGGAGAAGACCGGCAGAGAGCTTCCGACAGGAAACTTTGTGACTCCGGACGGGCGCATCCTCGGGCGGCACAAAGGGATCGTCCATTATACGGTGGGACAGCGCAAGGGGCTGGGACTGGCGCTCGGTTACCCTGCATTCGTCCTTGAGATCCGGCCTAAGACAGATGAGGTGGTGATCGGTACGTATGAGGAGTCGCTGACCCATACCGTGCGGGCAAACCGTGTTAATTTCATGTCGGTGGAAGACCTGATGGAACCAAGACGTGTATTTGCCAAGATCCGGTATAATCACAAGGGGGCGTGGTGCACTGTGGAAAAAACGGGAAAAGATGAGATCGTCTGTCATTTTGAGGATCCTCAGAGGGCGGTCACACCCGGCCAGGCAGTTGTGCTCTATGACGGGGAATACGTGCTCGGAGGAGGTACGATCATATGAAGCTCGATCATTCCATGATCCGGTGCGATCAACACATGCATACGGAGTTTTCCACTGACAGTGAAGCATCTGTCAGGAGCATGCTCGATGAATCGGTGGAACGGGGACTTCAGTCTGTGTGCATCACAGACCACCTGGATCTGGATTATCCGGAGGATGAAGAGTTGGGACCGGATCCGTTCCAACTCGATCTGGAAAAATATTTTGAAACGCTGACGCAGATCCGGGAAGAGTACAGAGAAAAACTGGATGTGCGTATCGGAGTGGAACTGGGTCTGCAGCCCCATCTCGGAAAAACATATGAGGAACTGGCCGGAGCGTATCCGTTTGATCTTGTGATCGGCTCCCTTCACCTTGTACACGGGATGGATCCGTATTACGGGAAGATCTTTGAAGGGAAGACGGACGCAGAGGTGTACGGGGAGGCGTTCCGTGAGACACTGGCGTGCCTGGAGAAAGTCTCCTCGTTCGACGTGCTGGGGCATCTGGACTATGTGGTGCGGTACGGAAGGAACAAGGCGAGGGACTACTCCTACAGGCAGTTTTCTGATGAGATCGACGCGGTCCTGAAAAAAGTGATCTCTGAGGGAAAAGGCATTGAAATGAACATGGGCGGGGTGAAATACGGCCTCGGTTTTGCGAATCCTCATCCGGATGTCCTGAAGCGCTACCGGGAGCTCGGCGGGGAAATCGTGACTGTCGGCGCCGATGCGCACCGACCGGAGCATGTGGCCTACGATTTTGCGGAGGCCGGAGAGATCCTCAAGTCCTGCGGATTTCATTATTATACAGAATTTAAAGGGCGCAGGCCGGTGTTTAAGAAGATCCCGTAAGGAGCGCCGGTCCTATGGCTGAACTGTTTGAATAAAAATGCATTTGGGTCTTGAATTTTTGTTCCCGGTTTAGTACAATTATCCTAGTTGATGAATCCTTAACAATCATGATTTTGTAAGGATTCATTGCCATGACTGGGTTACAGTCAAATATTTTTTAAACTTTTAGGAGGAATTAATCATGGCAGTAAAAGTAGCGATTAATGGATTTGGACGTATCGGACGTCTCGCTTTCAGACAGATGTTTGGAGCAGAAGGATTTGAGATCGTGG
>DWVY01000034.1 GCA_019119995.1 Candidatus Mediterraneibacter faecavium | reverse complement strand
TGTTTGATTTGGCTAATCTTATTATACCAAAGATCAGGTGCTATTTTTATGTCAAGGCACCAATAAAATGTATTTTTTACCAGATAAATCAAGCATCAGCAAGGATTATACTGGTGGGAAAGTTGAGTTATGAACATATGATGAAGCAGCTTAAGATGTATGAAGATATTGAAGTTTCTGAAAGACAGATCAAAGAAGGAAAGGTAAAGGATGCAAGGGAATCCCTTCTATCCATAAGAAAACGGTATGGCATATAATCTGGTTGTTACTGAAAAAGCGGAAGACCTTTTAGATAATCATATATATCATTTGATATACAGATTAAAAAATGATCAGGCGGCCGCGCATCTGTTGGATTGTATTGACAGGATTTATGAAAGGCTGGAAGAAAATCCTTTTCAGTTTCCCGGGAGCACAGACGTGAATTTGATTCGTATGGGATATCGGGAAGCTGTTTTGACAGATATGGATTATGTGATCATATTTCGGGTAGAGGAATCTTCCGTATATGTTGTGGGTATTTTTCCTCAATTGGAAAACTACAGAAAGAAAGTCTGACAGTAACAGGCACCGGATCCCCGATAAGGTCCGGTGCCGTTATTCTTCCAGAGGTAAAAATCTATCGGAATAATAAAATATATAGACTCCGCCTTTCAGGTATCCTAAATCATACAGGGATACCTGAAAGGCGGAGTTTTGTCATGTCAGCAGAAATATCAACAAATGTTGAGGTTCTGTTGAGGTTTAGTTGAAAATATGAAGCTATCATATAGGTCAGGAATGAAATTAATCAGAATAAGGAGTAAAAATGGAAGGTTTCATAAAGTGTATCTGTTATCTGGCAATCATAGGAATAGCAGCCTTTCTGCTGGGGCGTATCCTTCCGCAGAAGTGGTTCCATTATGACCGGTTTCCCTGGCGTATGTGGAAAATGGAACGGGAAGGAGCTATTTACCGCAAGATCAGGATCCATAAATGGAAGGAGTCATTCCCGGATATGAGCAGGATATTCCCCGGGATCATGCCGTCAAAGAAGCTTCCCCGCAAATTTGACCCGGCACAGATCCGGGAGATGATCGTGGAGACCTGTATTGCAGAAGGTGTCCACGGCTTCCTGTGCCTGGCAGGACTGGGATGTCTGTTCTTTTGGAAAGGCCCTTGGGGGATCTGTGCGGCGGCCCTTTATGCGCTGGGCAACATCCCCTATTGTCTGATCCAAAGGTACAACCGGCCGAAGCTGGTGAAAATTTTGAAGTCCTTAAAAGAAAAGGACAGGAAAGAAAAACGGGAGGAAAGTAATGAAGAAAGCACTTATCTTAAGCTGCAGTACCGGGCAGGGACATAATTCCTGCGCCCGGGCAGTAAAGGAATATTTCGACAGGCAGCAGGTGGACTGTACGGTAGCGGATGCGTTCCGTTTCGTCTCAGAAAAATTTGCCCGGTTTATGGGGGAAGGACACAGCTTTATGTACCGCCATATCCCGGGGCTGTTCCGCTGGGGGTATGGGTACAGCAAAAAGCATCCGGCGCTGTTTAAAGAAAAAACGTTGATCTATAAAATCCTGACGGCAGGAACGCTGCGGATGTATCAGTACATAGCAAAGGAAAAATTTGATACCGTGATCTGTACCCACGTTCTCTCGGCGATCATGCTGACCCATATGCAGAAGACGCTTCCCCTCGCGTTAAAAACGGCAATGGTCATGACAGACTATACCTGTTATCCCGGAATGAAGGCAACCGATCTGCAGCGGTATTTTATCCCGGACGGATTTTTGGCAGAGGAATTTGTAAAGTGCGGGATCCCCAGAGAGAAGATCTCGGTGGCAGGGATCCCGGTATGCCAAGAATTTTATAAAAAGATAGAAAAAACAGACGCAAAACGGCTTTTGAATATCCAGGCAGAACACCGGCATCTTCTTGTCATGTGCGGCAGCATGGGATGCGGACCGATTGCAATGATGGTGGAACATCTCTATAAAAATTTACCGGAGGACACAGAAGTATCTGTGATCTGCGGAACCAATGAGAGACTGCAGAAAAAACTAGACAGAAAATACCAGGATGCGGATCAGATCCACGTTGCGGGGTATACGAAGCAGATGTCTCTGTATATGGATTCGGCGGATCTGTGCCTGATGAAGCCGGGCGGCTTAAGCGTGACGGAAGCGGCAGTGAAGAAGCTGCCAATGGCGTTTATCAATGCGGTGGCGGGATGTGAACAGTATAATATTGAATATTTTGTAAAAAAGGGAGGGGCTGTTTCCTCGGATTCCCCGGAAGAACTTACGGATCAATGCATCCGGCTCCTGCAGTCGGAAAGAAAATTGAAAGAAATGGAGAATGCGCTCCGCGAATACAGACGGGCAGAGGGGGCGAAACAGATTTTTGAAACAATAGAGCTTTTAAATACGAAAAAAATTTACTGGAAGGATACAACTTATGTGGAAAGAGAAAGCGACGGATTTCCGCAGGTTCCGGCTGGACAGGTTAAATACACCAGAGTTTAAACATCTGAAATACCTGCTCTTCTGGCCGGTGTATGGATTCTTTTTTCTCTTGGTGGAACGTCTGTGGATCCGGGAATCCTATACGCCCATCCACTGTCCGCTGGATGATCAGATCCCGTTTTGTGAATATTTCCTCATTCCGTATCTGTTATGGTTTGTTTTCCTGATCGGGATACAGATATATACTCTGCTGTATGATACGGAGTCTTTCACAAAATTTATGAAATTTATTATGGTGTCTTACTCGCTGGCGATCATCATTTATATGCTGTTTCCAAACTGCCAGGAGCTGCGGCCCATGGTTTTTGAAAGAGATAACATATTCATAAAATTTCTGGAGGGATTTTATCAATTTGATACCAATACAAATGTCTGCCCCTCTATCCATGTAATCGGCTCGGTGGCGGTCATGATCTGCGGGTGGAACTGTAAATCCTTAAAGACACCGGGATGGAGGATATTTTTTGTAATTGCCGCATTTTTGATTTCCATATCTACAGTTTTTCTGAAACAGCACTCGGTACTGGACGTTTTTGCGGCAATCCCGGTCTGCATTGTCGCATACTTTGCAGCATATTGGAGAGACAGGAAAAAGAAAGGAAACATAAACAATGAAACAGAGAATAGAAATACGCAGCCTGAAAAGAAGGGATAAAAAAGAGTTAAGCCGGCTGCTGAGAAGGCAGGAAGGATATGATGAGTTCTTCTCAGAGGAAAAAGATGCGGATACCCTGGCAAAAGCAGTCGCAGAGAGAAGCTTAAGCACCTGTACATTTGGCGAAGCCGCATTTGTGGATGGCCGGATGGCAGGCGCTATTGTAGGAAGCAGGACAAAGAAAAGAGGCGTCTTGTCAAAAATACGGGAAAAATTCTATTATTTACGGCTGAAAATGAAAAAGAGAAACCGGGATGCCCTGAAATGTTTGACAGAGCTGGAGAAGATGGAAAAAGAGATGCTGGAAGAAAACAGGATCCCGTCTTCCAACCTGATGTCGTTATTCCTGATGCAGCGCCGGTATCAGAACACACAGATTTCAGAGACCCTATTGAACCATTGGGAGGACTGTGCGAAGGCACATAAAAACAGTTATTCCTATGTAGTGATCAATGGGAGGAGAGAACCTGGCTATTTAGACGGATATGAGAAGCAGGACGAGAAATACGTTATGATCCAACCAAAGTTCAGACGTTTTCGTTTTTATAAAACCCTTTACAGAAAGAATCAGTTTCATTTGAAGGAGAAAATGTAATATGAAAACATTCGCAAAAAAAATATTTCGTTGGACAGTGGTATTGGGAAGTGTCGTGTTAATCGCCGGCATTACTTCGCTCATCACAACTAAAAAAACAGTTTGGATCACAGTAAAACGGAAAAGTACCTTTTCAGTCAATAATGAAAATGAAGGAAGCAACACGGTAAATGAAAGAGACGCCATATAAAAACGAGGAGGATTGTTATGAATAAGAATATAAAAAGATTGCTGGCAGGAACAGGGATTGTAGCAGGGACAGTTGCTACCGCAGGGATTATTTCCTATAAAATTACCAAAAAGCTGGTGTCGATCGCATTAGACCGCGGGGAAGAAGAACCCATAGTTCACGATAACGGCAAAGAGCCGGACTCCCCTGAAATGCAGCATTTCAGAATAGAAAGAGAACGTGCCGCAGAAGAATTAGAGAACAGGGGATGTAAGAAAGTAGAAATCACTGCCCACGATGGAATAAACCTGGTGGGACACTGGTGGGAATGCGACGGCGCGGAACGGGTGGTCATTGCAATGCACGGCTGGCGTTCCTCATGGACAAGAGACTTTGGGCTGATCGCTGATTTCTTCCATCAAAATAAATGTCATGTATTATTTGCGGAGCAGAGAGGGCAGAACAACAGCGGCGGGGAATATATGGGATTCGGTCTGACGGAACGTTATGACTGCCTGGAATGGATCAAATGGGTAAACCGGCAGGATATAGAAGAGCTTCCCATTTATCTGTGCGGAGTCTCTATGGGGGCGGCAACTGTCCTTATGACAGCCGGATTTGAACTGCCGTCCAATGTGTGCGGGATCATTGCAGACTGCGGATACACCTCCCCTCATGCAATCTGGAAACACGTTGCGGAAAAAGGACTGAATCTTCGGTATGATTCTATGATCAGCGCGATCGCAGAAGATATCTGCCGCTCAAAGATACAGATCGGGCCGAAAGATTATTCCTGTATCGATGCCATGAAGGTGTGTAAAGTGCCGGTATTGTTCATCCATGGGACAGATGATGATTTTGTGCCGGTGGAGATGACTTATGAAAATTATAAGGCATGTGCGGCGGAAAAGAGGCTGTTGATCGTTCCGGGAGCCGGGCATGGAGTGAGCTATATCCTGGATAAAGAGAACTACGAAAAAGCCGTATTAGAATTTTGGAGAGATTTTGACAGGAAAACAAGTGAAAACCAGGAGGCAGACGGATGCGAGTGATTGCCGGAACCGCAAAAGGACGTCGGCTGTATGCGCCAAAAGGAATGGAAACCCGGCCAATCACAGCAAAGATAAAGGAAGCTCTTTTTAATATCTGGCAGGACAGGATCTCTGGCTCTGACTTCCTGGATCTCTTTGCCGGAAGCGGGAGTATTGGAATTGAAGCACTCAGCCGTGGTGCGGATCATGTGGTATTTGTGGATAAAAGCCGCAAAGCAGTGGAAACGATCAAGAAAAATCTGGAAATCTGCGGATTCCGTTCCGGTTATGATATTTATCAGGATGATGTGTTCCGGAGGATAGGATGGTTTGAAAAAATGAGACAGTGTTTGATATTATCTACCTTGATCCGCCTTTTACGGAAGAACAAATTTTTTATTCTGTCATACAGCGCCTTTCAAATGCAAAACTTTTAAAAAGAGACGGGATATTTGCAATCCGTACAAGAAAAGAGCTGGAAGTTCCGGACAGGATAGAACAACTGAAAAAAATGAGGCAGAAGGTTTATGGAATTTCCAGTGTCCATTTTTATGGCAGAGCGGAGGGATGACATGATTTCAGAATTTATATGTCTGGATGAATTCCAGAAAGCGGAGCATGAATCTACGTATATCTGCAGCCTGCCTGATCCCGATCCGGATTCAGATTTTGGAATGGTCATCTGCGGATATATAAATATACGGGAAAGAATCGGCTCAAAAGAATTTCTGATCAAAATTGAAATGCTGGATAATTTTGAAAAATTGTGTGTTGGCGATACATATCAGCGGGAACGGTTTCTTACGGATATCCTTTATATGCTCCGGCAGAAGGTGAGTTTTGATCCGTACCATGCAAAAATCCTGCTGAAGGATCATGTGGGAAATTATGTGGGCAATCCTTATATCAGATGTGGTATGACTCCCGCCTCTATAGTCGGTGAGTAACAAATCAGCATCAGTGGCGGGAGTCATACCCCCATCTGATATACGCTCCGCGAGGATGCGTAGGGATTCGGAGATGTATTATGTCAGCTGCAGCTGACCCGAATCCCGCGCCAAGACTCGCTTGCGAGTCTTAAATTTGTTAAAAACAGCACAGGGCCGTAAAAAATATATTGAAATAAGCGGGAGAAAAAATGAACAGTAATTTATCTAAAATCATAGTGATCGCAGGAACAAATGCATCGGGGAAAAGTTCCCTGGCGATTGATCTGGCGAAAAAATATGGCGGGGAAATCGTCTCGGCAGATTCAAGGCAGGTTTACAGAGGCTTTGATCTTTGCAGCGGAAAGGTAACAAAAGAAGAACAGGATCAGGTTCCCCACCATCTTCTTGATGTTTGTGATATAGAGGAACCCTATTCTGTTGCAGATTACCAGAAAGCAGCATACAAAGTGATCGATCAGATTTTACAGAGAGGACATATTCCTTTTCTTGTGGGCGGGACCGGGCTTTATATTTCTTCAGTGGTGCGTGGATATGACTTTCAGGAGGAGACGATAGATGCTGCATATCGGAATGAGCTGGAGAAAAAATCACTGGAAGAACTTCAGGATATGCTTTCAGAAGAGGCAAAAGAAGTTGTAGGAGGAAATAATTCCGACAGAAACAATAAGAGACGGCTGATCAGACTGTTGGAAAAGACCAGGAACGGAGAAAAACTGACAGCGCATAATTCTCCGCGATATAAAACACTGCAGCTTGGCGTTACATGGGAAAAAGGTATTTGGCATCGCAGGATTGATGAAAGGCTGAAGAAGAGGCTGGACCAGGGGATGATCGATGAAGTACAGTCCTATCTGGCGGCGGGTAATTCCCCGAAATATCTATATCGTCTTGGCCTGGAATACCGCTGTATAGCGGACTATCTGGAAGGAAAATATTCTTCATTTGAAGAATTTTATGATCATTTATCGCAGGCCATTAAGCGGTTTGCAAAAAGACAGATGACCTGGTTTAGAAGAGATACGGAGATCCACTGGCTCGATATGGAACAGGAATACTTTGACGAGGCGTGTGAATTATTAGATGGTTTTTATACAAAATAAAAATCAGGGTGGCGGTTATAGCACCGGCGGAAAATGTGGTAAACTGACAGAGAAAGATTTACCATGATCGTGTGATAGAAAGCAGATACCAGGCGCAGCATCTGAATTCCTGAACTGTGAAGACGGATATGTGTCAATCCCGAATAAAGAGCTGATGGACAAATTTGAGGATATGCTGCAAAAAGAGCCTTCGTTGGGATACGTCTACCGGCTCGCCGCTGCGTCAGAACGTACGCTGCGCGCGACAAAAGCCGGAGATACAAAGACGATGTCTGAAATCGAAAAAGCATGACTGCCGGATAGAGATCATAAAAGAAAAACAGTATTAATAGAGACAGAAGAAGCACGGGGACTGCACTCCGCGCTTCTTCTGTCGTTTTTTCTTTATACTCAAAAATCAGTTCTTCCGTCAGGCTGATAATGCCATCTACGATATAATCTTTGCTTTGGGCGTGCGTCATCTCCTTTCAGGTTGACATATAGTATTGACACACGGTCGGCATACCGATACAATGTGAGAGAAAGGAAAAGGAGATGTTCAGTTATGACATTACAGACTTATCTTGAAAGAAGAGGGATTACGAAATATCATCTTTCGCAGATCAGCGGTGTTCCCAAAACAACAATCCTGGATATTTGTGCCGGGCGCAGCAGTATCGGGCGCTGCAGTGCGAAAACAGTGCGGCAGCTGGCGAAAGCGCTGAACTGTTCCATGGAAGATATTATGTCTCTTTCAGACGAGCAGACAGAGACAGGAAAGCCTGCTGATGACAGTTATCTGGAGTGCGGACTTCCGCCGTTTTTGCAGGAGTCGGTTCAGGCAATGAAAGAGGCATGGAAAAAGAAAGACTCCGGTGAAAATTATCTGCATTGGGACTGCGACTACTGCAATTTGCAGACTGATATTAATAACGCTGAAGTTAATCAGATGATCAGCACGGAGCAGGCATGGTATCTGAGAGAAAAATATCTGCGGATGGAGAGGGAGTGAACATATGGATACAATAGATTTTACTGATCTGCCAAGACGAAATAAAATGTATGCGGGTGCAAATGGAAATAAGATATGCGTTATCTATGAGGATATGCCTTATATGCTGAAATTCCCGCCAACAGCAAAAAAGAATAAGGAAATGAGTTACAGCAACAGCTGTTTTTCGGAATATCTTGGATGTCAGATTTATGAAAGTATTGGAATACCGGTGCAAAAGACGCTGTTGGGTACTTTTATGGTGAAGGGACGGGAGAAAATTGTTGTAGCATGCGGCGATTTTACAGAACCGGGGATTGTTCTTCAGGATTTCGCTTCACTGAAAAATCAGATGATTGATTCAGAACGAAACGGATATGGTACGGAACTTTCAGATATTCTTCAGACTTTTGATGAGCAGACGGCTATAGACAAAAAAGAAATAACTGAACGGTTCTGGAATATGTTTATCGTTGATGCATTTATCGGAAACTGGGACAGACATAATGGAAACTGGGGATTTCTGTATAATACCCGGACAGACGAAATGAAACTTGCACCGGTCTTTGACTGCGGAAGCTGCCTGTATCCGCAAGCGGATGAAGATATTATGAATTCTGTTCTGGAAAAGCCGTCCGAAATGGATTTTCGTATTTTTGAAATCCCGACCTCGGCGATTATGATAAATGGAAAGAAGATCAAATATTTTGATTTTATTTCCTCTGTTCAAAATGAAGACTGTAACCGTGCACTGCTTCGTATTCTCCGGTGTATTGATATGGAACGGATCGGGCAAATAATAAATGAAACGCCATTTATCAGTGATCTACAGCGCAGATTTTATCTTGCTATGCTGACAGAAAGGAAAAAGAGGATCTTGGATTATTCAGCAGGATTGCTGAATAAGAAAGTCCGTAAATAAAAAGATTTGCCGAATCCCCGTTATTCCGGTATAATCTATCTATTAGACCAATAATGAAAGGATGAGAAATAATGGAAAAGACAAACAAAAAAAGCCTCAGCGTCCTGATCGGCGCTGCCTTTCTGATGGCGACATCTGCCATCGGACCCGGATTCCTCACCCAGACGGGAACATTCACAGGGAGCCTGAAAGCGAGCTTCGGATTCGTGATACTGATCTCGGTCATACTTTCAGCGATCGTACAGCTCAATGTATGGCGCGTGCTCTGCGTCTCAGGCATGAGGGGGCAGGACGTGGCGAACAAGGTGCTCCCCGGACTCGGCTATGTGGTAGCGTTTCTGGTCGTTGCGGGCGGACTTGTATTCAATATCGGCAATGTAGGCGGAGGCGCTCTCGGCTTTAACACGCTGCTGGGCATACCGGAGATCGCAGGATACTTCATCGCGGGCGGTGTAGCGATCGTGATCTTCCTGATGAAGAATGCGCTGAATGCCATGGACACACTGACAAAGATCCTCGGCGGTATCATGATCGTTGTCATCTTCGTTGTGATCGTTATCGTTCAGCCGCCGATCGGACTGGCGCTGAAAGAGACGGTTATGCCGACAGCCCCGATGGGAAAACTCGGAACAGCGATCCTGACGCTTCTCGGCGGTACGGTCGGAGGCTATATCACATTCTCCGGTGCTCACCGTCTGATCGACGCGGGCATCACAAAGAAAGAGAATCTCAAAGAGATCAACAAGAGTTCCGTCATGGGGATCGGGATCGCCACGATCGTGCGTGTATTCCTGTTCCTTGCAATCCTTGGCGTTGTAGTGGCGACGGCAACATCACCGGCGCATACGCTCGACCCGGACAACCCGGCGGCGGACGCGTTCCGCATCGGCGCAGGAGAGATCGGATACCGTTTCTTCGGACTGGTGCTGCTCTGCGCGGCGATCACATCTATCGTGGGATGTGCGTATACTTCTGTATCGTTCTTAAAAACGTTCCACAAGAGTATCGCAAAGCATGAAAATGCGATTATTGTAGCATTTATTGCACTGAGTACAATTATTATGGCAGCTCTCGGTACACCGGCTGTCCTGCTCGTCCTTGCAGGAGCGGTGAACGGCCTGATCCTGCCGATCACACTGGGCGTATGCCTGATCGCTTCCAAGAAGAAGTCCATCATGGGCGAAGACTACAAGCATCCGACATGGCTTCTGATCTGCGGTATCGTGGTCGTGATCGCATCCGCATACCTTGGAATCACAACATTCGGAGCAAACTTAAGCCAGCTTCTCTGATCACTGCATATAGCAAGCAGTTTGTGATATAACAGTTCAGCCCGCGCCATTCGTAAAACCGCACTCCGTGCTTATTGCGGCTGCCGCCGCTGTTTTACTCATTAACAGGCGCTCAGCTCATGGAACAGCCCGCTCGAAAAATCATGCGAGCATGATTTTCTCTTCCGGTCAGTTCCACGGCTGAACTTATATGTAAAGGAGATTGAAATGAATGAAATCAAAATCTGTACTGCCGGGGATTCTTCTCTCCTGATCGAATTCGGTCAGGAGATCTCCCCGGAGATCAACGCGCAGATCACGGCGCTGGTGCGCATGATCAGGGCGCAGCATATCGAGGGTGTCACGGATATGATCCCCGCTTTCGCCTCTCTGCTGATCAATTACGATCCCAGAGTGGTAAGCTATGCAGGCCTTCGCGCGCGCATGGAGAAGCTTCTGAAACTGGAGATCAGCGGGGAGGCTTCGGAATCAAGGATCTTTGAGATCCCGGTGTGCTACGGAGGAGAGTACGGCCCGGATCTTCAGAATATTGCGGATCACGCGGGACTGACTCCGGAAGAAGTGATCAAGATCCACAGCTCGGAAGACTATCTGATCTATATGCTCGGATTCCTTCCGGGATTCTCCTATCTGGGAGGACTGGATGAGCGGATCCACACACCGAGGCTTGCCAACCCGAGGATCCGCATCCCGGCGGGAAGCGTCGGGATCGGAGGCTCCCAGACCGGCATTTATCCGCTGGATTCCCCGGGAGGATGGCAGCTTCTCGGCATGACGCCGGTGAAGACTTATGATCCGGGGAGAGAGGTGCCGATCCTTTTTGAAGCAGGAGATTATATCCGGTTTGTCCCTGTGACGGAAGAGGAGTATCTGAAAATAAAGAAACAGGTGGATGAGGGCGCTTACCAGTGCGTGATCCATCAGAAAGGGGTGTAATCGATGGGCTTTCGTGTTTTAAAAGGCGGGATGCTGACTACAGTGCAGGATCTCGGGAGAACCGGCTACCAGAGCCAGGGCTTCAGCGTGTCGGGCGTCATGGATGTGCGCTCCTTCAAGATCGCCAATCTTCTCCTTGACAATCCGGAGAATGAAGCGGTGCTGGAATTTACGCTGATGGGGCCGAGCCTTGAGTTTACCTCCGAGACGATCATCGCCATAACAGGCGGGGATTTTCAGCCCCGTGTGAACAAGAAGCCGGTGAAGATGTACACGGCTCTCTACATGCACAAAGGAGATGTGCTCGACTTTGCGGGATGCCGCACCGGAAGCAGAGGATACATTGCATTTTCCAGTTATCTGGACATCCCGGTCGTCATGGGAAGCCGTTCGACGAATATCAAATGCGTCATCGGAGGCTTCAAAGGCCGCAGGCTCAAAGACGGAGACTATATCGGTTTCCGAATCAAGAGAAGATATCTGCCGTATTTCCTCTCAAGAAGCCTTGACCTGGATGAGTTTGACTATGAGGACGTGACGCTGCGCGTTGTGATGGGACCTCAGGATGATGTGTTCACCGCCGCGGGCAGGGAGACATTCCTGAATTCGGAGTATACGGTCACCAGTGATTTCGACAGGATGGGATGCAGGCTTGAAGGGCCGTTTATCGCCTACAAGACTACGGCTGACATCATATCAGACGGCATTGCGTTCGGTTCCGTGCAGGTGCCAAGCCACGGGAAGCCCATCGTGCTTCTGTCCGACCGGCAGACAACCGGCGGATACGCGAAGATCGCGACCGTGATCTCGGTAGATATCCCGAAGCTTGCACAGTGTAAGACTGACAACAAGGTGCGCTTTCAGGCGGTAACGGTAGAGGAAGCCCAGCAGCTTCTGCTGGATGAAGTGGCAGAGATCAATGAACTGCGCAGACAGATCTATCAGCCCTGTAAAGAAGTGCTCGAGTGCCGCCTCGTTGCAAAGCGTCTCAGCAGGCTGTTTCAGTAAACGAATATAAGGAGAGAACGATATGGATTTGGAAAAGATTGAAAAACTGGTGAATATTATTGAGAAATCTTCCATGTTGGAATTCAGCATACAGGAAGGGGATACAAAGATAAAGATGAGCCGCAGGGGCAGCGCAGGCGCTCCGGGAGAACCGCTCACGGTCGTCAAGACAGAAGCGCCGGCCGAGGAGACTGTGGACGAGCATTATATCATATCTCCTATCGTGGGTACATTCTACTCGGCTCCGTCGCCGGATGCAGAGGCGTTTGTCAAAGTCGGCGATGTGGTAAAGGCAGGGCAGACCGTATGTATCCTTGAGGCAATGAAACTGATGAATGAGATCGAGAGTGATTATGACTGCGAGATCGAGGCGGTTCTCGTCAGCAACGAACAGAAGGTAGAGTACGGGCAGCCGCTCTTTAAGGTGAAGAAGCTGTCGGACTAAGGAGGAGTGCTGATGTTTCAGAAAATATTAATCGCAAACCGCGGTGAGATCGCCGTCAGGATCATCCGCGCCTGCCGGAATATGGGTATCCGCAGCGTGGCGGTCTACTCAAAGGAAGACAAGGACAGCCTTCACGTACAGCTTGCAGACCAACGGATCTGTATCGGCGAGGGGCCGGCAAGGAACAGCTATCTCAACATGGAACGCATCGTGACGGCAGCCCTTAATATGGGAGCAGACGCGATCCATCCGGGATTCGGCTTCCTGTCAGAGAATGCGGAGTTTGTCCGTCTCTGTGAGAAGAATGGGATTACTTTTATCGGTCCGAAAGCGGACGTCATCGACAGCATGGGAAATAAGTCCCACGCGCGCAAAACGATGATGGAAGCGGGCGTCCCGGTCGTGCCGGGGACAAAAGAACCGGTGTATGACGCGGAAATAGGTATCAGGCTGGCGGAAGAGATCGGATATCCGGTCATGATCAAAGCGTCTTCCGGCGGCGGAGGAAAGGGAATGCGCGTTGCAAAGTCCGCCGATGAGTTTGAATTCCAGTTTAATATGGCGCAGAGGGAGTCCGCCAATGCATTCGGCGACGATACGATGTACATTGAGAAATTCATCGAGAATCCCCGCCATGTGGAGATCCAGGTCATGGGAGATAAATTCGGCAATGTGGTGGCTCTGGGCGAGCGTGACTGCTCGGTGCAGAGAAATCATCAGAAGCTGATCGAGGAGTCTCCGTCTCCGGCTATTAACGATGAGATCAGAAACGCCATGAACCGCGACGCCGTTCTGGCGGCCAAGACGGTAAACTATACCAATGCGGGAACGATCGAGTTTATCCTCGACCCGAAAGGGACGTACTACTTTATGGAAATGAACACCCGGATCCAGGTGGAGCACGGTGTTACGGAGATGGTGACAGGTACAGACCTGATCATCGAGCAGATCCGTGTGGCGATGGGCGAACCCTTAAGCTTCAATCAGGAGGGGATCCAGCTCAGAGGACACGCCATCGAGTGCCGGATCAACGCGGAGATCCCGGAGAAGAACTTTATGCCGAGCCCCGGCGTGGTGAAGCATCTCCATCTCCCGGCAGGAAACGGCGTGCGGGTGGATACGGCGCTCTATACCGGTTACAGGATCCCGTCAGAGTACGACTCCATGATCGCGAAAGTGATCGTGCATGCGCCGGACCGCGACGCTGCGATCCAGAAGATGCGCTCGGCACTGGATGAGATGGTGATCATGGGGGTGGAGACGAATCTGGACTTCCAGTACCAGATCATGCGTAATCCGGAATTCTGCGCGGGAAATGCGGATACCGGATTTATCGAGCGGATGCTCAGGCTGGATTAATCAAAGAAGGAAGTGTGAAGGATATGTATAAAGTTGATTTAAACAGTGACCTCGGTGAGAGCTTCGGACGCTACACGCTCGGGATGGATGAAAAGATCATCCCCCTGATCTCTTCGGCAAATATCGCCTGCGGATTCCATGCGTCAGACCCGGTCGTGATGATGGAATCCGTCAGCAGGACGAAAGCTGCCGGCATCCGCATCGGCGCGCATCCGGGGTTCCCGGACCTGATGGGATTCGGACGCAGGAATATGGCGGTTTCCCCGGCGGAGGCAAAGGCGTATACACTGTACCAGATCAGCGCTCTGGGCGGCATGTGCCAGGCGCAGGGGATGAAGCTGCAGCACGTGAAACCCCACGGCGCAATGTACAATATGGCGGCGAAGGACTACGATCTGTCCCTTGCCATTTGCGAGGCCATCAAAGAGTATGACCCGGAGCTGATCGTCATGGGCCTGTCCGGAAGCGAGACGATCCGCGCGGCAAAAGACTGCGGCTTAAAGACCGCCAGCGAAGTATTCGCAGACCGCGGCTATGAGGAGGACGGAAGTCTGGTAAACCGCAGGAAAGAGGGCGCGTTCATCCGCGATGAAGAGGAAGCGATCGCCCGGGTGATCCGTATGGTGAAAGAAGGAAAAGTTACCGCTGTGACAGGAAAGGATATCGAGATCCAGGCGGACTCCGTATGCGTGCACGGAGACGGCGAGAAGGCGCTCCTGTTTGTGGAGAAGATCCGCAGTGCGCTGAAAGCAGAAGGGATCGAGATCGCTCCTCTCAGCGAGATATGCCGGTAAATTTTGCAGGAAGATGCGGCGGGCAGAAAGAGCTGTGCTTCAGAGACAGTGATACGGACGGAATAACTATTATAAATAAGAACTGGCAGCAGCCGATCAATCTTCGACTGCAGCCAGTTCTTTCATTTTTGCATATGTAAAATGGTTAAATACCGCTATGGTACGCCCAACACCGATCATAGCCAGAATGGTTCCGACACCCACACCCACAAGATGTCTGGCAAATACAAAGCTTAAAACTATAGTGATGGTTATATTCGTGAGATCAAAACAGTTCTTTGTAAAGCCCACACTCTTGTGGATCGTATCGGCGATCGCCTGCACGATGCCGTCGCCGGGATTCGGCACGATGCGCATATTGAGCGACATGGCGGCGCCGATACCCGTCAGGATAATGGCGATGACGAGGACGATCACCCTGACAGTCATTTCCCCCGTCGTGCTCTGCCGGTCTGAATACAGATCCGGTATGACCGCCGAAAAAATATTCAGGAACCGGGTGAAGATGAGACTTAAAGGAATCTGCAGGAAATCCATCAGAAGGATAAGCTTCCGGTCTGTCTCCCCCGCATGGGCGAGGACGCCGCCGGACTCTTTCGTATATTTCCTGTCGCGGATCAGATGCAGTATCATCTGGATCACCACAAAGATACTGTACAGCGCCAGAGTCATGTTGCCGAAATTATGATCAAATATTTCTGAGATACTGTAAGCAACCGATATGATCGGCGAGACGCCGAGTCCTGTCTTTGTGTTAAGCGTGAGCCCGAGTGCGAGGACAAGAAGTCCGAGGGCATAGAACAGAACTCGGTAGAAAACTGGTTTTCTCATATATTTCCCTGCCTTTCCTGTAAAAATCATACTTTTTTATTTTAAGGACGGAGAAGATGTTTGTCAAATTGTCGATTGCTTTTAATGCCGGTACTGATGTGTTTGGTGGTTGTAAGTATGATAGAGATGTGATATAGTTATAAAAATAGAATTTATAGTTTAAAATTTGAAAAAATAAGGTGATAACATGTCGTTTACTGAGGCAAAGAGAAATGCGATCCGGAAATATATGCTGAACAAGATACGATGTGATGATGCAGATTTTATAAAAAAGACTGCTGAGAATTTTGAAATATCTGAGACATCTGTGCGAAGATATATTAAGGACTGTCTGGATAAGAGGATAGTGGCGGAAGACGCAGAAAGGAAGACCGGTCTTTTCCTTACGACAGTGACAGAACAGTGGAATATGGCAAATGACGGGATGCTGGAAGAAGATGACCTGTACTGGACGCATATCAGCCCTTTTCTCGGTGAACTGTCCGGCAATGTACAGGATGTCTGGTACTATGCATTTACGGAGATCATGAACAATGCCATCGATCATTCCGGCGGGGATCAGATCAGGTTCGGAATACAGAAAGACGCCCTGTATACGGAGATTTCAATTACGGATAACGGTGTAGGGATCTTTCATAATATACAGGATTATTTCAGGAAGAAGTCAGGAGTATCATTGAATTCTGAGCAGGCTGCCCTGGAGCTGTATAAAGGAAGACTGACGACGGATCCTGCCAGACATTCAGGAGAAGGAATCTTCTTTGTGTCGAAAATGCTTTCGGAGTTTGCCGTCTGGTCTGATAATACGGTTTATTCGTATCGTTGTGAAGACAGAGACCGGTTTGTACAGTCTCATTTGATTTCTTATTTTACAAAGATAGAGGGGATAGGAACGATGGCTGTGATGAAATTGGAAAATGATTCAAAAAGGACGTCAAGAGAGGTTTTCGATGCATTTGCTCCGTTGGAGGAAGGTTTTGTAAAGACGATGATCCCGATGAAAGAGATGTGTCCGCTGGGCGATCCGGTAGCCAGATCGCAGGCAAGACGGATCCTCCGGCGTCTGGACGAATTCCGGGAGATTATTTTTGATTTTTGCGATATTGATTTTATGGGACAGGGGTTTGCAGATGAAGTGTTCCGCGTCTTTCAGGATCAGCACCCGGATATCACGCTGACAGTGATCAATGCGAACGAATCGGTGCTGGGGATGATCCGGCATGTAAAACGCTGAGAGAATCCGGCACATCGGGTGAGCAGCAGGATGCAATAGGGCGCGCAAATAATATATAGACATCCCTCGGACATCAGTGCTACAATATCCCGGGAGGATGACAGACATGGGTAAAAAAGACGAAAAGACAAATGTCATGCGTATATTAGAGCAGAAGAAGATCGCTTATCAGAGCTATAATTATCTGAGCACCGGAGCCATAAGCGGCGTGGAAGTGGCACAGGCGTTGGGCGAGGATCCGGACATTGTGTTCAAGACGTTGGTCACGGTGGGAAAGTCTAAAGAACACTATGTGTTCGTGATCCCGGTGGAAAAGGAACTGAACTTAAAGAAAGCGGCAAAGAGCGTGGGGGAGAAGAGCATCGAGATGATCAAACAGAAGGAGCTCCTGCCGCTGACCGGATATGTCCACGGCGGCTGTTCGCCGATCGGCATGAAGAAGCAGTTTACTACCACGATCGATAAGAGCGCACAGGATCATGAGAGGATCATCTTCAGCGCGGGAAAGATCGGATATCAGGTTGAAGTGGCACTTGAAGATCTGGCGAAAGTGGTGCGGTTTCAGTTGGCAGATGTAGTTGAATGAAAGAATATTTAAGCAATCTTTAATTTTTACAAAAATAACAAAAGAAATTCAGGATTTCATTTACGAAATTGCTATAATCAGAGTAAATATATCAGGTTTGCCGGAGTCTGTGAGGGCTCCGGTATCGTTTTTATGATGACATGAATCTGCGGATATGTTATATTTATCAATGAGTGTTTTAAACAAAATGAGTAACTGAGAGATGAAAGATACGTCAGGCTGTCGGGAAGGAGAGTGAGAAGATGCTGCGCTATACTTGGAAACGGATACTGACAGGCGTCTTCTCACTTTTTGTGCTTGTGACCGTGACATTTTTCCTTGTCCGGATCATCCCCGGGAGTCCGTTCCAACGCGGCGGGGTATCTGAACAGGTGGTTGAGACGATCGAACAGGAATACGGCCTGAATGAGCCGGTCATGACCCAGTATCTTTCTTATCTGGGAAATGTGGTGCGGGGGGATCTGGGGATCTCTTATCAGGATCCTGCCACGCAGGTGTCAGATATCATAGCGAGGGCATGGCCGATCACTGCATCGATCGGGATCACGGCGCTTGTAGTGTCGGTAATCCTGGGAACCGGGCTGGGGATCCTAAGGTCCGTGTCAAAACGGCGGTGGATTAGAGAAGTTATTTCAGGAGGCGGGATGCTTGCGGCCGGGATCCCGAGCTTTGCAGCGGCGATCCTCCTGCTGTTAGTATTCAGCGTGAAGCTGAAGTGGCTGCCGGCGTCCGGTCTTTTAAGTCCTGTGCACTATATTCTGCCGGTGACGGCGCTGGCGCTTTATCCGGCGGCAATGATCGCAAGACTGGTCGGGAATACGCTGGATGGAGAACTTCAGAAAGATTATGTCTTGTTTGCCAGGGCAAAAGGGCTGAGGACAGGACGGATCATTCTTACCCATGCGCTCAAGAATGCATATCTACCTGTCCTTAACTATATTGGTCCGGCTTCTGCGTCACTGCTCACCGGAAGCTTTGTCATTGAAAGCATTTTTACGATCCCGGGACTTGGCAGGGAATTCGTAAGTTCCATCACGAACCGGGATTATACCCTGATCCTGGGGCTGACCATATTTATGGGAGCTGTGGTGATCATTGTCAATCTGATCACGGATCTGCTGTGCGCATGGCTGGATCCACAGACACGCAGGGCATACCGCTGATATATTGTTTCGCAGATAACTATATCAAATCGCTTGTCTGCGGTCCCGATCGTATCAGCTGTTTGACGAGCGGTGTATCAGGCGAGAACCTGACAGTTCAGGAGAAGACTTCGGAAGGAGGAGAAGCCATGCTGCGGCGGATACGACAGCACTGGAAAAACTACATAGGCACAAGCCGTATGGCGCTCATCGGATGCATTATCCTCGGCATATGGATCGTGCTGGCGGTTGCGGTGCCGTTGCTCGGACCGTGGTCTTTTTCGGAGCAGAATGCAGCGATACGCAATCAGACAAGTTCTCTGATGCACTGGTTCGGAACGGACCGTTTCGGGCGTGACCTGTTTGCCCGTGTGTGGTACGGAGCCGGGATCAGCCTGGCTGTCGGCATCATCAGCACGGTCATAAACGGGATCATCGGCGTGTTTTACGGAGCGGTATCCGGCTATGCGGGAAAGTACACGGATATGGCGCTCATGCGGATCGCTGACATCATTTCTGCGATCCCGTCCATGCTTTATGTGATCCTGATCACTCTTGTCATGGGAGCAGGGATCGGAAGTATGATACTGGGCTTATGTGTTGCCGGATGGATCGGCATGGCGCGGATCGTCAGGGGAGAGATCGTCAGACTTAAGGAAACGGAGTATGCTTATGCAGCGCGGATGGAAGGCATAAAGCCTCTGCGCATCCTGCTTTTCCATCTTCTGCCGAACACAGCGGGAACGATCGTGGTCAATATGATCTTTCTCGTGCCTCAGGCAATATTTACCGAGGCATTTTTAAGCTTTCTCGGAGTGGGCATCGCCGCACCGGCGGCAAGTCTTGGAACGATCATTCAGGAAGCAAGGAGCCAGATGATGCTCTATCCGTATCAGATGATATATCCGCTCCTTGTACTTTGTATCATGCTTCTTGCCCTCAATATGGTCGGAAATGCAGTGGAACAGAGGCTGGGCAGTCATTCGGGAAAAGGAACAGGAGACAAATGAGCGTACTGGACGTAAGAAATCTGAGTGTACAGTATCTGACAGAAAACGGCGCTTCAGAGATTGTAAAAGATATCAGTTTCAAAGTGGAGAAAGGTGAGATCGCGGGTCTCGTAGGGGAGTCCGGATCCGGAAAGAGCACAGCGATGCTGGCGGTGATGGGACTTCTGGGAGACCGTGCAGTTATCCGGTCGGCTCAGATCACGGTCAGTGGGGAGAGACCTGTGCCGGGGAAAAATGCGGCGATGATCTTTCAGGACTCCTTAAGCTGTCTGAACCCGTCCGTTAAGATCGGGCGGCAGATCACAGAGACAGTGCGGGCACGGCGGAAATGCAGCAGAAAAGAGGCGGAGGCACGCGCAGAAGAACTGCTGGATATGGCAGGGATCCGCAATCCCGCACTCAGGATGCGGCAGTATCCGTTCGAACTGTCCGGCGGGATGCGCCAGAGAGTGGTGCTTGCCATAGCGCTGGCATGTGAACCGGAGCTTATCATTGCAGATGAACCGACGACAGCTCTTGACGCCCTGGTGCAGGCGCAGATCCTGCTGCTCTTTAAGCGTATCGTCCGTGAGACAGAAACTTCCATGCTCCTTGTCAGTCATGATATGGGCGTGACTGCCGCCATGTGCAGCAGAGTGTATGTCATGCATGAGGGGCAGATCGTGGAGAGCGGTGCTGCAGAAGATGTTTTTTATTCTCCTTCAGAAGAATATACAAAGCGGCTGTTAAATGACGCCCGGGGAGGCAGTCTGTCCGGATACGGACATGACAGTATAGAAAATACAGCCGGCGGGACCGGAGATATATATGGAAAAACTCCGGTTTTCAGAATGGAACACGTGACAAAGATCTTCGATGAAAGTGAAGGGATCCGTGATCTTTCCCTGGAGATACGAAAGGGCGAAATACTTGCCCTCGTAGGCGAAAGCGGGAGCGGCAAGACGACTGCGGCAAGGATACTGACCGGAATATTGAAAGAAGACGGGGGAACACTGTACTATCGCGGAAATGAACTGAACCGGGATCGGCGGATGGATGCGTTTGCCGGCAGAGTCCAGATGGTCTTTCAGGATCCGTATGCATCGCTGAATCCCTGCCTTACCGTGCGCGAAGCGCTGGAGGAGGCTCTTGAGGCTGCTGCATGTAGAAAAAGCAGGACAGCCCGCCGCAGGCAGGAAAGTCTGCCGGCACGCCGTCGGATGGAAAGTCTGCCGGCGCACGGCGATCGAGAGAAAGAGCAGATGACAGAGAAAATCGACAGGATGCTCCGTCTGACCGGACTTTCCCCGGAGGACGCGGACCGCTATCCCCGTGATTTTTCGGGCGGCCAGCGGCAGCGCATCGGGATCGCCCGCGCCCTGATCGTGGAGCCGGAGATCCTCGTGTGTGACGAGGCACTTTCCTCACTGGATGCGACCACGCGGGAGCAGATACTGGAACTGATCTTCCGGATCCAGAGAAAGATCGGTTTCGCATGCCTTTTCATTTCCCATGATATCCACATGGTACGCCGGATCAGCGACCGGATCGGCGTCATGTACGGCGGACAGATCGTGGAAACAGGGGAGACAAAGAAGATCTGCTCCGATCCGTGGCATCCTTATACAAAGCAGCTGATCGAGGCTGTGCCGGAACCGGATCCTCTCAGAGCCGTAAAGATCAAAGCAGCTCCGCTAAAAGACAGCACAGGCGAGGGCAAAGGCATCGAGCGGTCCGGCTGTCCGTTTGCCGGCAGATGCGGCTACGCGTTAGAGTGCTGCGGCGAAGAAAACCCCGAAAGCTATTCATTTGACGGCAGGGGAGTATCCTGCTTCCTCTATTCGGACAGACACAGCGGCAGGAGAAGCAGCGATTATAAGATGACATCACAGATTTAAAGCGGCAGTCCAGTCATCGGACAAGTGCAGCGGACTTCTATGATATAGATGGAAACGAGGAGATACGACATGAAGAAAAAAATAACAGCAGCATTACTTACCCTGACTCTTCTCAGCACGGGAGCACTGAGCGGCTGTGTCACGGCAGATCCTGCGGTCACTGCCGGAGAAGAGGGAAAAGGGATCACAGTTGCTATAAGCAGTGATACGGGGACAATGGATCCGGCAGGCTCCATCGCCCTGACTTATCTTGCGTATTCGGTAACTGCTCTGGATGAACTGCTTACTTTTGATGAGAAGGGCGAGATCGAGTACCGGGCGGCGGAAAGCTATGAGGTGAATGACGATTCCACGGTCTGGACCTTCCATCTGAGAGAGGATGCTCTCTGGTCAGACGGTTCTCCTGTGACGTCAGCTGATTTCATAAATACCATTACACGCGCATTGGATCCGGCTTCCGGAAGCGGATATGCCAATTATCTGTTCCCCATCGAAAATGCAGAGGCGATCTATAACGGCGAGGCGGATATGACTTCTCTGGGCGTGGAGACGCCGGACGATTCTACGCTTGTATTCCATCTGGCGGAGCCGTGCGTCTATTTCCTTGATCTGCTACGGCTCCCGGTCTATACGCCGTCCTGCTCGGAATACGCGGATTCTGTGGACAGCGGATGGGACAGGGATCCGGAGACGAGCCTGTCCAACGGACCTTTTCGCCTTGCGGAATATGTGCCGGATCAGTATTTCGTTCTGGAGAAGAATGAATACTACTGGAATGCAGATGCGGTGGATCTGGATGTGATCACCTACCGGTTCTTCGATGATACCCAGTCCATGGCAAATGCATATGAAGCGGGGGAAGTGGATGTGGCAACGTCTCTTTCTTCTACAGTAATGGAAGCATATGAAGGAACGGATGATCTGTTTGTTACGGACCAGATCGCTACACGGTACATTTACATGAATCTGGATGTGGAGCCTTTAAATGACGTCCGGGTCAGAGAGGCGATCAATCTTGCGGTCAACCGGGAGGAACTCTGCCAGATCGTGGGGAGCGACACAGAGCCGACATACAATCTGGTGGCGAAGTATATGAAAGATAAGAACACGGGAGAATATTTCGTAGATGAGGCGGCTCAGCCCTTTGAGGAAGATGTGGCAAAGGCTCAGCAGCTGCTGGCGGAGGCTGGATATCCGGACGGCGAGGGATTCCCGGAGCTTACCTACAGCTATCCGACTCTGGAGATGGATTCCGATACAGCGCAGGTGATCCAGGAACAGTTAAAAGAGAACCTGAACATAACGATCAATCTTGAGGCGCAGGAGCTGCAGGCAAATTATTCTACGAGATATGCGGGAGACTTTGACCTGTGCCGCATGAACTGGACAGCTGACTTTGCAGATCCGTATACGTATCTGTCCATGCTGCTGTCCAACAGCACATATAACTGCAGCGGCATCGATGATCCGGAATACGATTCCATAGTCGCGGCGTCTAATTCCGAGTCAGATCCGACAAAACGCTCGGAACTGCTCCATCAGGCGGAGCAGCTTGCAGTGGGAGAGCAGTTCTACATCATCCCGCTGTTTGCCATGAAGAGCGTCAATCTCGTAGATCCGGACATCACCGGCATCCGGCAGATCCCTGCAAGCGGGGCGCTGGAGTACCGGTATGCGGACATTGATAACTGAGCGGGCATTCAGCGGGAAACGCTGTATCAGATGACTGAACTTATTGCAGTATAATAGCGGAGATAATGAGCATGGATGACAAATCAATCGCAAATATGGCTGTACTCGCCGGAGAGATCATGCTGCGGAGCGGGGCGGAGACTTACCGGGTGGAAGATACGATCAAGCATATCCTGGACACTGCCGGAGGAGCCGGTGGAGACAGAAGTTCCGGAACAGGAGCCGGTGGAACGGAAAATGCCGGAGTAACCTGCACGGCTTCGAGTTGCCGGACTGAGAACGCAGACGCGGTGAGGACAGAGTCTCTTGTCATGCTGACGGGGATCATTGTTACGATCGAAAGACCGGGGCAGGAGGCAATAACTGTCATGCGCAGAGTGCATGAGCGGGGAACGAACATGCACCGCATCGTAGAGGTGAACGAGGTCTCGCGGAAATACTGTGCAGGGGAACTTTCGGCAGAGGAGACATGGAAAAAGCTGAAAAACATAAAAGGCAGACAATATACGGTCTGGATGTATAATGTGGCAACCGTGCTCGTGCCTGCCGGATTTGCCCCGCTGTTTGGCGGAGGTCTGAGGGAAATTCTTGCCGCAACTGCAGTGGGGATCCTGCTGGCGGCAGTTATGACGATCGGCAAGAGAATGCGGATCAGCAGTTTTATCCTGAATATGATCTGCGCAGGGAGCGTTGCCGCAGCTGCGATGGGGCTCAAAGCGTGGATCCCCATCCTGAATATGGATACGGTCATCATCAGCGGTATTATGCCCCTTGTGCCGGGCGTGGCGATCACAAATGCGATCCGGGATACGCTGCGCGGCGATTACATTTCCGGAGGGGCGCGGGCGCTGGAAGCTTTCGTGACAGCGGCGGCTGTGGCGATCGGAGCCGGCGTCGGGATCGCGGCGGTCAATGTATTCTGGAGAGGGGGCGGACTGTTATGACAGAACTTTTCCTCGTGACAGCGGGCTGTTTTATCGCGGTTATGGGATTTGCCGTGCTTGTGGAGACGCCGAAGAAATATATCCTGCAGGCGGGAGTCGCGGGTGCGGGCGGCGGTTGGGTCTACTTTTTCAGTATACAGCGGGGAATGGATGTGGTGGCAGCAAGCTTCCTGTCAGCCCTTGTCATATCCCTGCTGGCGCATACATTTGCAAGGCTTTTCAAAGCGCCGGTCACAGTGTTCCTGATCGCGGGCATCCTGCCGACCGTGCCCGGAGCGGGCATGTACCGAACGGTCTACTATATCATAACGGACAACAGGGCGCAGTCCTCTTATTATCTGATGCAGACGCTTGAGATCGCGGGAGTGATCGCCCTTGCGATATTTATCGTAGATTCCCTTTTCAGGATCCGCCCGAGAAAACACAGAAAAGAACTGGAAGAAAGAGCAGGTGAGCGGCAGGGATGATGGAACTGGTCACAGGAGGCAGCGGCAGCGGGAAATCCGCCTATGCGGAGTCGGTGATCTGCGAAAAGCACAGACAGTTGTGCAGTGCAGTGCAAAACGCGCCTCTTTACTATATAGCCGATATGATCCCTTATGGGCGGGAGACGGAAAAGAAAATAGAAGCACATCGGAAAATGCGTGCAGGCAAAGGCTTTGTGACGCTTGAGTGGTATGTGGATCTGCCGGGAAAGATTTCAGCGCCGGATTCGCCGGATCTGAAAGGTTCCTGTGTCCTGTTGGAGTGCGTCTCCAATCTTACCGCCAATGAGATGTACGAACCCGGCGGCGCACAAAATACGGGAAAAGATCCGGTGGAATGCATTATAAAAGGTGTGCGGATGTTAAAAGAACGATGCGCACATCTTGTCGTGGTGACGAACGATGTGTTCCGGGAATCCGTGCCGGACTCAGAAGAGATGACGGCATACAAGGTGAATCTGGCAGCAGTCAACCGTGTTTTGGCAAAGATGGCGGACCGGGTGACGGAAGTAGTATTCGGGGCGCCGGTCCGGATCAAAACAGGTTCGGATCTGGCGTCCGGAAGCCGGGAACATAGAGAAGAGACCGGAGCGGCAGAAGAAAGAGCGGCGGACAGAAGAGTGGAAGAAAGAAGAGCGGCGGACAGAAGAATGGAAGAGATCGCGGAAAGGGAAGGACGGCGCAGGATGAAATTTATAACAGGAGGCGCATATCAAGGGAAGGTTGAATATGCGAAGAAATTATATCCGTATGCAGGGTGGGCGGACGGCGCAGGATGTTCCCTTGAGGAACTTCTCTCCTGCGGGGCCGTGGATCACTTTCATCTCTTTGTGAGAAGATGGATTCAGGCGGGAAAGACACCGAAAGAGCTCACGAAAGCGATCCTTGATAGAAACAGCAGTCTTATCATCGTGTGTGATGAGATCGGATGCGGACTCGTGCCGGTGGATGCTTTTGAGAGAGAATACAGAGAAGCGGTCGGACGCATCTGCACGGAACTTGTAAAATATGCGGATGAAGTGCACCGCGTAACATGCGGCGTGGGCGTGCGTCTGCGTTAGGGCGGGAGAGATACTCAGGTACGGAAAGAACAGGAAACAGAGCGGAGACAGAAAGGAGACTGGATATGCTGAACGAACTGGAGCAGGTACGGCCTGCCGATATTGAGAAGAGAAGCTTTGAGATCATCACGGAAGAGCTGGGAGACAAAGAACTGATCCCGGGCACGGAACCTGTTGTAAAGCGCTGCATCCATACAAGCGCGGATTTCGACTATGCGGATAATCTCGTATTTTCCGACCATGTGATCGAACGGGCGTTAACGGCGCTCCGGAACGGCGCTTCTATCGTGACAGACACCCAGATGGCAAAAGCCGGGATCAACAAGAAACGGCTGGCGCAGTACGGCGGGGAAGTCTACTGCTTTATGTCTGACGAGGATGTGGCGCAGGCCGCGAAGAGAAACGGCACGACCCGGGCGGCCGCGTGTATGGATAAGGCGGCTGCCATGTGGCGGGACAGAGACAGAAGAGAGAAAAATGCAGACGGGGAGAATGGGCTGATCTTTGCCATCGGGAACGCGCCTACCGCACTCGTGCGCCTCTATGAACTCATCAACGAGGGAAAACTCAAACCCGAGCTGATCATCGCGGCGCCGGTGGGATTCGTCAATGTCGTGCAGTCGAAAGAGCTGATCCTGACGCTGAAGGATATCCCGTATATCGTGGCAAGAGGACGGAAAGGCGGAAGCAATATCGCTGCGTGTATCTGTAATTCGCTGCTGTATATGCTGTGATCCTGCCTTCTGCGGGCCGGATCACCGAAATGCGCCGTTATGCTGATTTGATTGGAGTGGATGAGATGGACAGACCTTATTTCCCAATGTTTATAGACCTTACGGATAAGAAGGTACTGGTCGCGGGCGGAGGTACGATCGCCCTGCGGCGTGTCAGGACACTGCTTAAGTTCGGGGCGGATATCCGCGTGATCGCCCCGGAACTCTGCGGAGAGCTGGCGCAGATGGAAGAGGAAGGAAAGATCACGGCAGAGCACAGAGGATACCGTGCCGGGGATATCTGCGGGGCGCAGATCGTTCTGGCTGCTACGGACGACCGTGAGGTGAACCGAAGGATATGGGAAGAGTGCCAGGGGGCCGGGATCATAGTAAATGTGGCGGATGATAAGAGCCTGTGCGATTTCTATTTCCCGTCGGTGGTGATGACGGATGAGGCGGTGATCGGCATTAATTCCGGCGGAACAGATCCGTCAATTACAAAAAAGCTCCGCCGGAAGATCGAAGAGATGTTTCCATCAGTAGAGTAACAGTTCAGCTGTTCCATGACTGAACTGTAATTCAGAAAATAAATGATTGCCAAAAGTTTATATTTTGTTTATAATTAGTCCCATATTGTGTCCTGGAATACGTCTGATCCTGCTGTGACAGCGTGGTTTACGGGGCACAGAGAAAAAAGATGCCGGATCTCAGGCATCGTACACAGAAAGGACAATATGGAATGGGAGATACTTTACAGATCCTGACCGCCATGGTCATCTATATGGCGGCGGTCATCATTATAGGAGTTACATTTGCAAGGAAGGCAAACGCAAGCTCGGACGCTTACTTCCTTGGCGGGAGAAGCCTCGGCCCGTGGGTGACGGCAATGAGCGCGGAGGCGTCGGACATGTCCGGATGGCTCCTCATGGGCCTGCCGGGCGTGGCGTACTGGTGCGGGATCGCAGACGCGGCATGGACGGCTATCGGACTGGCAGCAGGTACATATATCAACTGGCTGATCGTATCCAAGCGTCTGCGCCGCTACAGTGAGAAAGCAGGCAATGCGATCACACTGCCGGAATATTTTTCCAATCGTTTTCATGAGAAAAAGAAGGTCATTATGACGATCGCGGCGGTGTTTATCCTGATCTTCTTTACCGTGTATGCGGCAAGCTGCCTTGTGACGTGCGGCAAGCTGTTCTCCACATTATTTGGTCTTCCGTATATCCCGATGATGATCGTGGGCGCAGTGTTCGTGCTGATCTATACGATCATCGGCGGTTTCCTTGCGGAGAGCGCTTCGGACTTCATGCAGGCGATCGTTATGATCGTTGCGCTGGGGGTCATCGTGCTTGTCGGAACTTATGCGGCAGGCGGACTCGGAGCAGTCATTGACAACGTGAAAGATATACCGGGATTCCTTGAATTCTTCGGCATGGCGACGCCCCAGACTGTGGACGGCGTACAGCAGACGGCAAACGGTGTGCCGCTGTTCGGGGAGGCAGCTCCCTACGGGATCATTTCTGTCGTATCCATGCTGGCATGGGGACTGGGTTACTTCGGAGTTCCGCAGGTGCTTTTAAGATTTATGGCGATCCGTCATGAAGACGAACTTACACGCTCACGGCGTATTGCTACGGTGTGGGTGCTGATCTCGCTTACGATCGCTGTATTTATCGGTGTAATGGGGCGCGCCCTCTATCCAACGGCGCTGACGACCTCGGCAGACGCGGAGAACGTGTTCATCCTTCTGTCAACAAATCTGCTTCCTCCGCTGATCGCAGGTTTTGTGATGGCAGGGATCCTTGCGGCGACGATCAGTTCTTCTGATTCGTATCTGCTCATCGCAGCGTCCGCATTTGCAAAGAATATCTATCAGGGGCTGTTCCGCAAGAAGGCTTCTGACCGTGAGGTGCTCAATATCTCAAGGCTGACATTGCTCCTGATCGCTGTAGTGGCGATCATCATCGCACTGGATGAGAACAGTGTCATCTTTACGATCGTAAGTTTTGCATGGGCGGGATTCGGCGCTACGTTCGGACCGCTGATGCTCTTCAGCCTGTTCTGGAAGAGGACTACAAGAGCAGGCGCGATCGCCGGCATGCTCGGCGGCGCGGGTATGGTATTTGTCTGGAACCTGCTGGTACGTCCTCTGGGCGGCATCTGGGATATCTACGAGCTGCTTCCGGCATTTATCTTCTCCTGCCTGTGCATCGTAGTGGTGTCACTGTTATCAGCGAAACCGTCGGAGGAGATCGAGAGAGAATTTGAAGAAGTAAAAGCGATGGGAAAGAAATAATACAAGATCCAATGCGGGACAGCAGTTGACAAGACTGCTGTCCCGTGCTTTTATAGCATTGTAGGAAATATATCAAAAATCCGGCGCCGTCTGCGCACCGGAAGAGAAAGGAGAGGTTCTTGTGTCAGTTACAGGTGCAGTGATGGTTCCCCATCCGCCTCTGATCGTGCCGGAGATCGGACACGGGGAGGAACGTAAGATACAGGCTACGATAGATTCCTATCATCGTGCCGCACAGAAGATCGCAAAGTGGAAGCCGGATACAGTTGTTGTGATATCACCTCATTCCGTGATGTATGCAGACTATTTTCACATTTCGCCGGGAAACGGGGCGAAAGGAAGCTTTGCCCGGTTCCGTGCGCCTCAGGTAAAATTCCAGGCGGACTATGACACAGAGTTTGTGCAGATGCTCTGTCAGGAGGCGGAAGCCAGAGACATCCCTGCGGGAACACTGGGAGAGCGGGATAAAAGTCTGGATCACGGGACGATGGTCCCGCTCTATTTTCTGGATCAGTATGATACAGATTATAAGTTGGTGCGCATCGGTCTGTCGGGCCTGCCTTTGACAAAACATTATGAGCTGGGACAGTGCATCAAAAAGGCTGCAGAACTTCTGGAGCGGAATACAGTGGTCATCGGAAGCGGAGATCTGTCGCATAAGTTAAAAGAGGATGGACCTTACGGATTTCAGAAAGAAGGACCGGAGTATGACGACCGGATCATGGATGTGATGGGAAAGGCTGCGTTCGGAGAATTGTTTGACTTCTCAGAGAATTTCTGTGAGAAGGCGGCAGAGTGCGGTCACCGGTCGTTTACGATCATGGCAGGTGCCCTTGACGGTCTTGCGGTGAAGACGGAGAAACTGTCCCATGAAGGTACGTTCGGCGTGGGGTACGGCGTGTGTACCTACGAAGTATCGGGCAGAGATGCGGACAGATATTTCTTGGAAGAATACCGTCAGAGAGAAGAAGAAAAAGCAAGAAAGAGGAAAAACGCCGAAGATCCGTTTGTACGGCTGGCAAGAAAGACGATAGAGACATATGTGCGAACAGGTGAGAAGATCAGCGTGCCGGAAAGGCTGCCGGAGGAGATGTATTCCCGTCGGGCGGGAGTGTTCGTATCACTGAAAGAGGACGGAAGGCTCAGGGGCTGCATCGGTACGATCGCGCCGGTCCGAGGCAGTATAGCGGAAGAGATCATTGAAAATGCTATCAGCGCAGCTGCAAAAGATCCCAGATTCCATGCTGTTGAGCCGGAAGAGCTTGAACGGCTCGTGTACAGTGTGGATGTACTGGGGGATGCAGAGAAGATCAGTTCTCCGGAAGAACTGGATGTGAAGCGTTACGGCGTCATTGTGAGCAGAGGGTACAGACGGGGACTGCTCCTGCCGGATCTTGAAGGCGTGGATACAGCGGAAGACCAGATCGAGATCGCCAGACAGAAAGCAGGAATTCCAGAAGATGCGGAGGATATCACTCTGGAGCGCTTTGAGGTGGTGAGACATTATTGAAGACAGAGATCAGCAAAACAGAGATCAGCAGTCATGGTAGGAAAATCGTGGGAACGGCAGCCGTCTGTCAGGTCTGTCCCCATCACTGCAGATTAATGGACGGCCAGTACGGCAGATGTGGAGCGAGAAAGAACGAGAACGGGAAAATTATCTGTGACAATTACGGAAAGGTGACAGCTCTGGCGCTGGATCCGATAGAGAAAAAGCCGTTAAGGCATTTCTTCCCGGGGAGCATGATCCTGTCCGTGGGGAGTTACGGCTGTAATCTGTCCTGCCCGTTCTGTCAGAATCATGAGATTTCCATGATCAGACCGGGAAATGCCTATACAACAGGGCGTGCAGAATGTGCAGGACATGGAGCAGCTGAAGATCCAGAGCATACCGGTTGGCGTATGATGCGGCCGGAAGAAATCGCGGATCTGGCGGAAGACTGCCGCGGCAGGGGAAATATCGGCGTGGCATTTACCTACAATGAGCCGCTGGCAGGATACGAGTTCGTCCGGGATACTGCCCGTCTGGTCCATGAGCACGGGATGAAAAATGTCCTGGTCACCAACGGGACGGCTAAGCTTCCGGTACTGGAGGAACTGCTGCCGTATATAGACGCCATGAATATCGACCTGAAGGGATTTACAGAGGAGTATTACCGGAAACTGGGAGGCAGTCTTGAGACGGTGAAAGAGTTTATCCGGCGTGCCGCGAAAGAGTGCCATGTGGAACTGACGACCCTGATCGTGCCGGGAGAGAATGACTCTGCGGAGGAGATGGAGAGGGAGGCGGAATGGATCGCTTCTGTGGATCCTGAAATCGTGCTCCATGTGACAAGATTTTTCCCGAGATACCGGATGACGGACCGGAAGGCCACGGATGTAGGAGAAGTATACCGGCTCCGGGATGCGGCAGGGAAGTATCTGAAATATGTATATACGGGAAACTGCTGAATGAAGAACCGTCTAAACAAAATCTAAACGCCTGCCCGGCAAATATTATCACTCTCTTAATGAAAGAAAGGCTATGATAAAGATAAGAAAAGAGGGTGATCGATATGTTGAAAGATTTGTTATTATTCCTGCTCATGATGGCAGGCGGAGCATACGGATTATGGATCATGCGCGGAGTGGACGGCTTTATGAAGCGCAGACGTGAAGAAAAAGGCGGAACAGTGAGAAACGTGTATGCATATATCGGGCGGATAAAGGGAGTTCAGGAAAAGAAAGCCGCTTAAGCGGGTACAATTATATATGATCCAAGATGAAAAACAGCCTCTCGGGAAATTTACTCCGAGGGGCTGTTTTTAAAAATATGGTTGAAATCGAACTTATGTTCTGGTAAAATTAAATCAGGCACTGCTAGAGAACGGTAGGTGGTTGGTCCCTCAACAGAGGGACTAAACCCTCTGATTACATAGAAATCTCTGCAAAGGGAAATCTTGGAAAGGAGGGCGAACTTATGAGTGATTTTGAAATGCTCTCCATTGTACTGATGATACTCGGTATTGTTGTTACAATCTTAATTGCATACATCGATCACATGAAAAAGTAACCGCCCCACGCCAAAGGATTGCGGTTATTTTTCGTAACTAATATATTTTGGAACTAACCGCTTATCGGTAGTGCCTGTTTCTATAGTTATATTAGCAAAGTGTGCAGAGAATGTCAAATTGTTCAGGTGTTCATTGTACGGCTCAAGAACCACATTGTCAAACTAGAGGCAAAGTGATAATATCAGAGAGAAAAAGAAGCATCATGCAGGGAGAATGAAGCAGATGGAGAAGATAAGCGGACGGATAAAGAAAATCATGCATAGAGAACGGCTGATCTATCTGGGACGGACGGCGGCGATCGTGTTGGCGGCAGCTCTTATCGGTCTTTACCTGAGCCGCGCCGGAGTCATGAAAGAAAACATCCTTATGGTACTGCTGATCGGCGTGATCCTGACAGGTGCCTTTACGGCGGGATATGAGTACGGCGTGGTCGGGGCAGTGGCAAGTGTGCTGATCTTCAACTATTTCTTCACCGTGCCGGTCCATACATTTGCGATCATGAATCCGGACGATGTGGTGCTGATGATCTTTTTCCTGATCGTATCGTTCATCTCGTCGGCTATGACGGCGCGTTTCCGCAGGCAGGTAGCGATCGCGGAAGAAAATGAGAGGACAGCCCGGCATATGTCGGAACTCTCGGAGCGCTTTATCAATGTCACGGGAACGGAACGGATCACGGATCTTGGCCTTTCCTATATCAAAGAAAATACCGGATATGACGCTGCCGTCAGGCTGGACGAACGCAGTGCGGACGAACAGCCGGACACGGCAGGTGCAGTCCTGTTCCCGATCGGAGGCATTGCCCGTAAGACGGGAGAGATCATCGTCTTTACGAAAGACCGGGGGCTTGGTGCGGAGCAGGAAATCTTCATACGCGCTGTGGCGGGGCAGATGGGGATCGCCCTTGACCGGGAGAGGATCTATGAGAAGCAGGAGAAGACGAAGCTTCAGGTAGAGCGGGAGCATCTGAAGAGCAGTATGCTGCGCAGCATATCCCATGACTTCCGGACACCGCTGACGGGGATCATCGGCGACTGCGACCTGATCCTGCAGCGCCATGTGACCAGGCCTGAAGAGCAGGATGAGCTTTTAATGGATATCCGGGAACAGAGCATGTGGTTGACCCGCACGATGGAGAATATCCTGAGTATGACGAAGATCGAGAGCGGCGCGGATTTTATCAGCAGGAGAGAAGAAGTGGTGGAAGACCTTGTGTATGAGGCGGAGAGCCATGTGAGCGGTCTCAGGGAACACAGGAGATTTCAGGATTCCATGCCCGAAGAAGTGCTGATCGCGGATGTGGACGCAAGGCTGATCGTGCAGGTGCTGGTAAACCTGTTGGATAATGCGGTAAAGCATACGAAAGAGAACGGACTGATCCGGCTGAATGTGTCGTATCAGGACGGCAGGGCGTACTTTGTCGTGGAGGATAACGGACCGGGGATCGAGCCGGGACAGGAGGAGACGATCTTCGGTGAATTTGTCTCTCTTGCAGGCAGGGGACCCGACCAGAAGCACGGGATGGGGCTGGGACTTGCCATATGCAGGGAAGTCGTAAAGGCTCATGGAGGCGAGATCCGTGCGGAGAACCGGCCGGAGGGCGGAGCCAGATTTGTCTTCTGGCTGAATGCGCAGACGGCAGTACAAATGGAAGAAATGGAAGAAGAATACGGGGGAACAGAACGGGATGGAAGAGAAGCAGACCATATTGATCGTTGAGGACGACAAATACATTATCCATTTTATATCGATGAGCCTGAAAGAAGAGAACTATACGTTCTGGACGGCAAAGTCAGTAAAAGAGGCGTTAAGCCTTTTCTATGCCAACCGGCCGGATCTGGTGATCCTCGATCTGGGACTGCCGGACGGCGACGGTCTGGACGTGGTCAGAAGCATCCGGGAGATTGCTTCCACCCCGATCATCGTTGTGTCGGCACGGCAGGAGGAACCGGAGAAGATAAGGCTTCTGGATGCCGGAGCAGACGATTATGTGACAAAGCCGTTCTATATGGGAGAGCTTCTGGCGAGGATCCGCGCCGCCTTAAGAAAAAGGGAAAACCGTCCGGCGGATCAGGACTTGCGCTTTACAGACGGGGATCTTCTTGTGGACTACGAAAGACGGCGTGTGGAAGTGGACGGGCATGAAGTCCATCTCACGCCCATCGAGTATAAGATCCTGCTCCTTCTGATCGCCAACCGGGGGAAAGTGCTTACCCATCATTATATCTTAAAAGAAGTGTGGGGATATGCAGAGGGCGTAGAGGCAGGAACCCTGCGGGTGTTCATGGCGACTCTCCGCAGGAAGATCGAGAAGAATCCGTCCCGGCCGCAGCATATCATTACGGAAGTAGGCGTGGGATACCGGTTTAAATAGAAAAAATTAAAAGCCCATATGGGAGTCAGGAGATAACGATAGGATGAAGTATTCACTGGATTTAAAAAAATACGCGGCGCTGGCGCGCAGGACCGCAGCGGAAGGATGCGTGCTGCTGGAAAACAGGGAGGGCGCGCTTCCTTTGAAAAAGGGTGCGAAGACGGCTGTTTTCGGGAGAGCGGCCTTTAACTATTATAAAAGCGGTCTGGGATCGGGAGGACTGGTCAATACAAGATACACGGTCAGTATTCTGGACGCGCTGAAAAAGGAAGACACGATCTTGGTAGACGCGCGGCTGGAGGAGATCTATAAAGAATGGATCGCAGACCACCCTTATGACCGGGGAAACGGATGGGGAAAGGTGCCATGGTTTCAAAAAGAGATGCCCGTCACAGAAGAAATGCTTGAGATTGCCCGAAGCTGCGACATCTCGCTGGTGATCATCGGAAGGACCGCAGGCGAAGATGAAGATAATACGGATCAGCCGGGGAGCTGGCTGCTGACCGAAGAGGAAGAAAGTCTGATCAGACAGGTTACAGAGAACAGCCGGTGTACGGCGGTGCTTCTGAACACCGGGAATATCATCGATATGAGCTGGGTGAAAAAATATGCGCCGCAGGCAGTGGTGTATGTCTGGCAGGGCGGACAGGAGGGCGGAAACGCTGTTGCCGACGTACTGACCGGAAGAGTAAATCCCTGCGGCAGACTCTCAGATACCATTGCCGACGGGATCGGCGCGTATCCGTCCACGGAAAATTTTGGCGATGTAACCAGAAATTATTACAGAGAAGACGTCTATGTGGGATACCGGTATTTCGAGACATTCGAAAAAGAACGCGTGTTATATCCGTTCGGATACGGACTGTCCTACACTTCCTTTGACATACAGCCAGAGATCGCCGGCAGAAATAAAGAGTCAGTGACCATACAGTCTGTGGTGAAAAATACGGGAACAGCGCCTGGCAGGGAGGTCCTACAGGTCTATGCAGAAGTTCCGCAGGGAATGCTGGGAAATCCGCTGAGAAAGCTGATCGGATTTGCCAAGACGAAGGAACTGGCGCCGGGAAGCGCAGAGACAGTCAGATTGGAGATCCCCAAATATACATTCGCCTCATATGATGATTCGGGAAAGACGGGAGATAAATCCTGCTATGTGCTTGAAGCGGGCGTTTACAGGATCTATGCCGGCGGCAATGTAAGGGACGCGGCATATGCAGGAGAATTCTATGAGGATCATCAGGTGCTTGAGCGTCTGGAGGAGCGCTGCGCTCCGGTGCGGGCGTTTAACCGGATGCGGCCGCAGATCAGAGACGGAAAGGTAAGCCTCTGCTATGAAGAGACACCTCTTAAAAGTGCAGAGATCCGCCGGGATGTTCCCGGAGAGATACCATATACCGGAGACAGGGGATATAAGCTGAAAGACGTTTTTGAAGGAAAGGTCACGATGCAGCAGTTCATCGCGCAATTGCCCGATGAGGAACTGATCACGATGTTCCGCGGGGAGGGCATGTGCAGCGGGCGCGTCACGCCCGGTACGGCCTCGGCGTTCGGCGGAGTAAGCGAAGGGCTTGAAGAGTTCGGGATCCCTGCCGTGTGCTGTGCAGACGGCCCGTCCGGCATACGGATGGACTGCGGCACGAAAGCATTCCTGCTCCCCTGCGGGACACTGCAGGGATGTACGTTTGATCCGGAGCTGATCCAGAGCCTGTATGAGATGACCGGCCTTGAACTGCGCCTGAATCAAGTGGATTCCCTGCTGGGGCCGGGAATGAATATACACCGGAACCCGCTGAACGGCCGGAACTTTGAATATATTTCAGAAGACCCGCTCCTGACCGGAAAGATCGCCGCGGCCCAGACCCGTGGGATGGGGGAGATGAAGATCGGGAATACGATCAAACATTTCTGCTGCAATAACCAGGAAGCAGGACGCAGCACTTCCGACTCGGTCGTCTCGGAACGCGCGCTGCGGGAAATATATCTGAAAGGATTTGAGATTGCGGTGAAAGAGGGCGGCGCCCGCTCGGTCATGACAAGCTACGGCGCTGTGAACGGTCTGTGGACGTCGGGAAATGAAGAATTATGCACGGGCATTCTCAGAGATGAATGGGGATTCCGGGGGATCGTGATGACAGACTGGTGGGCGAAAGCCAATTATCCGGGAAAAGATGCTTCCACAGAAGCAAAGACGCCTATGCTCCTTGCGCAGAATGACCTCTATATGTGCGTTCCATGTCCGGCCGAAAACCCGGAGCACGACGATGTGGAGGAGATGCTTGCGGCGGGGAAACTGAGCCGGGGATATCTGCAGCGGACAGCCGTCAACATCTTATCATATATTCTTGAGACCCCGGCCATGGTCCGGCAGATGGACGCTGTAAGTCCGGACGAAAAAGCGGCGGCAGCGGAACTAAAGGCTGCGGACAGGATCGATGATGAGATAGAGTATTATGAAATGAAAGACGCCGGTCTGGAGTATGACGCTGCAAAACTGGATCCGCAGCAGGGACGGTCAGATCAGTTCGGGATTATAGCAAAGACCGGCGGAGAGCTTATCATCTCTATGGAGATGTGCGCAGACCTGACCCCGTTCGCCCAGATACCGGTATCTGTATTCTGCAATGAGGAATACCGGGGCGTGATCCAGATCAATGGAACGGAGGGCAGATGGATCACACGGGAGAAGAATCTCGGGATGATCCGGCAGGGGGAAAACGCGATCCGGTTCTTCTACGGTGCAGACGGGCTGCAGATCGGAGCGCTCCGCCTGCGTGTCATTCCCCGATAAAAGGGGATTTTCCGGATAACCCTCCTGGTCTGTTTGTCAGGGATCAAAGATCAGTATGGATCGGCAGTCCCTTTGTCAGTGTTTCCAGTATATCAGAAATTTCTCTCGACTTTGCATAAAGCTGATATTCCGGTTCATGGATATCCTGTAGGTAATGGGCGTCGGAACAGCAGATCACATTGCAATTTTCAAAATACGGGTGCTCGCGCCTGATCCGGTGGAGATTTTTAAAGTCATGGAACTCCGCGCAGGTAAACGTACTGCCGGGAGGTACGAAGCCAAGATTGGAGAGCAGGCTCGTGGAAGCCTTATCCACATGGGCGGGATATGCGATGCCCTGGAAGGATCCAACCAACGGGAACACATCGTCGAAAGAGATAGAAGTAGCATTGATGAGGAGATTTTTCACAGTTCCGGTCACTTCGTCTCTCTCATCCATGATCTGCTGCTTCCCGAAAATATCTTCCCGGTTTGGAAACGGCAGCAGCTTCTCATATATAAGGGCATCAAAGCGAAGGGCGTCATCCAGCGTGGGAAAGAGGCAGATCACATGAACTTCTTCCTGGGTTGTCAGTTCCATACCGGGGATCACGGTCACGCCGTACTTTTCACCGTGGTACATGGCGGCAGGACAGTTCCTGCAGGAATTATGGTCTGTAAGGGCGATCACGTCCAGCCCTTTGACCGCGGCCATCCCCACGATATTGGCGGGGGTCATGTCATCGTCCCCGCAGGGGGAGAGGCAGGAGTGGATGTGCAGGTCATAGTAAAGCGGGATCATGATTCGCCCGCCTCGTGGATTTCGAGGGCAATATCAAAGACCGGAAGCTCCGTTGCGAGTATGGCGATCCCTTCCTCTTCGGCCTTTTCCAGAGTCCCCTCATCCATCCCGATGCCCTCTGCCAGTACGATACAGGCCACGTCCGCAAGGGTGGCTACGGCGAGGGTGTTTTTGTTTCCCATGACAGTGACCCAGACGCTGTCGGCGGGGGCCTTTCCCATAGCGATGCTCAAAAGATCGCAGCAGAATACTTTTGATATCTCACGCGCTGGATCTCCTTTTACCAGAACTTTGCATTCCGGAAGGTCCAGTACAGTCTGTAATTTCATATGTCATGACCTCTCTTTCTTTTTCATGGCCGGCAGACAGAAACCTGATGATCAGTTCTGTCCGGAGCGCCGGTAGTTTCCCGGCACTCCGAATGAGGCCAGCTCCGTGGTCAGTTCTTTGATATATCTGCGGAGCATTTCATCTTCCTCCTCGGACAACGGCTTTCCGGTTTTCTCGCCCTGTGTCAGCGACTCGATCTTCTGGGACAGGTCGGCGATATTGGAACGCAGGACATAGATACAGTCGTTGGGGGTCGCTTCCCCGCGCACGATATCCTCAGCCAGTGTCTGGCAGGTCGGAGCTCCGCAGGAGCCGCAGTCAAGTCCCGGGAACCGGGCGGTCAGTTTCTCTACGTCGCTCATCATTTTCAGGCTTTCCTTGAATGTATTTCCAAGGCGGAAGACGGGCTCGTATTCGATATCGTCGGCCCAGTATATATTCCGGAGTTCTGGAGTGTCATCGAGATGATTTTTCGACACGGGCTGATATTTCGTCAGGCGTTTTGTCTTTGCCATGGCGATGTAGGCGTTCTCCACGGTGAGCGTGCCGCCGACACAGCCGCCGCTACAGGCGTTCAGCTCTACGAATGTGAGCCCGTGGAGTTTCTCGTCTTCGAGTTCCTCCAGCACTCTTAAGATATTTACGATGCCGTCCGCCGCAAGGTAGCTGTCCGTGAGAAGACCGCCCGCCTCTCCGCCTGCATTGCTCCAGCCGATGCCGATGCGTCCGGAATGGGAGAGCGGCTTTAACTGGCTCTCGTCATGTTTCATATGGGGCAGCAGGAGCGGGTATACGTCTTTGATCGCTACTACATTGTCGATATTGCTTTTTTCGATCCCGAGAGGAGCTTTTGCGTAGGATACTTTGGAGGGACAGGGCGAGATAAAGATAATGCCGATCTCCTCCGGCTTCAGCCCGGTCTTCTTCATCGCCTGCGCCCGCGCGATCTCCGCCGCCGCCTCCACCGGCGCTTTGATGGGCAGGAGACGGGAGATAAGTGCGGGAAATTTCACCCGGATCAGCCGGATCACGGACGGACAGGCGGAGCTGATAAAGGGCGCTTCGTCCATATGCTGCTTGATATATGATCTGGAAGCCTCAGACACCAGCTCCGCAGCCGCGCTCACCTCATATACATCGTCAAAGCCCAGCTTCAGCAGCGCATTTAACACAATATCTGTATTTGTCAGATTATTATACTGCGCATAGAGCGACGGCGCCGGAAGAGCAACCGTATATTTGAAATTATTTATAACGGAGAGCGGATCATAGACCGGGATCTTGGCGTGATGCGGGCAGTAGCGGATGCAACGGCCGCAGTCGATGCAGAACTTATCTATGATATGCGCCTTGCCGTTATGTACGCGGATTGCCTGGGTGGGGCAGTACTTGATGCAGTTGATGCAGCCCTGGCAGGCGGATTCCCTAAGCCTTACGGAACGTATGAATTTGTTTGTGCCCACAGACAGTTCCTCCTTTACAGATTGACTTTCATTGTGATCGTTGTCCCCTGTCCTACTACAGTGTCGATATGCATCTCATCGGAATACCGTTTCATATTCGGAAGCCCCATCCCCGCCCCGAAGCCGAGGGAGCGCACTTCTTCCCGGGCAGTGGAGAATCCTTCCTGCATGGCCTGCTCGATGTCGGGGATGCCGGGACCTGTATCCGCAAGGACCATGGTAATGTCCTTATCCGATATTGTGACCGTGATGGTGCCGCCGTCTGCGTGGATGACCATATTGATCTCTCCCTCATACATGGCGATCGCTGTTTTGCGGATGACGTCGCTGCTGACGCCCAGCATCTTCAGTTTGTTTTTGACAGAGCTGCTGGCCTCGCCCGCACGGGTAAAATCATTTCCGTCGATGACATAAGTAAAGATAAGCTGATCCCCCATTCAGGCACCTCCTCTGAGTCCGTTTTCATACAGGATGCCGCAGGTGGTGAACATATAATGCTTTGTGGCAAGAACGGCGATAGACTTGCCTCTCGCCAGCGCCAGCATATTTTCATCCGGCATCTTGCCGCGGACGAAGATAATGCAGCAGATATCGAGCATCTCAGCCGTGCGTACGACCTGCGGATTGCAGAGACCGGTGATGAGTACGGAACATTTCCCGCAGTATGCAAGGACGTCGCTCATCATATCCGCTGAAAAAACAAACTGTGCATCTAAGTCGGCAAGTTCCTCGCCGTACAGAAACTGTGCGTCAAGCACTTTCTGCATATCTCTGATCGTCATAAGCCCTCCCAAAAGAATCAAAACCGAACATTGACTGCATCGGCCCGGCTGCCGGAAACAGGCGGCGCCGATGCTGTTTCAGTCAGTATAACATCTGGATATGGAAAAGACAATAATTGTATAAACAGAAATAGTACAATGATACTGTTACCGGAAAATTCAGTAAAAAAATATATGATAGTAAAATAGACGAAATTTTCATACTTTTAAGTGGCGTATCGGCATATCGTGTGATATCATTGTTTTAATGAGCATACAATGGGTGGAAGTCCGGGACGCACTGTCCTCAGGACTGGACTTTTGCCAAAGCAGAATTGGAGGTTGAAGAATGACAGCTAAGAAAGGAACCGTTCCGTTTTCCGGAACGAAAGAGCAGGAGGAAGAGCTCTTAAAAGTGATCGACGAGCTTCGGGACGAAAAAGGCGCTCTCATGCCGATCCTGCAGAAAGCACAGGAAATATACGGATATCTTCCTTATGAAGTGCAGAAGATGATCTCGGACCAGACCGGCATCCCTCTGGAGAAGATCTACGGCGTCACTACATTTTATTCACAGTTTACCCTGAACCCGAAGGGCAGATACAGGATCTCTGTCTGTCTCGGGACGGCGTGCTACGTGAAAGGTTCCGGAGATATCTATAATGCCCTGATGGAGAAGCTGGGAATCGAGGGCGGACAGTGCACGCCGGACGGCAAGTTCTCGCTGGATGCGTGCCGATGCGTGGGAGCCTGCGGACTCGCGCCGGTCATGATGATCAATGATGAAGTGTATGGGCGTCTGACAGTGGACGACATAGACGGCATCCTGGCAAAGTACGAATAAGCCATGATGCCGGAGATATCTCTGAACATTCTGGATGTTGCCGAGAATTCTGTGCGGGCGAAGGCGGCGCTGATCGAGATCACAGTGTCCGTAAATACAAAAGAAGACACTCTGACTGTCGTGATCAAAGACGACGGATGCGGGATGACGGCAGATCAGGTGAAACGCGCGCAGGATCCGTTCTTTACAACAAGGACGACAAGGATCGTAGGGCTCGGGCTCCCGTTTTTTAAGCAGGCGGCGGAGAGCACGGGAGGGACATTCAGCATTAATTCGGAAAAAGGGATCGGAACAATAGTAAAAGCAGTATTTATCTTATCGCATATTGACAGGATGCCGCTGGGTGATATCAGCTCTACCATACATACGCTGGTCGTGTTTAACGAGCAGATTGATTTTAAGTATACCTATGAGTATGACGATAAGAGTTTTACACTGGATACCCGGGAAATGCGGGAGATGCTGGGCGATGAGATCTCATTTATGGAGCCCGAGGTATCCCTGTTTATCTGGGAATATCTGGATCAGAACAAATATGAGACAGACGGCGGAGCTGATATTTGAGACAATGAGACAATGTGACAGTTCAGCTGTCTGCGGCAGAAACGGAGGAATCATATGAAATCTCTTGAAGAATTACGCGCGATCCGCGCGAAAATGCAGGGAAAGGTCGGAGTACGCGCGGAGAATGAAAACCAGATCCGTGTGGTCGTGGGAATGGCAACCTGCGGGATCGCAAGCGGGGCGAGACCGGTGCTGACCGCGCTCTCCGATGCGGTTCAGGAACAGAATCTGAGCGAAAAGATCTGTGTGACACAGACCGGATGCATCGGCCTGTGCCAGTATGAGCCTATCGTGGAAGTGATGGAGCCGGGCAAAGAAAAAGTGACTTATGTGAAGATGACTCCCGAGAAAGCGCTGGAGGTACTGCGTCTTCACCTGCTGGGCGGACAGGTAGTGACCAAATATACTCTGAGCGCAGCACAGAACAGCCTGTAAGGAACAGGCGGAACACAGAGAAAAGGAGGCTTGAAAATATGTATCGTTCACACGTACTCGTCTGTGGGGGAACCGGATGTACCTCTTCCGGCAGCCAGCGGATCCGGGACAGACTGGAAAAAGAGATCGCAGCCAACGGCCTGTCCGAAGAAGTCGGTGTCGTTAAGACGGGATGTTTCGGACTGTGCGCGCTCGGTCCGGTCATGATCGTATATCCGGAAGGAACTTTTTATTCTATGGTCCAGGAGGACGACATCCCGGAAATTGTATCCGAGCATTTGTTAAAAGGAAGAGTTGTCACACGTCTGCTCTATGATGAGACGACGAAAACTGACAAGATCATCCCGCTCAATGAGACGAATTTCTATAAGAAACAGCACAGGGTAGCATTGAGAAACTGCGGTGTGATCAACCCTGAAAATATTGAAGAATATATCGGAACCGGCGGATATGAAGCGCTGGGCATCGTACTGACGGAGAAGACGCCGGAGGATGTGATACAGATCCTCCTGGACAGCGGCTTGAGAGGACGGGGAGGAGCCGGATTCCCTACGGGATTAAAGTGGAAGTTTGCCGCGGCAAATGAGGCGGATCAGAAATATGTCTGCTGCAACGCGGATGAAGGAGATCCGGGAGCATTTATGGACCGTTCGATCCTTGAGGGTGACCCCCATGCAGTGCTGGAGGCAATGGCGATCGCAGGCTATGCGATCGGAGCGTCGCAGGGATATATCTATGTGCGCGCCGAGTACCCTATCGCAGTGAAACGTCTCGAGATTGCCATAAATCAGGCAAGAGAATACGGACTGCTCGGGAAGAATATATTTGACAGCGGATTTGATTTTGATATTGAATTAAGACTTGGCGCGGGAGCGTTTGTCTGTGGAGAAGAAACAGCGCTCATGACATCCATCGAAGGAAACAGAGGAGAACCGCGCCCCCGTCCGCCGTTCCCGGCCCTTAAAGGTCTTTTCCAGAAACCCACTATCTTAAACAACGTGGAAACATTTGCAAATATTCCGCAGATCATCGTGAACGGTCCGGAATGGTTTGCTTCTATGGGAACGGAAAATTCAAAAGGGACGAAGGTATTTGCCCTCGGAGGAAAGATCCACAACACAGGTCTTGTGGAAGTCCCCATGGGAACGACGCTCCGCGAGATCGTGGAGGAGATCGGCGGAGGCATTCCGAACGGTAAGAAGTTCAAGGCTGCCCAGACCGGAGGACCGTCCGGCGGATGTATCCCCGCGGAGCATCTTGACGTGCCCATCGATTATGATAATCTGAAAAAAATCGGCTCTATGATGGGATCAGGCGGACTGATCATTATGGATGAAGATACCTGTATGGTGGATATTGCAAAGTTTTTCCTGGAGTTCACCGTGGATGAGTCCTGCGGTAAATGTACTCCATGCCGTATCGGTACGAGACGTATGCTGGAGATCCTTGAGAAGATCACAAAAGGCCAGGCGACTATGGAAGATCTGGATAAGCTGGAAGAGCTCTGTTATCATCTCCAGTCCAGTTCGCTGTGCGCCCTCGGGCAGACAGCGCCAAATCCGGTGCTCTCCACACTGCGTTATTTCAGGGATGAATATATTGCCCATATCGTTGACAAGAAGTGTCCGGCGGGAGTCTGTAAAGACCTGCTGCAGTACAAGATCGATCCGGATAAATGTAAGGGCTGTACGCTCTGCGCGAGAACCTGTCCGGCGGATGCGATCATCGGCTCGGTAAGGGAAGTACATATGATCGATCCCGAGAAATGCTTAAAATGCGGCGCCTGCATAGAGAAATGCCGGTTCGGCGCGATCTATAAAGAATAAGGGAGGGCAGTGAGAATGGAAAATGTAAATTTAAAGATAAACGGCCTGAATGTAACTGCACCCGCAGGTTCTACGATCCTTGAGGCGGCGCAGGCGGCGGGGATCCGCATCCCCACGCTGTGCTATTTAAAAGAGATCAACGAGATCGGCGCATGCCGTATGTGTGTGGTAGAAGTAAAAGGAGCAAGAAATCTGGTGGCAGCATGTGTCTACCCGGTGTCCGAGGGCATGGAAGTGCTGACAAATACGAAGAAACTGATGGATTCCAGAAGAAGGACGCTGGAGCTCCTCCTGTCCAACCATGACAAGAAATGTCTTTCCTGCGTGCGCAGCGGGCAGTGTGAACTTCAGGAACTCTGTCAGGAACTGGGCGTGACGGACGAGGATTATTTTGCGGGAGAAACGCCTCATTATGAGCTCGATGAGAGTGCGGTACATATGGTACGGGATAACAACAAGTGTATCCTCTGCCGGAGATGCTCTGCCGTGTGTGAAAAAGTACAGAGTGTGGGTGTCATCGGACCGAATAACAGAGGATTTGCCACATTTATCGGTTCGCCGTTCGATATGGGGCTTGGCGATACGAGCTGCGTATCCTGCGGGCAGTGTATCTCCGCCTGTCCTACCGGAGCACTCTACGAGAAGAGCAATATTGACGACGTTCTCGAAGTGATCGCTGATGAGACAAAACATGTGGTCGTTCAGCCTGCGCCGTCTGTCCGTGCGGCACTGGGCGAAGAGTTCGGTTATCCTATGGGAACGGATGTGGAAGGTAAGATGGCAGCAGCTCTCAGGAGGATCGGATTTGACAGAGTATTTGACACAGATTTCAGCGCTGACCTTACCATCATGGAGGAAGCGCATGAATTCATTGACCGCGTGCAGAATGGAGGCGTCCTGCCGATGATGACCTCCTGCTCGCCGGGATGGATCAAATACTGTGAGCATTATTATCCGGATCAGCTGGCGCATCTGTCCAGTTGTAAGTCGCCCCAGCAGATGTTCGGGGCCGTTACCAAGACATATTACGCAGAGAAGATGGGAATCGCCCCGGAAGATATCGTGTGCGTCAGCGTCATGCCGTGTACGGCGAAGAAATTTGAGCTTCAGAGAGAAGACCAGTATGCGGCGGGAGTGCCGGATGTTGACATCTCTATCACAACAAGAGAACTGGCACGTCTGATCCGAAAAGCAGGTATCGATTTTCGCAGCCTGCCGGATGAGGGATTTGACGATCCGCTTGGTGAATCTTCAGGCGCAGGAGTTATCTTCGGCGCCACCGGAGGCGTGATGGAGGCAGCCCTGCGCACGGCTGTGGAGACGCTGACCGGGGAGACTCTGGAAAAGGTTGAGTTCATGGAAGTGCGCGGCACAGAGGGAATCAAAGAGGCAGCCTATAATGTGGCAGGGACAGACGTGAAAGTCGCAGTCGCTTCCGGACTTTCCAACGCGAAGACCATCATGGATAAAGTACGTTCCGGCGAGGCAGACTATCACTTCATCGAGATCATGTGCTGTCCGGGCGGCTGCGTAAACGGCGGCGGCCAGCCGCAGGTACATGCAAATGTGCGGAACTTCACGGACGTAAGGGCGCTGCGTGCGAAAGCCCTCTATGATAACGATGCGGCAAAGACGATTCGGAAGTCCCATGAGAACCCGTCCATTAAGAAACTGTACAGAGAATATCTGGGCGCGCCGGGGAGCGAGAAAGCGCATCATATACTGCATACAACCTACATAAAACGTACGGTAAATTAACTTTGTGTTTGTCGGCGAGATACTTTGCGATAAAACATGAAACATCCGAAAATCAATCGGACACAATATGTTGATCCACGTTATCGGGACGGGCGGGGAGGGAATGCTTCCGGCTCCGGTTACGGAATATAAGATAAAGTAACAAACCTGTGATACAGCTAAAAGCAATCGGGAAAATGAACAACTCGTTTCACTCAGACAATTTCATTTTCCCG
>DWVY01000033.1 GCA_019119995.1 Candidatus Mediterraneibacter faecavium | reverse complement strand
CCGGTTTCTATATCGGGTGGAATACCTGAAATCTTAGTTTGTGAAGTCCCGGCTTCTTCCAACTTTTAATGAGTGTTTGTTGAAAGATGAAGCGGCGGTGAGAAGAAAGATTACCGACTGGATGAGACAGCAGAAAAAGAGGATACTGCATAAGCTGTGCATCGACATGGAGCGTTCCGAATACACCTCGTTCTCCATGTTAGCGATGTTAAAATACGAGTTCCAATGGACGAGCATTTTGATATCGCGTTACATGGATTCGAGGGGATGAGGCAGAGCGGGTCGGCACAGCGTTGTAGTATTCTCCTTTTCTGCGTCCTTTATCCGATCAATATACTTTCTTCTACTGCGGCGTTAGCCTTTCGACAAACACGAATTTCCATTTTTGTGTAAATTTGCTTGAATTATCGGCTGTATCTTTATAAGATAGGGATATGACACTGTGTCCAGTGAAAAATGGGAAATGAGGGCGGAAGAATGGAAGAGGCGGGAAAGATGGAGAAGACGGAAAAGACGGAAAAGGCGGGGAAGATGGGGAAGTCAGGGAAGATCCTGTGTATAGCGGCGGTCTGTCTGGCGGCGGTCGTGCTTGTGTATCTGGGGATCGCCTTTTATTTCAGGAGTCATTATCTTTTCCATACGGAGATAAACGGGCATGATGTTTCGGGGAAAACGGTGCAGCAGGCAGAGCGATTGCTCAGGGACGATGTCGCGCAGTTTGAACTGGAACTGGAGGAGATCAACGGAAACAGGGAAAGCATTGCCGGAGCAGATATCGGGCTGAAATATGAAGACTCAGCAGATCTGGAAAAGATCCTGAAAGAACAGGAAAGTTTTTTATGGCCCGGAGCTTTTTTCAGAGATCATGTGGATGAGGCGAAGATAGAAGTGTCTTATGATGCGGATAAGCTGACGGAAAAGATTGATTCACTGCATGCGGTAACGGGCGAGCAGACGCCGGCTGTCTCGGCTTATCCGAAGTTTGACGGGGAGCGGTATGTGATCGAGCCGGAGCAGTACGGCACGGCTGTTCAGCGGGATGCCCTGGAAGAGAGGATCGCATCAGCATTTGAGGAGCTTCAGGCTTCGCTTGATCTTGAGGCTGAGAAATGTTATGCCGAGCCGCCGTATACGGCTGCTTCCGTCGAAGTTCAGGCGGCATGTGACCAGATGAACCAGTACTGTAAGGCGAAGATCATTTACCCGATGACAGAGGAAGTGGTGGTGGATGCTTCTGTTATTTCGGGATGGCTTGCCGTAGATGACAAGATGCAGGTTACCATCAGCGAGGATGCCGTCAGACAGTGGCTGCAGGAGTTTGGCGACAAATATGACACAATGGGAACCACAAGGACTTTTACGACGCCCGCCGGGAGAGAGACGACAGTAAGCGGCGGAACATATGGGTGGTCGATCAATGAGATCGCTGAGTATGACGTGATCGTAGATGCGGTCAAAAACGGGAAGACGCTGGAAAGAGAACCGGAATACTATATCGGAGGAACAGCGGCGGCACATGCGATGCCGGACTGGGGAAATACATATGTAGATGTTGACCTGAGTGCGCAGCATATGTGGTATGTGGTGGACGGCAGCGTCGCATTGGAGACCGATGTGGTGACCGGACAGCCGATCCCGGAGAGGATCACGCCGGAGGGCACTTATTCAATACTGGAAAAGGGAAGAAACCAGGTGCTGACCGGTGCTACGGATCCTGCCACGGGGGAACCTTCCTATCGGACGCCGGTGAGCTACTGGATGCGGGTGACGTGGAGCGGGATCGGTCTTCATGATGCTACATGGCAGTCGGCCTTTGGGGGATCCCTGAACCAGACGCCGGGGATCGGCTCCCATGGCTGTATCAATATGCCTCTTGATCAGGCGGCGGCTCTGTATGATATGCTGGAAGTGGGAACGCCGGTCGTGATCCATTACTAAAATGATGCCAGGCTAAAATGACGCCAGGTTAAAATGATGCCAGGCTAAAATGATGCCAGGCTAAAATGATGCCAGGGGCAAACGCCCCGGCATCTTAATATCAGACAGTAATTTGAAAAGGCGGGGTGAATTTCACTCCGCCTTTTGGTATGCCATACGTTCGCTGCCGTCTTCGGTATAGATGATCCCGCAGTATGTAAAGCCGTTTTTATCGAGAAGATGCTGCATGATCCGGTTGTCATGGTGTGTGTCGATCTTTAGATTGCCGCATTGCTCAAATGCCCAGTTCAGGCAGAAAGAAGCGGCGCCTTTTACAGTGCCGTTCGAGGTGATGCGGTGGACAACTCCGTAGGGACGTTCGTTCAGCCATTCGCCGCTGTAGATCCGCCGATAGGTGTCGTCAGGCCCCTCTTTGTAATAAAATGTGGCGATGATCTGTCCGTGCTCTTCACAGACATAGGAACATCCGGATTCAATATCAGCTGCGATGAGATTTTTTTTAGGATAAGTCTGTCCCCATTGGGAGGGATTGCCATGGCCTGCCATGAAAAGACGGGCATTCTCATACATTTTTACAAGTAATTCCAGCTCATCTGGACGGGATTTTCGGATCTTCATACTGATTTTACTGCCTTTCCGATTGAATATAGATTAATGTCTCTTCTGCAGGTACAGCGAAAGACTTCAAGGCTTACGGGTACCTGCCCTTCCGATGTATTATAACAGAATGTGAAAATAGTATCAATCCACTAATGAGTGTATTCGAATAAATACATTTATACAAGATGTTGAGAAAAAACCACATTTTGTATAAAAACAGATACATGGACGAAAATGATAACTATTATCATGATAAAGCTTGCATTTTTATATCCGTGATGATATACTAGCGCATGTCAATAAGAGATTTAAATGTTTTAAAGATTTCAGAGGAGGTTTTCAGAAAATGGCAAAAGCAAATTTTGACCAGTGGGAAGGTTTTGGCGGACATCTCTGGAAAGAGGAAGTCAATGTGCGTGATTTCATTCAGCACAACTATACTCAGTATGACGGAGACGAGTCATTCCTTGCAGATCCCACAGAGGCGACAAATAAACTTTGGGGAGAACTCTCCAGGCTTCAGAAAGAGGAGCGTGCCAAAGGCGGCGTCCTTGATATGGAGACAGAGGTTGTTTCCGGACTGACAGCATACGGACCGGGATACATCAACGAAGACATGAAAGATCTGGAGCAGGTCGTAGGACTTCAGACAGATAAACCGCTTAAGAGAGCATTCATGCCGTACGGCGGGATCAAGATGGCGGAGCAGGCTTGTACAACTTACGGATACACTCCGAGTGAAAAACTGCATGAAATCTTTACAAAATATCATAAAACACACAATCAGGCTGTGTTTGATATCTACACGCCTGAGATGAAGAAAGCGCGTCACAACAAGATCATCACAGGACTTCCGGATACATACGGAAGAGGACGTATCGTAGGTGACTACCGTCGTGTGGCTCTCTACGGTATCGATTACCTGATCGAGAAGAAACAGTCTGATTTTGTTGAGTATGAGAGACACGGAATGAAGGGAACAGATTTCCGTCTCCGCGAAGAGATCGCTGACCAGATCCGCGCGCTCAATGGAATGAAGGAGATGGCTGAGGCGTACGGCTATGATATTTCCAAGCCGGCGACAAACGCAAAAGAGGCTGTTCAGTGGCTGTATTTCGGATACCTTGCAGCGATCAAGACACAGAACGGAGCTGCTATGAGTGTGGGACGTATCTCCACATTCCTTGACATCTATATTCAGAGAGATATGGAGAAGGGCATCCTGACAGTGGAGCAGGCGCAGGAGCTCATCGACCACATGGTCATGAAGTTCAGAATGGTGAAGTTCGCGAGAATCCCGTCCTACAACGAG
>DWVY01000032.1 GCA_019119995.1 Candidatus Mediterraneibacter faecavium | reverse complement strand
AATGACATAGGGATTACCTTCTTTCCTAAGATATCTCTATTATACAGCAAGTACTGTATTTGCGCTTGTATTTACTACAAGACATATGAACTTTTCAAGGTACTATAGGGGGCTTTTGACCCTAGCATCATAGTTATTGACCATAGTATGGGAGATCTCGATCCCATGGATTTCTTTCATGGCCTGTGCAGTCTGGCGGAGGGAGAGCCTGAGGTTCACCCTGTAAGAGAGACAGAGTCCCATGATATAGGCATTGTTTTTCTTATATTTGAAAGACGTGGCCCATTTGGGCAGCTGGTTCTTCTATCTGGAATGAGAAAGAAATGAGAGATGAAACAAAGGAAATCCCGCTGGCTGTACAGGTTAAGGAAGAAGACTGGGCCAAAGCGTATGCCGGCACTTATCAGGCAACTCTGACCTTTACGGCATCTTTGATCACACCACCGGCACCTTAAGCCAGACCATGGAAACGGAAAAAGATAAGCAGAAGGGAGGTGTGACCGTGAAAAAGGAAAAATGGATGGCAGGAGTGACCCTGCTTGCGATGTGTGTATGTCTGCTTTTTCCGGTCAGTGTAAAGGCTCAGGAACAGACGGCCGGGCAATCTTCTTCCACAACAATTACAACACAAGTGCCGGAAACCCATAAAGCAACGCTGACCATTGTCGGAAAGGGAACGGTCACGGTGAATGGCCAGACCTGTGAGGGCGAGGTATCCCATATGGAAGTAAAGATCCCCCGCCTTACGGAAACGGAATGGAAGTTTTCTCCGGCAGATGGATATACCTTAGAGGAAGTGCTTTATAACGGAACAGACGTGACAGAAGAGCTTGCAGACCATACTTACCGTGCGGATCCGGTGAATGAGGACGGAACAGAAGTCAAAGTGGTATTCACAGAAAAAACTTCCGGCACAGCCGGGAGAGATCCTTCCGGTTCCGGCAGCCACCAGTCCGGAAGCGATACATCCACATCCGGCGGCACATCCGGTAAAGACAGCCCAAAGACCGGGGATGATACGGCAGCCGGCCTCTGGGTGGGAACAATGACTGCAGCAGCGTTCCTGGCAGCCTGCTGTCTTGGAGTGTACAGAAAGAGGAAGGCATAAGCACAGGATTCCGACATCAGGAATGCAACAAGAGAAAAAAGTAGAAAAGTAGAAAACAGCCTTAGATCCAACATTTTCTGGATAAGGCTGTTTTTTGCGGCACGCCCGGCCTGCTGCCGCCCCGGCAGCAGGAGCGGCAGATCTTTGAGCGTGGAATCTTAAGAAAAAATTCATAGTCTTCCCTCTAAAATATTCCATTTTATTTATTAGAATCAAAAGAAATTATGCAACGGAGAGGGGGAGAAAGGGATAGAAGCGATAACAGTAAGCAATCTTTATAAACTCTACCGCGTAGGAGATTCTGTCGTCCGGGCGTTGGACGGCGTGAGCTTCGAGATACATAAGGGAGAGTTCTGCGCGATCGTTGGCACCAGCGGGTCCGGAAAATCGACGCTCCTCAACATGCTGGCGGGGCTTGAGCGGCCCACGAAAGGCGAGGTCATTATAAGCGGGAGTCATATTGAGAAGCTGAAAGAAGATGACCTTGTGCGGTTCCGCAGGGAAAATGTCGGTTTTATTTTTCAGTCGTTCCATCTCATCGGAACGATGAATGCGTTGGAGAATGTCGCCCTGCCGCTCATGTTCCGCGGAGAAGCGCCGAAGGTGAGAATCAAAAAAGCGGACAGGATGCTGGATATGGTGGGCTTGAGCAGGCACAAGAAGCATATGCCGAACCAGATGTCAGGAGGCCAGCAGCAGAGAGTGGGCGTAGCGAGGGCGTTAGTGGCAGATCCGGCGATCATTTTTGCCGATGAACCTACTGGGAATCTGGACTCCCACACATCGGAAGATGTGATGCGCCTTATGCGGAAAGTTGTGCGGGAGCAGGGCAAGACGCTTGTGATGGTGACGCATGACGACCACCTGGCGGAATATGCGGACAGAGTATTCCACATTATTGATGGAAAGATCGTAAAGATCGACGTGAACACACCTGAAATATGCGATGGAGGAGAGAGACTATGAAACAATTAAAAAGAGCGGGGGCGGTGCTGCTGTGCATGATCGTTACGATCTGTATGCTCATGCCGGTGGGCGTCCGCGCGGAGGAAGAGGAGAACCGGGAGCCAAAGGGATTAAATCAGATCACATTGAGTGTAGGCGACGGGCAGAAGACTCCTGTCTATAAAGCGGGAGCAGAAGCAGAGCTCAAGATCGATGTGCTGAACAAAGGCAATGTGGATGCGCAGAATGTGACGATCGCGCCTGTGATCTCCAGCACGGATGAATGGCCGTTTGATATGGATAAACTCAATTATGAGCAGAGCCTCGGGACGATCAGTGCCGGTTCGAAGACGACGGCTCTGTGGGGCGGCGGTGATGACAAACTGACCGTGAGACCGGATGTGACTGGGAAATCTTATAAACTGACATTCAGGCTTACATATGATGACGGGGATAAGCTGTATGAAGCAGACCGGTATGTCTTTGTGAAGACAGAGGCGGAGAAAAGCACATCCGACAGCGGGAACAGCGATAAGGGGCAGGGAGATCCACAGCCCGGCGGACCGGCGGACAAAAATGAAAACAGCAGTACCGGTAAAGACCAGACCGGTGACAGCGGCTCCGGAGGCGGAGGGGGAGGCAGTGCGGCCTCGTCCGGCAAAGACTCCTACGACGGCGGCATATACAACGGCGACCCTGTCTCGGCAGGCGGGGGATCTTCAGGTTCCGGCGATGGATCAGTCCCCCGTGTCATTGTTACGGGATTTGATACCGATCCGGGGACAGTGAAAGCAGGAAGCAACTTTAAGCTTGTGATCCATCTGAAAAATACATCCAAAAAGACAGCGGTCACAAACATGCTCTTTGATCTCCAGGCGCCTGCATCCGGGACGGATGAAGCGGCGGAAGCTCCGGCGTTTCTGCCGGTTTCGGGTTCCAGTTCGATCTATCTGGACAAGATACCGGCGGACGGCACGAAGGATATTTCCATCGATCTGAACAGCCGGGCGGACCTGATCCAGAAGCCGTACAGCATTACGATGACTATGAAATATGAGGACGGCAATGCCGCGCAGTTCGAGGGGGAGTCCAGCCTTGCGATCCCGGTCACGCAGGAGGCAAGATTCGAATTCAGCGAGATCCAGATCATGCCGGATACGGTAGCGGTCTATGAAGAGGCTAATATTACCTGCAATCTGTATAATCTCGGACGAGTAAAGATGTACAACGTGAAAGCGAGGTTTGAAGGATCTGCCATCGAGGGTGAAGAACAGTTTATCGGCAATCTGGAGTCCGGAGCTACGGGAACGATCGACAGTATTGTGACAGCCGTTGCTGAATCCTATGATGAATCCAACTGTAAACTTATTTTGACATATGAAGATGATTCCGGCAGGGAATACTCGGTGGAACAGCCGTTTACGATGACGGTTACGGCAGAGATGGAGCCGGCGGATATGGAGATGATGACGGACATGCCCGAGGAGACGGGAAGCCCGGCAGGGCTTATTGCCGCAGTTGTGATCATCGTTGCTGCCGCTGCCGTTGTGACAACTGTAGTGCTGAAACGGAGAAAGAAGAAGAACCGGTCGTCGGAAGAGGAGGAGTTGTTAGATGAGGTGGAGCGATTTACTGAGGATGAGCGCAGGCAGCCTTAAGCGGCGGAAACTGCGGGCATTCCTGACGATCCTCGGCGTGGTGATCGGGACGGCGTCCATCGTCGTCATGATCTCCCTCGGTCTGGGACTGCAGCAGTCTATGTATGAACAGATGGAACTTGACGGCGGCACGACAGGGCTCACTGTCACGGGAAAATCCGGTGACGGTATGATGTACAGCTACAGCGGCGGTATGAGTGAAGAGGAAGCGCCTGATAAATATATTACGGACGAAACCATCGAAGAGCTCAAAACACTGGAACATGTAAGAAGTGCAGACCCGGTGCTCAATTTTTCGGCGCTTGCGCTGAAAGGAAAGTATGAGGGATACCTTCAGCTGTGCGGCATGACTCCGGAAGCGATGAAGCGTCTGGATCCGGACCTCGAACCGGGCGGCAGGCTGCCGGATCCGGACAGTCCTGAGCTGGAGCTTTTGTTCGGCAATATGGTCCTTGTCGATTTCTACGAGAAAGGCACGGGGAGCGGATACTGGGAGACCGGAGAACTTCCCGATATCGATCTTCAGAAAGACAGGCTTTTCGTGATCCTGGATCAGGACAGTTATTATCAGACGCAGGAGACACCGGATATGGGAGGCGCAGGATCAGCAGGCGGTGACGAGGGCGGCAGCGGGAATACGGCCAGGACGCCGAAGAAATATGTCCTTGGCGCCTGCGGAGTCATTGCGGGAGGCCCGGATACCTACAATGCCAATTCCTATCAGGTACTCTGTGATATTTATAAATTAAAAGAATATCTCCAGAGGGAATTCCGGGGACGGGCGATCCCCGGGCAGCCGACGACGCAGAGCGGAAAGCCTTACAGCCAGTTCGTCTATTCGTCGGCGTCTCTCCAGGCCGATGATATGGAGAATGTAGAAGAGCTGGCGCAGACGATCCGGAGTCTCGGCTATGACGTATATACCAATGTGGAATATATCAACGGCATGAAGAAAACGCTCGGCATGGTCCAGGCGGTGCTGGGCGGGATCGGAGCGGTCTCCCTGCTCGTTGCCGCCATCGGTATCGCCAACACGATGATGATGGCAATCTACGAACGGACGAAAGAGATCGGCGTTATGAAAGTGATCGGGTGCAGCCTGAAGAATATCCGGCAGCTCTTTCTTCTGGAAGCCGCTTTTATCGGATTTATCGGCGGGATCGCCGGAAATGTCTTAAGCCTTATTATTTCAACGGTTATCAATGTCCTTGTTCCGGGAGAAAGCCTGTGGGGAACAGAGGGGAACATTTCTTACATTCCTGTCTGGCTCATGCTCGCATCTATGGGATTTGCAGTGCTCGTGGGGATGGCGGCGGGATACTTCCCGGCAGTCCGGGCGATGAAGCTCAGCCCTCTGGCTGCGATCAGGAACGAGTAAAAGAAGAAAATGAGAAGTTGTATTGGATTTGCAGATAAAAAGCAATACAACTTCTTATTTTATGCCAAAAAATGATTAGAATATTTATTTATATTGCGAATTGTATTGAAAGTTATTATGTTATATTATATGTACAGAAAGGAATGAACGGGCAGTAGGATCCGGGAAGGGGGATGATGGATGCAGAAGAAATATGAACGGATCGTCTCATGGGTGCAGGAGGAGATCGCAAACGGATCTCTGCACCGGGGAGATAAGCTCCCGTCGGAAAATGACCTGATGGAGCGCTTCGGCGTGAGCCGCCAGACGGTCCGGCGGGCGATGGAGGAGCTTGCCTCTTCCGGCGTGGCAGAGGGGCGCAGGGGCAGCGGTACTTATGTGACGGTAAATACCCGGCGCTATGCGGGAAAAGAGATCAGGATCGCCGTTATGCTGACTTACGTGGACACCTATATCTTTCCGTCGATCATAAAGGGGATCGAATCCGTATTTTCCCGGGAAGGATGCACCTTGCAGATCGCGATGACGGACAATGCGGTGGAAAAAGAGCGGATGCTGCTCAAGGAGTTCATCCACACCCAGTCAGTGGACGGGATCATCGCAGAGACGGTAAAGAGCGCCCTGCCAAACCCGAATATGGAACTTTACAGAGAGGTTGAGAGTCTGGGGATCCCGGTGCTGTTTGTCAACAGCTATTACAAGGAGCTGGCCATTCCCCACATCAGCATGGACGACCGAAGGGCGGGATACCTTGCGGCAAAGCATCTTGCAGAGTGCGGACACACCCGCATCGGCGGTATATTTAAAGCGGACGACGGACAGGGACATCTGCGGTATGCAGGGTATACGGACGCCCTGATGGAGCAGGAGATAAAGATCCGGGGGGATCAGATCATCTGGATCGATACGGAAGAATTAAGGACAATGGAAGAGGAGAGCCCGAAGTTCTTAAAGCGGCTCAAAGGCTGTACTGCCTGTGTCTGCTACAATGATGAGACTGCATACAAGCTTGTGGGGATCTTTCAGAGAGCCGGACGGCGTGTGCCGGACGACCTGTCCGTGGTGGGGATCGATAATTCAGGACTTGCGAGATTCTGCCCCGTGCCTCTTACGTCGGTGGAGAACCCGGTAGAAGAGCTGGGCAGGACGGCGGCGGAGCGGATCATCGGAAAGATACTTAAGAATAAAGAGATGGAGACCGTGGAATTTGCGCCGAAACTTATCATGCGCAATTCCGTGCAGGTCATCCATGAGATATAAAAGAAGGAGGATCATTATGCTGGAACAATTAAAGAAAGAAGTCTATGAGGCGAACATGCTTCTGCCGAAATACAACCTTGTGACATTCACATGGGGCAATGTAAGCGGGATCGACCGCGAGAGCGGACTGTTTGTCATCAAGCCGAGCGGTGTGGAGTATGAGAAACTGACGCCGGACGATATGGTCGTCGTTGACCTTGACGGCAATAAAGTGGAGGGAAGATACAATCCTTCCTCGGATACGCCGACCCATGTCGTGCTCTACAACCGTTTCCCGAAGATCGGGGGAGTCGTGCATACTCATTCGCCGTGGGCGACGAGCTGGGCTCAGGCAGGACGGGACATCCCCTGCTATGGAACCACACATGCGGATTATATCTATGGTGAGATTCCCTGCGTGAGAAATCTTACGAAAGAGGAAATCGAGGAAGCATACGAGAAGAATACAGGCGTGCTGATCGCAGACGAGTTCGAGCGGATGAAGAAAGATTATATCGCTGTCCCCGCCGTACTCTGCAAGAACCACGGCGTGTTTACATGGGGGAAAGACGCGCACGAGGCGGTGCATAATGCAGTAGTGGCGGAGGAAGTGGCGAAGATGGCGGCGCGATGCGAGTTTATCAATCCGGATGTGAAGCCCGCTCCGCAGGAACTCCAGGATAAGCACTATTACAGAAAACACGGGGCAAACGCATATTACGGACAGCCGGGAGCAAAATGATCATCTTAATGCTGCCCCGCAAAGAGGCGGTCAGTGTAACGAAGTCTGACAGCGGCAGAAGTCCGCAGAGAATACATTTATAAAAACAAGGAGGACGCAAAAATGTTAAAAAGAAAAGAGTACAAGTTCTGGTTCTGCACAGGTTCACAGGATCTTTACGGGGACGAGTGCCTTGCCCATGTGGCGGAGCACTCACGGATCATCGTGGAGAAACTCAATGAGTCCGGCAATCTGCCGTATGAGGTCGTATTAAAGCCGACTCTCATCACAAATGAGCTGATCCGTAAGACATTCAACGAGGCGAATATGGATGAGACATGTGCGGGCGTCATTACATGGATGCACACATTCTCGCCGGCAAAATCATGGATCCTCGGTCTTCAGGAGTACAGAAAGCCGCTCCTGCACCTGCACACCCAGTTCAACCGCGAGATCCCCTATGACACGATCGACATGGACTTTATGAACGAGAACCAGTCCGCACACGGCGGACGTGAGTTCGGACACATCTTCACCCGTATGGGCATCGAGCGCAAGGTGATCGTCGGATACTGGGCGGATGAAGACGTACAGAAGAAGATCGGCTCATGGATGCGCACAGCGGTGGGCGTGATCGAGAGCAGCCATGTGCGTGTCATGAGAGTAGCCGACAATATGAGAAATGTTGCAGTCACAGACGGCGATAAAGTAGAGGCGCAGATCAAGTTCGGCTGGGAAGTGGACGCTTATCCGGTCAACGAGATCGCGGAAGCCGTGGAGGCGGTGTCCGAGAGCGATGTAAAAGCGCTGACAGACGAATACTATGATACATATGACATCCTGCTTGAGGGAAGAGATCCGGAAGAGTTCCGCCGTCATGTAGCAGTGCAGGCGCAGATCGAGATCGGCTTCGAGCGGTTCCTCGATGAGAAAAACTATCAGGCTATCGTCACACATTTCGGCGATCTGGGAAGCCTCAAACAGCTCCCGGGACTTGCGATCCAGAGACTGATGCAGAAGGGCTACGGCTTCGGGGCAGAGGGAGACTGGAAGACAGCGGCTATGGTGCGCATCATGAAGATCATGACAGAGGGCATGAAAGATGCGAAGGGTACTTCCTTTATGGAAGACTATACATACAATCTGGTCCCGGGCAAAGAAGGCATCCTCCAGGCTCACATGTTGGAAGTGTGCCCGACGATCTCCGACGGCCCGATCAGCATCAAAGTACAGCCGCTCTCCATGGGCGACAGGGAAGATCCGGCAAGACTGGTATTTACGTCGAAGACAGGTCCTGCTGTGGCGACATCCCTGATCGACCTCGGCGACCGGTTCCGCCTGATCATCAATGACGTAAACTGCAAGAAGACAGAGAAGCCGATGCCGAAACTTCCGGTCGCAACAGCATTCTGGACGCCGGAGCCGAACCTGCAGACAGGGGCGGAAGCGTGGATCCTATGCGGCGGCGCGCACCACACAGCGTTCTCCTACGACCTGACGAGCGAGCAGATGGGAGACTGGGCTGCAGCCATGGGCATCGAGGCGGTTTATATTGATAAAGACACAACGATCAGAAACCTTAAAAATGAACTCAGATGGAATGAGATCGCGTACAGAAAATAGTGATCTATTCATTGAAAACTTGTCCATGCCCCTGTATAATAACAAAAGAGTATTCAATCAATTTAACAGAAAAGGAGCAGACAAATGAGTATCAGAATAGGTATTTCAGGTTATGGAAATCTCGGAAAAGGGATCGAGTGTGCGATAAAGCAGAATCCGGATATGGAGCTGGCAGCAGTATTTACAAGGAGGGATCCGTCAACAGTGCAGATCCTGACAGAAGGCGTGCCGGTGTGCAGAACGGATGAGGCGGCGGACTGGAAAGACAAGATCGACGTTATGATCCTCTGCGGCGGAAGCGCCACGGACCTTCCGGTACAGACGCCGGAATATGCGCGCATGTTCAATGTCATCGACAGCTTTGACACCCACGCGAAGATCCCGGAGCATTATGCAAATGTAGATGCGGCTGCGAAAGAAGCCGGAACGATCGGCATCATCTCCGTGGGCTGGGATCCGGGTATGTTTTCCCTTAACAGGCTGTACGCAAATGCGATCCTTCCGGACGGCAAAGATTACACGTTCTGGGGCAAGGGCGTAAGCCAGGGACATTCCGACGCGGTGCGCAGGATCGAGGGGGTCAAAGATGCGAAGCAGTATACGATCCCTGTAGAAGCGGCGCTTGAGGCAGTGAGAAACGGAGAAAATCCTGATCTTACCACAAGACAGAAGCACACAAGAGAGTGTTTCGTCGTTCTCGAAGAGGGAGCGGACGCGGCAAAAGTCGAGGAAGAGATCAAGACGATGCCGAACTATTTCTCGGATTATGACACGACGGTACATTTCATCAGCGAAGAAGAGTTAAAGAGAGACCACAGCGGCATCCCGCACGGTGGATTCGTCTTAAGGAGCGGCAAGACCGGTTGGAACGGTGAGAACAGCCACCTGATCGAATACAGCCTGAAGCTGGATTCCAATCCGGAGTTTACATCTTCCGTCCTGATCGCCTATGCCCGCGCGGCATACCGCCTGTCACAGGAAGGACAGTGCGGGTGCAGGACAGTCTTTGACATCGCGCCTGCATACTTAAGCGCGAAGAGCGGAGAAGAGCTGCGCAAAACTATGCTGTAGGATATGGATCAGCAGGTGCACGTGCGCCTGCTGATTGTTATACATGTCCGCAGATATCGCAGTTGGAGGCTTTTGGCTCTGATATCATATATAAGAAAAAAAGCAAAAGGAGGAGTGCACAAATGAGAAGCAGAGAAGAGATCAAAGAAATGATAAGCGCCGGACAGGCAGTGCTCGGGATCGAGCTGGGATCCACTAGGATCAAGGCGGTGCTCATCGACGTGGACAAGACACCAGTCGCTTCCGGCAGCTATGACTGGGAGAATCAGTATGTGGACCACATCTGGACATATGATATTGATGAGGTGTGGAAAGGACTTCAGGGAAGCTATCAGGATCTTGTGAAAAACGTGCAGGAAGAATATGGAGTCACCATCACGGATCTGGCGGCAGCCGGGATCAGCGCGATGATGCACGGCTATCTGGCATTTGACGAGAACGATGAGCTTCTCGTGCCGTTCCGCACATGGAGAAATACGATCACGGGAGAAGCGTCGGAGAAACTGTCTGAGCTCTTCCAGTACCATATCCCCCAGCGCTGGAGTATCGCCCATCTGTATCAGGCGATCTTAAACGGCGAAGAACATGTCAGCAAAGTGCGTTTCTTTACCACGCTTGCCGGATACATCCACTGGAAGCTGACCGGACAGAAAGTGATCGGAAGCGGCGATGCAGCCGGCATGTTCCCGATCAATATCGAGGCAAAAGACTATGACGGCAGGATGCTGGATCAGTTCGACGAACTGGTAGCGGACAAGGGCTTCCCGTGGAAGATCCGCGAGCTTCTTCCGAAAGTGCTCCTTGCAGGCGAGGATGCAGGCAGCCTGACAGAAGAGGGAGCGAAGCTCCTCGATCCGTCCGGGAATCTGGCGGCAGGCATCCCGATGTGCCCGCCGGAGGGAGATGCCGGGACCGGAATGACAGCTACAAACAGCGTCGCTGTAAGAACCGGAAATGTATCTGCCGGAACAAGCGTATTTGCTATGGCAGTCCTTGAGAAAGACCTGACAAAACCGTACGAGGAGATCGACCTCGTGACGACACCCGCCGGCGATCTGGTGGCTATGGTCCACTGCAACAACTGCACGTCCGACCTGAACGCATGGGTAGGGCTGTTTAAAGAATTTGCAGAAAGCTTCGGCATCGATGTGGATATGAACAAACTGTTCGGAACACTCTACAATAAAGCGCTCGAAGGCGATGCCGACTGCGGCGGCCTGCTCGCATACAACTATTTCTCAGGCGAGCATATCACAGGATTTGACGAGGGACGCCCCCTCTTCGTGCGCTCCCCTGAGAGCAGGTTCAACCTGGCGAACTTCATGAGAGTGAACCTCTACACCTCACTCGGCGCCCTGAAGACAGGAATGGATATCCTGCTCAAGAAAGAAAATGTGAAACTCGACCGCATGATGGGGCACGGCGGCCTCTTCAAGACAAAAGGCGTCGGCCAGAGGATCCTTGCCGGGGCGATCGACACACCTGTATACGTCATGGAGACTGCCGGTGAAGGCGGCGCATGGGGGATCGCACTGCTGGCGGATTACCTTGTGCGTAAAGAAGACGGCGAAAGCCTGACCGACTACCTCAACAACAAAGTATTCCACGACGCAAAAGGCTCAGGGATGGATCCCGTGCCGGAAGATGTAGAAGGCTATGAGAAGTTCATGGAAAGGTATACCAAAGGACTCACGATCGAAAGAGCAGCAGTAGACGCCGGGATCTGAATCCGTGATTGCCGGCGAGACATTCTGCAATAAATCATCCGAAAATCACCCGGATACAGCGGATCGATATGCGTAACCGGATCAGGCGGGATTGTAATGTTTCCGGCTCCGGTTACAGGGAATAAGAGATAGTAACAAGCCCGTGATACGGCTAAAAGCAATCCGGGAAAGGAAGAACTCACTTCGTTCAGACAACATCCTTTCCCG
>DWVY01000031.1 GCA_019119995.1 Candidatus Mediterraneibacter faecavium | reverse complement strand
CCGGCTGGCATGGTTTCCTGCGGCTTTTCAAGGCCCCGTCATCAGCGACAGGTGCTATCTTATCACCAGGAAATGGAATTGTCAATGTTTTTTCTCTTTTTTATTTATTTCAGACAATTCACACAATTCTGACAAAGCCTTTCCTGTCGCTGACTCTGCAAAAATGGTGCTTTCCGGATATCTATACCCTATGCCCGGATCCATGTTTCATCAGATGTTTGCCCCATTACACAATATCGTCATAATCGATCTTCCGGTCTTTAAAATAGAATTCCCGGTCATGTTCACCGATCTCACGCAGAACCCTGCACGGATTTCCAACCGCCACTACATTTGCAGGGATATCCTTCGTGACCACACTTCCCGCGCCGATCACTGTACCGTCTCCGATCGTAACACCCGGAAGAATAACCGCGCCTGCTCCGATCCAGCACTTTCTGCCGATACGCACCGGCATATTGTACTGATACATTTTCTCGCGCAGTTCGGGCAGGATCGGATGCCCGGCTGTTGCAATCGTCACATTCGGTCCGAGCATCGTATAGTCTCCCACGTAGATATGAGTGTCATCTACCATAGTCAGGTTAAAATTTGCATAGACATATCTGCCAAAATGCGCATGCGCCCCGCCCATATTGGCATGGAGCGGCGGTTCGATATAGCATCCCTCTCCGATCTCTGCAAACATTTCTTTCAGCAGAGCTTCCCTTTTCTCCCCCTCAGTCGGACGTGTCATGTTATAGTCGTACAGCCGGTTCAGGCATGCCGTCTGCTCTTCCACGATCTCGTCATCCCCCGGCAGATAGAGTTCTCCCGTATGCATTTTTTCTTTCATTGTAGTCATAACTTTTCTTTTTTATTTTTGTAAATATTTGCTCCTACATCTCTGTGATTTTCTTCTGCGCCCACAGGAAAAGCTTTTCAGACATTTCTCCGAATTCTATCCGGCCTTCGGATTTCAGCTCTGTATAGATTTCCAGTATCTCCCTGTCGTCCTTTTCCGCCAGCTCCAACAGTTCTTTTCTGTATTTCACATATTTCCCTGTTTTTCTGAAATAATCAGTCTGTATCACAAATACAGCCGATTTATACAATCCGCGCAGGATCTCTTCCTGCCTGTCATAGAGCATATTGTGCACGCACATATGATAAATGTTGCAGACTCCGGCCCGTACCGCCCGCTCTGCCGCCCCGCTGTCAATCCGTTCCAGCAGTTCATCCAGGCTTCCCTTAAGCGGGCGGGTATCATAATAGAATTGGATCAGGTCCGACGACTCCCATTTCATCAGTTCATCCCTGCCGGACAAAAAGCCGCAGATCAGTTCCCTGTCCGGCATTGTGTCGATCATCCGGTTGTAGGCAGAGATATCCTCCGGCGTAAGCCGGTCCAGTATGACCACCATATCAATGTCGCTTGTCTCTGTCGCCTCTCCTCTCCCTCTGCTGCCCTGAAGACCTGCGAACCACACCCTTGATCCAAATGTTTCTTCCAATATGTTCAGGAAATGCTCCGTCCATTTTTCTATATCCATGTTCATAACTACTGTTTTGCCTCGCTTTCCTTTCCGTTCTTTCTGCTTTTCAATATAGCCGTTGTCATTCCCCCTGACATCAGATAGACGATCCAGAACAATGCAAAGTCTATATACATATAGTTGGAAATCATCATCGGATAAGGCGCAGGAATTCCCTGCATGAGCATGTTATATATCACCGACAAAGGGATAAATGCAACGAGCCAGACATTTATTCTCCAGAATCTGTACTCTGCAGGCAATCTCTGCCGTTTTCCAGCAGCACGATCTTCTCTACATCCGGCGTACTCTGTTCCGATTCCCATTTTGAAACCGCCTGTCTGGAGACCCGATCCTGTCTGCCAGCTCTTCCTGCGAAACTCCTTTTGCCTTTCTCAAACTCTGAATCCTGTCAGCTATCGTCATAATTGATACCGCCTTTCCGTATTTCTTTTATGCATGGATCACTTGCACCAACTTTAACAGAATGCCCGGTTGCGACGCCACCATCAACAGCTTGAAAAACGTCAACCTGTGGTTGCATTGACGAAATATGTTTACATTTTTGTCCTGTTACGCAAATATGCGATCATTGGAAACAAAATAATTTCCGCCACAATACATATGCTTCCTGCAATCGGCACTATCTTTTCCGGATAAAAACTATATATGACAAATATTATTACAGCCATTGAAAACAGACCAGTCAGCATAGAGGACAACGCGCATGCCATTTCCATACTCCGTATCCCGCTGCCGAACCAGGAATTTCTCTTCCTCAGACTTTTATGAGTAAACATTGATAACGCCGACATCAGCATGAACATCCATAAGATCCACTTTCCCTCATAACCATTCGGATCTGCGTTTTCATCCCAGCGAACCGTTACTTCTCCGTTCGCAAATGTGCTTCCGCAAAATGCAGAGATAAGCCCTGCCATAAATAAGATCAATGAAATATTCTTCCAAAACTTTATCGGAGCCAATTAAAACCACTTCGCCTTTTCATCTTTAAATTTCGGCTCTCCGCCGTCTTCATACGGGTTGTAATGTTCCAGGTTGCACCCGAATTCTTTCAGGGATCTTATCCTGTTGTCCCGTGACCACTCTATAAGCGACATCCCGTCAAACTCCTCTGTCCGCCCGTCGTTCATAGAGTCTTTAAAATACCACTCTACAGCCGTACGATCTTCTTTATGGAAATATTGCCGGATATTCCATTCAAGAACCTTTCCGCGGCTTTTCCATTCATAAAACCAGTGTTTTACCATTTCAACGCCTTTATATTCCGGTCCCCAGCTTTCTGTATAGACAACAGCATCTGAAAAAATTTCATCAAATTGTTCCTCCTGCGCCCCGGTCCACATGTCAAACCAGTGCCTGATAAGCTTCTCACGGTATTTCCTTTCTGATGCCGCAATAAATCCTGTGATACTCTCCGCAGCCCTCTCTGCATTTGATGCAGATGCCGGATGACCGCCATGCTCAAACATACAGATCTCTGCTTCCGGGATCACTTCTGCCATTTCCTTATACTCCTGCTCCAGATCATCCCTGCACATCTGGTCTTCTTTTGTTCCCATGAGCAGGACGGGGATCTTCAGTTCCGGAAGCGGCTTGCAGAACAACGCGCGCTTATCTTCCGCGCATTTCAGCAGAGAAGCAGTATCAAGGTCAACGACTTTTTCCCAGTCTTCTCCCTGACACCACTCATAAAACTGCCTTGACTGTATATCGGCTTTCGCCGATGTCCTTTCTGCCAGAAGATTTTCGGCAAATCTATCATTGAGTGTGCGTCCGTCAAAGCTGTCCGCCGCGACGCACAGAAACAGCTCCGGACTTAAGAGGGCCGCGTTGACAGCCGCCCATGCCCCGCCGCTTACGCCAACCAGACTGACTTTTCCATATCCTAAATGTCTGGCAAGCGCAACTGTCTGCATTGCTTCGTCATACCACAGATCCGCCGGGAACTTTTCCACTCTGTCTGATCTGCCGTTTCCCAGAAAATCAATAAGAATACACCTGCATTTTCCCGCATACAGCGAAAGCAAAGGCTCAAACATTTTTGAAGAAGCCGTGTTTCCATGCAGAAAAATTACCGGGCTTCCCTCCCCGTATTCTTCATAATAAACAGATCTGCCACCATATTTAAAATGTGACATTTTCTCACTCCCTTCTGCCCAACTCCTGTAGCGCCGTCTTTTACCTGATATATTTCCCCGCTTCGCGGATACTGAGCTTATCCATCTCTTTCCCGTATTTTTCAAGGAATGCTCTCACCCATTCCGGGTCAGTCTTTGAATAGTCGCGCAGGCTCCAGCCGATCGCCTTATTGATAAAAAACTCATCACTGCCGAGATTATTGACGATTATCCGCTCAAGAAGCATCGTGTTTGTCTTTTCTTTTCTGAGAAGCTGATGGTCAATAGCGATACGTCTCACCCAGAAATCCTCGTCTGCCGACCATTCCAGCATAAGCGCATCCACCCGGGCATCCCTTAGCCCGATATTCCCGATCACTCTGTCCAGGCAGTCGATCGTATCCCACCACTGCTTTTCTTTCACATATTTTCTTATCTTTGGGATATCCTCATAAGTCAGGAAATCATTCAGGGCGATCAGACAGTCTGCCGCCAGATACTGAAATTCCCTGTGTTCATCCGCATAACACCGATCGAGGAATTTCCAGTCCACGGTTTCCGTTTTTTTCTCTTCTCTTAAAATATCTCTGCACAGTTTCTTTCGCACCGGCGTCGGTATCCCGTAAAATTTGAAAAGATCTCTCATGTACTTCGCCATCTTCACGGCATTTTCCCGATCCGCATTTTCCTCAAACCGCTGCCTGATCCTCGTATATTTATCCAACAGTCCTTCCTCCCGTTATGCCTGACAGTTCCGAAATACTCCTGCCGTTTTGTAGATGTACACGATCTTAACTATGCTTATGACCAGTGTTCCGACAGTAGAGGCCAGAACTACGATCAGCCCGATGAGCGGTATCATCACCGCGAGCACCGTGCCTCCGATCATTCCTAAAAATGTGCCGATATACCATTTCCAAAGTGTAAGCCATTTATATGAGAGCGTCCGGTCTGCGCCGCGCAGGACTTCTGCATGCCCCATAAACTCATAGTATTCCCCGACCATATCCATCACAATAGAAAGAATAACGACCGGGATCGCTATAAAAGACTCCGTATTATCCGATATCGGGATCACCGCAATTGCAACCGCAACAGTGATAAATCGGCAGATTGCAGAATTACGGTAGTTCATACTTTCCGATGCGATCTTCAGAAGGACCACGCCATAGGCGACATTTGCCGCTATATTCAGGATCTGTCCGGCAGACGCCAGCGGCGGCGCTGCATTTGTCACATTTTCACTGGTCAGAAGATTCGCGGCAGTTGATATGATAATAAGCCAGAATAATATACGCATCCATTTTGCAAGTAAGGCGACATTTACCCCCGGTTTCCTCTCAGTCTGCATCTGGTTTACATTTAATTCATCCATCTTTTTCTCCTTTCTGTTCGGGTCTCACAGAACCCATGTCAAACGAGCTGTTTTCTATCTGCTTATTCCGGATCTTTTTCCGCGGTCAGGCTCTTCCTCAGATATATCATATCTATAAGCTGCCGTCCGCCCTCATAGATCGGATGGTCATAATACTTCGTAAAAAATCCTTTCACCACATGGGATCTTTGAAATCCGCAGCTTTCATAAAAAGGCAGTGTCAAAGGGCTGTCGCCCGTGCCGGCCTGCAGGACATCATAGCGCCCACTGTAAGTGTCTGCAAGAAACCGGATCATTTGTCTCCCATATCCGCGCCTCTGAAAGCCGGGCGTTACGGCAAGATTCTTGATCTCCAGTATTCCGTCTCCCTCGTCTGTCACCACACATTCCGCTTTGATCCCGTTATCGTCAAGGACGTACATCCGCCCCCGTTCAAGGTATCGTTCGATCATATCCTCCTGCTCATCCGCGAGCAGGAGCAACTCCATATACTGTTTCTTATTCTCTTTGATCTCTCTGATCCTCTGTTGATCTTCTGGTAAATATCGGCTCATTGGTTTTCTTCTCTTCCCTCCGGTTCCCCGCATCCGATGGTCACCCACGGCCCGTTTTCACATGTAAATCTGGAATCCCGTATAAATGTAACAAAAAGATGGGCGATACATCTCTCGATCTGTTCCCGCTTATCACTGTTTTCAAACGCATTCAGCTCATCCATACTCACGCCTGCATAGCGGGCGATCGTCTCTCGCGGGACTTCAAAGACACGGGTCAGTTCATCCATCAGATCACGGTAATAAACGTCTGATACAGGCTTTTCATACAGCAGAAGCATCAGAAATATATGAAGGTACTCTGTCCTTGTAAAGTCCGACGGGAGTCTGCCGTTCAGATAGTCCTGCAGTTCCGGCTCCGGCAGTTTCGTCGCCCGGCTTATTGCAGTAAGAGGAAAGCCCTCGTCCATACATCTTTTCAATAATACCGGGAGATCATCTGTCTCTCTCATTCCCGGCCCTGCGTTCACTTCTATGACCTGTTCATTCATTTGCCGATCCATAGTCCGCCCTATCCTTCCACATATTTTAAATACGGTACAAGCTCTTCCCCGCAGGACGCGAGCAGGATCTCGGAATTATCCGTCTCAAAAATCTCTGTCCCGACCGGAAGAATTGTAGCATCCCAGTCCTGAAATTCCTTTGTAGCTCCACTGTTTTTTATCTTTCCTGCCATGTCTCCCTTTATAAATTTCTGTTCTGCCACCCAGTCTGTATCTTTTGCATTTACATAGGCTGTTTCCTGATATACAAACATATCTATCGAATTATCATTTCGATACAAGTTCTCCGGATCAGGCTGTTCTGGCGAGGCAGGGCATATAACCCGACATCCCGTCAACAAAACAGCAGTCATAGCAAAAATAATCAACACCGCTCTTTTCATAATTTTCACTCCTATGCAGAATTCCGCAGCTTCCATGCCGCGTTTCAACTGTTATCCGATATACTTACAATCTCTCTTACTATCTCGTCCGGCGTTTTTTTCGACGTGTCTATTTTTATACTTTGCACTTCTGAATACAGCGGAAGATAAGCAAGTCCTCTTGGAATCACTTCCGCATTCCGCACACCGTTCTCCACGTCTTTTTCCAGTCTTTCACGAAGAATCTTCTCTGTGCAGGTAAGCGAGATTTTTATAATACTACAATTTTCGATATTTAAGCGCGATATAATATTGTCCATAATCGCCTGTTCATGCATTACCCAGCAAAAAACGATATTGTCATAAACCGTACACCGGATAAAATTGTTCAGCAGAAAACATATATTCTTAATGACCATTTTTCTTGTTTCCGGTGTCACCTGGAACGGTTTCATATCCCAGCACCAGTCGCCATCGAGAAACACGCAATTATCCAGATGGCTTTTCAAGATCTGTCCGACTGTCGTTTTTCCGACACCCATAGGACCGCCGATCAAGTAAAGTTTTTTCTCCCGCTTACTCATATTCTACGATAATCTTCCTGCACTTTTCACACCGGCATCCGCTAATGCGGTCTCCGTTTATGACTGCCACCATCTTCGGTTCATCATTCAGCCTGAATGACTCATTACCGTCTTTCCATTCCATCGCCGCACCGCTGCCTATAGCACAGATTTTTCCTTCCTGCATCTCATTTCCGCAATATGGACATTTCATCATGTATACCTCCTCATTTATGCCTCGTTATCATAATAAAACTCCGTCCACTTTCCTCTATAAGAATAACACGGCAGATACGGATGCTTTTCTCCGGTCAGTTTCCCGTTCTTAAGAGCCTGCGCGTCTTCCAGATTCCTTCCGATGTACTCCGGACCGATGGGATATTCATGGTGGCAGGGCAGGATTGTCTCCACCTGATCTGCAAGGCCGCACAGCTTTTTCTGACTCTCGATATAAAGTTCCAGATTCCGGTGATTGCCAAACATAAAGATCGGTCCGTCTTTCTGCACGGAATCACCCGGCAGAAGAAGTTTTTTCTCCCGGTCGATAAACGCCACGCTCCCATATGTATGTCCGGGGATCTCGATCGTCTCAAAACGATAACCGCCGCAGGCAAACACGTCTCCTTCCGAAAGGGGTTCAAGTTCTATATTACCTTCTATAAGATGCCAGTCCGCTTTATGTAGACAGCATTTCCCGAAGTCTCTCAGTCCGCCTGCATGATCCACATCTCCATGTGTCAGGATGACTCTGACCGGCAGTTCCGTAATCTTCCTGACTGCCTCGTATACACGGCTGTCCTCAAAACCGGTATCGATTAGCAGCGCTTCGCCCTCACCCGTGATCAGGAACTGCCTTACGCGCCCGTCGTCAAGTATATTAAAATTTTCCATAAACAAGGTTGTCTCTGTCATTTCATCACCCTCTTCTATCCATTACAGATCTTTCATTGTCAATATAGAACCCAGGATATATCCGCACTCCCATTTTGAGAACTTCTGCGGATCTCTGAAATACGGATGCTTGAATATACCGCCGAATTCTCCCAGATCATACATTGGCATTTTATCTTCATCAGTCTGCGTCGTCTCAAGATGATCCGGCAGGGTATCCCCGAACACCTCTTCGTCACTGTACAGCTCCCTGTAAAAATCCGGCAGGGCAAGAAATTTTCCACACATAAGGAAATCAAATGTCCTCAGATAAACTTTTCCTCCCTGCACTTCTTCGTCGTCCGGTATGTCATAGACTTTCTCTTCCGCGCGCGCACGCATCGGATCAACTCCCACAGAATCGAAAAATGCTTTCTGCTCTTTCGTAAAAACATTCACAAATCTCTCATTTACCGTCCTGTTCTCTGCAAAATCATTCTGTATATACAGTTCCTTTGTCGCTTCCACATCAATATCCAGTGTCCACGGATAAAATCAAATATCATATTCACCCTTTTCCTTTCACACTTCTCCATGCTGCTGAAATTCTTTTCTCAGAACCTCTTTCGGAGGCTCGATCTCATTTGCGATCGTATGTTCCGTAAGTTCAGACAGGAGTTTTATCTTTTTATTAAGCAGCGGCCTCATACAGTTCGGTACATGCTCCTGATGCGCCCTGTGGATTGCCACACATTCCCTGCAGTTTCCGTGGTAGCGGCATGCTTTTTTACAGGGGCAGTGATCCTTATCCTTATATTCCTCCCTGAATTCTGCAGCGAACTCCTCCTGCAGCCTGAGCCCTTCAGTACGATTCCCTTTATGAAACTCTTTCATTGCGTCAAGCTCTTTTTGATTACCTTCAATAATCATTTTATTTCCTTCCTTTCAGTCAAATAAGGTCTTCCAGCTGTCAGCGGCATTCGCTTCAAAACACATCTCGATCTGTTCCTTATTGTTCTTTTCCTCGGCAAGTTCCGGGAGTTCACCCACTCCAAAATAACGGCTTTCTGTCGTCTCGATATTTTTTACAAACTTACCGCCTTTCACGGAACACAGGAAAAATATCTTGCACACTTTATATGCGTAAACCGGTTGATTGTGCTTTTCTCTATCCTGCACCGCGATCACCAGTTCAGGCGACACATCCAATCCAGCTTCTTCTTTTACCTCTTTTATTACATTTTCCGCGACGGATATATCCACGTCCGCCCATCCGCCGGGAAGCGACCATCTCCCGTCTTTTTCCCTGACCAGAAGGATCCTGCCCGCTTTAAAAATCGCCGCCCTTGTGTCAATCTTCGGCGTCTGGTATCCGGTTTCACCGCAGAACAGATCTCTGACCTTTTCTATCGGGATCCCGGATTTATAAGAGATCATTTCTGCCGCGACCGCCCGGATTCTTTCATACCTTTCTTTATCAAATTCATCTTTGCCGTAGCAGAGTCCCGCCTGTGCGATACTTTGCAGCTCCACAGCCCATTGAAGCCATTTTTCATTCTTATCCATATGTAAAATTCTCCTGCACAAACAACCGGTACCATTGGTATCCGATATAATAAAATGTCTCTCGTAAAAGGAACGGGATCTTCGTCCGCAGACTGACATATCTCGTGGTAGGTGTAGGCGAGCTGTACGCCGTGATCCCCGCGTCCTTCGCCAGGAGCATCGCCCGTTTCATATGGAGCGGGTCGCTGACAATGACCGCAGTCTCATACCCATATTCATCCATGATCACTTTGGAATTTTCCAGATTCTCCTGCGTGATTGCAGACCTATCCTCCGTAAGTACCGCCCCGGCAGGGATCCCCTGCTCCAGAAGATACTTTTTTGCAACCGATGCCTCGGACTTCTCCGAACCGTCAGGCGCCCCGCCTGTCACTATAATTCTGTCTACATAGCCTTCCTCATACAGTGTGATCCCGTGGTTGATCCGCTCCCGGTACACCGGAGAAAGTTCATCCTCATATACAGCCGCCCCAAGAATAATCGCCACATCCGCCCTGCACCTCTGATCGACTGTACTGAACGACCAGATGTCATATATATTTCTGCCCGTATAAATAACAAGCAGCACCGCGATCACCAGCAGGATCTTAGCCACGGGTTTTCTTTTTTTATTATTATTCATCCCGGCTTTCTCTTCACTCATCCGGCTGCTGTCCGTCATGGGCCTCCCACCGGCACTCTGTCAACTGCATATTAGAAAACACTGCCTTAAACGAAGATTCTTCCGGAGAACATGCATAGACGCCGAATCGGATCTTTCCTTTCCCCTTATGCATATGGCAGATGCGCATCTGCTGAAAATGCACTCCATCCTCAGAGCACTCGATACAATAGTCGTCCTCCCTGCGGCTGAAACGATACCACATGGACTTCACATCAGCGCCTATGACCGTAGTCGCCCAGTCTGAATATCCTTCATTCGTCACGACACTTCCAAGATGCTGATACTCTTCATTTTCATACTCAATGGAACCTTTCAGCCAGTTCTCACTGTCCAGATACATCACGATGCCGCACTGGTCAAACCGATGATGACTTTCAGCAAAATCTGTCTTTACTATGAAACTGAAATATTTCTCATCCGTCTCCATCTGAAACACCGGCGCATTATCATTCCGGAAATGATAATAGGTCCACTGCCACAGATCCGTGTGCGGCTTTGTAACGATCTCCACTGTGTCGTCTGTTATCGTGTAACTTTCCGGTTCTCTTGTCCACTTAAACTTTGTAAGATCCATGTTCTCCTCCTTACGCTCTAAAACATTCTCAATCTGTGTACTCTTCTCGTGCAGGACAGATCATTCTCTCATATTTCTTTTCTGAATCCTCAACTATTTTGATCTTCCCCTGTCCGATCATCCAGTCAATCCGCCGGGCGTACCACCAGTCTCCTATTCCGATCGGATTGTTTCCCATTATATCTCCGATGAGACGGGCTTCTTTCTCCGGCTTTTCCGTGATCCTTTTCCATATCAGGAAATCATAAAAATCTTCCGGAACGCCGAGCACCTTTCCGTTTATCACAGCCCGCAGCGGACTGTTATCCTCCTGAAGTTCCGCCCAGTTCCATGCGTACATTTTTAATTCCAGTTTACTTAGTCTCTTTTCATAAGACAGACAGCGGATAAATACTTCCGGAGCCGCTTCGCCCCAGTGACTCGATGAAACAATCGTATGATCCTGCCGCACTTCATACTCCGGCAGCTTTACAGCAAAGATCTCGTTTTCATAATTCTGTAAAATGCTGCACAGATGACAGAACCCGCAGACAGAATACGGAGCATTGCTATACCAGATCCTTACAGGCTCGCCCTTCTCCAGAAATTCACACAGACGCTTCAGTTCATTGCTGTAAATGTCTCCCGGTTTCTGACATTCTCTGCTCAGTTTCTCATCGCTTCCCCACTGATCCTGCATATACATAGAATAAATCAGATCTTTCCGGTACTGACTGTCTGCACTCTCCCGGATATCCCCGATATCAAGCATGAAGCCAAGACAGATGACCTCAGCCCTGCCGCCGGACTGCCCTCTGCGCTTTATCTCTCTCATAGTACCGGCTTCGCTTTCTCCAAATAAAACTTCTATCATCACTTTATCCTCTTTATTTCCGCATAAATCTCCGGTTTTACAGCACCATCAAAAGCGTCCCTGCTCCGATCAGAGTACAGCCGACAAGAGATTTTGCCGTAAAGTTCTCGTGCAGGAATACGAACGCCAGCACTAATGTGATGACAACACTCAGCTTATCGATCGGAACGACCTTTGAAGCATCTCCGAGCTGCAGCGCCCTGTAATAGCACAGCCACGAAGCCCCCGTAGCAAGCCCCGACAGGATCAGGAACAGCCAGCTTTTTCTGCTGATTTCCGCTATGCCGTTCTGCGTATTCGTAAGGAACACCATTCCCCACGCCATGATAACTACCACAACGGTCCGGATTGCTGTTGCCAGATTAGAATTCACCCTGTCAATTCCGATTTTCGCCAGTATGGATGTAAGCGCGGCAAATACCGCAGATAATAATGCAAATACAAACCACACAACAATTCGCCCCCAGTTTTTTCTTATTATTCTGATAAACTCAATATAGAATGATTCTGTATTTTCGTCAACTGCACCGGACTCAATTCTTGATTTTCTTTTCCGGCCGCAGTAAGATAATTACAGTTTACATATTGTTAGAAATAATTTCATATACCAGGAGGTAACAGATGAAACACATGATCCGTCCGGCAGAGGAAGAGATCGGGAGTGTCGTTCCCGTGATACTGTTCAGTCTGCTGTGGTACAGTTCCATATTCGGCATTATCTTCAGAGGCGGATTCCAGACGCCCCTGCTGATCTTTCTCGTGGCCGGCATACTGCCGCTGTATCAGGTCATTACAAATATCCGCCGCGCCTTCTTCTACCGTAGGCAGCGGGCGGAAGCCGTCGCGCTTGGCAAAGTATCCTATGGGAAAATAACCGGAGTCACCCGGCAGGATGTTCCCTATTATACTTCCGGAGAGCACAGGCGTCTCAGATACCGCAGATACTACTATCTTAATGTAGAGATGACCGATCCAGTTACAGGAGTATCCACAACAATCCAAAGTCAGGGATACCGCCGCCCGATCCACCGGTATCTCGCCTCCCCGGATGTAAAGATCTATACCGACCAGAGCGGCTGGAAGCATTATCTGGAAGATTTCCACTGGAAAGAACACCGGAGCGATCCGGATATATTCAGCTATCCCCGCGAGTTTGAGGAAACCCATCTGGGAACCGAACGTTTCGGGCAGATCATCTTCGTGGTGATCCTCATCCTTATGATCATCACAATGTTCCGGCAGTAACCGACTCAGTTTCATACATAGGAGTTTATAATGAAAGAAATGCGTTTACACAAAAGAGAAATACATGATAAAGATGCCCTAAAATCCCTGATTGAACAATGCACAGTTGTAAGGCTTGGATTAACAGATCAGGAAGGAATGTTCATCGTTCCGGTCAATTACGGATACGATCTTGCCGACTCCGAAAACGGTCTGAAACTCACGCTCTACATTCACGGGGCAAGAGAAGGACGAAAGGCAGAAGCATTCGCCCAAAATCCTGCGGCGGCAATTGAAATGGACTGCATGGACGGGATCATTACCGGCGACTACACATGCAGTTATTCCTGTGCATACCGGAGCATCATGGGAACCGGTACAGTGCAGGAGCTGACAGATGAACAGGAGAAAGTCCGCGCCCTTACAAAGATTATGGAACATATGGCAGACGGCGCGGCGATCGAATTTCTGCCTGATATGCTGGCGCGCACCGGCGTATACCGCATTGATGTAAAACACTTCAGCGGAAAAGCCCGGGAGAGCAGATAGACGATATGCTGCTCTCCCGGACTTTATCAAGCGCCGTTTTCTAAAATCTTCTCATCCCATCCATAAATTCTTCAATCTGAGGCAGTCTTTTCACCCTTCTTAGCTTAATGCCGCCCTCCCTGCACGTCTGTTCCAGTATCGCCTCTGTAATCACACTCCTTACCCTCACTTCTTTTGGCGCTCCGTACTGCGATATAAATGAAAGAAGTGATTCCGCCAGAGTAATCTTTTCATCCTCTTCCGGTCCTGTCATCTCTGCCGCGATCATTATCCCCGATCTGGCATCTGCAAGTAGGCAAAGATACGGATTTGCCGGACGTTCATACTTATCATCACTGACAGACGCGTTCAGAGACACAATGTCTGCTTCAAGTACTGCACTGCATTTTTCTGATCTTCTCAGTTCCGCCAGTATCTCCTCATCTGTGAGAGTAAGTACCGGAAAATTATATCCTGTAAACGGCAGGGGCTGCGCCTTACCTGTTACTTTCTTTCCGTCAGATGAATAATAAAATGTCTCGCCCTCGTCAAATTTCACCTCGACTTTATTTTCCCTGTAATATATAACGGCGTCTTTCAAAAGTGTCAGATATGACGTCATCCTGCGCACTTCACTCTGATCCATATTATAGGGGAAATACCCTTTTTTGAACGAAAGAAAATAAAGCCACTGATTCCTGCCTCGGAACTTATAGCCCAGTTCTTTTATAATCTTGCGCTGTCCTTCCGTCAGCTCTTCCCGGTTCCCCCAGTAACAGGTCAGGTTATTCTGACATGACATCGCATAATCAGAAGAAATGTTCATCCGCTCTGCATATGTGAGCATCATGAAATCATTCAGCCCGTCCATTCCTTCATATATGTTGAGTCCGTAACATTCGCCGCCTTTCCCGAGCACACTGACATATATATCTTCATCCCGGCCTCCGTCTAAAGTGATCAGATCCATGTCGTAGAATGTATCCCATGGTTTCTCTTCTTTTAATGCCATTCCCGCCTCATACAGCGCTTTCCAGTCTTGAATTCCTGCTTCTGTCCTTCCTCCGGTTTCCGGCATTTTCTCTGCTTCTTTGTTGTCACTGTTCTGCATAACTTCCAGGAATCCCTTATTACTTCTGAAGAATTTTTCATAAAGTTCTGAAGAACAGGACTGGTCCGGCTTCTTTACGAAACGGATCTGAAAACTCTGCTCCAGCTCATGGTTGATCTCATCTATATCATAGAATGCCGGGTCAAACCCGTCTGCCGTATAGCCCGTATTTTTCAGCCATTCTACGATCTCCCCATACTCTTCATGAGACGGATCTTCCAACACTTCAAGAATATGATAATATCCCTGAAGCCAGCCACAGTCTTCAAACGGGCAGGCTCCTTTCGCTTTCACCACAATCGGATGCGTCTCTTTGAAATCAGTCAGGACAGCCTCGATATCTACCCTGTGCTCCCAGTCGTCGCCAAAATCGTACGTATATGTAAACCACTTCGAGTGCTCCATATATGGATCGATCAGAGTCCCGGACGCCTCTTTGGCATCAAATTCCCAATATCCCCAATCATCATCCGGCTCTTCCTCGATCCTCACACCGATATCGCGGAACTCAAAGGAAAAGAGGTGTGATCCGTACCATCCCATGATCTCGTTTAACAGTACACCAAGCTGGGAAAATGTGATTCCTGCCGGAATAATACATCTGCGCCAGATCGGCGGATGTGCATTTTTGATCGATACTTTTAACTGATAGGCTTTCATATAGGTTCTCCTTTGCATTATATTTACTCTTCCATCGCCATTTGGCTAAAACTTCTCTCCTCAAACATTTTTTAGATGCTCCTGTGCATACATCAGAAATTCCAGTCTCATATAGATCGAAGAATCCATTGGACTGTCATTGTAGCGTCCAATCTCATAAAACGCGTACTTTTTATACATGCGAACTGCGCTCTTGAGAAACGGCAGTGTATCCAGAAGTACGTGCCTATATCCAATTTCCTTCGCACCCTCGATAATCTTCCGGATCAACATGCCGCCAATCTGTTTTCCCCTGAATTCAGGGCGCACATACAGACGCTTCATTTCACAGTTGTCTCTGTCAATTTTCTTCAGTCCGATCCTGCATTTTCAGGCAGTTCCATCTCATGTTTCATCTCAATAAAGCCGTATTTTTCATATAACGGTCTCCCCGACTCTGTTGCTTCAAGCGAAACAGCCGTAATTTTCCTCTCTCTGCATTCCTTTACAAGCATATCCAGCACTTTAAAAGCAATTCCTTGCCTTCTGTAATCAGGGTGCGTGTACATATTCATAATATATGCTTTATTTCCACTTGGATTATGATATGTAGGCATGACCTGAAAAAAGCTGACTCCGCCTGCGCCGACTACAGTATCTCCGTCATACACAAGATATGCCGTATGTGTATTGTCGTTAAGAGCTCTCTTATAGTATACACAGGACTCATGTCTCACTTCACTCATATCCACTTCAGCCGGCAATTGGTTGGCAGCTCTTAACACTTCTATTCTGGTTTCCATGAGTATGTCTATATCACTGATATCCGCCTTTTTATATATTAAATCCATTTTCCCTATTTCACTCCTGCACTATAAAGCGCCCGCTCCGCTCTTTTCTCATCCTTTCTGGCAACAAACAGATGATACTCGTATGCTGCTGAAGCCTCAATGAACGGCGTTCCATGATATCTTCCCGGATTTGTCATCGGATTCGACTTAGAAGTATACTCAATCCCCTGATCCGCAAGCACATCTTTCGCCCGGTTATATTCATCCATATCTCTTGTCAGATAAACTTCTTTCCTGAAGATCATATCCGTCACCTCCACATCACGCTGCAATTCCCTGTCGCATTCCTGAACAGAAAAACAAGATAATACCTCTTTTTCCTTTCTGCTTCCAGTTTCGTCTCATAATTCATACCCGTACAGGATATTATTTCCCTCTTTTCTGCGTCCAGAACCTTTACCGTAACTGTACCGTCTGATACTGCCGAGCGATATATAAAATGATAAATCCCCGGATCACGAAATCTTATCACACGTTTTATCTGTCCGTTGCAAGATGCAAATCGAAGCTGCGCATTTCCGTTTCTTCTTACATAACCGGCAAATACCACCGCAGTTTTAGCGCTGAATACAAGCAGTCCGTTAATATAAAGCAAGTAAAACACAAGGATTAATCCTAATGTAAATGCAAATCCCCATCCCATAGCATCGTCCTTTCTGTTTCTCAGGTACGGTGTGAACTGCAACCTTTTTTCATCACATAATTTGTCAGCAGTATTCCTTTTTTCTCCACCTGCTGTTCCCGCACAGCCTGGTAACCTCTTTTCTCAAAAAACGATTTAGCCGTAACAGACGCATGGGTTGTAAAATTTTCCACATCCGCAGCCTGCTCCAGTCTGTCGCAGAGAGCCGACGCAATCCCCTGACGTTGAAAATCTTTGTGCACATACAGCCGGTCAAGATATCCTGTGCTGTCCATATCCGCAAAGCCTGCAATCTGCTCCTTTTCATTTTCCTGGCCTGACGGCATCACCGCCACCAGTGTCATATGCTCCCGGAAAGACCTGTCCCACGTTTCAAGATCTATATTCCCGTCCGCCCACGCATCGAGCTGCTGCTCCGTATAGTCTGCGGCATTGACGGTATGTACCGTATTATAGAAAAGTTCGGCTATCTCTTTTAAGTCTTCCTGTCTGTATGCTCTGATTTTCATAGCTTTACTCCTTAGTTTTCCCGCCTTCTACGTTATAGCCTTCTCTGATCAGACAGCTTATTGCCTTCATTTCATTTTCTTTCTTAACCAGAATGTAATCCGTATTATATGTAGAGACAACAAATATACCGATCTTCTCTTTCGCCAGAAGAGCAGATATTTTTGCCAGAATCCCTATCAGGGAAAAGTCAAGTACTCCCCGGATCCGGAATGCGCGCCAGCCGTCTTCTCGCTCTGTCGTGTTGTCAGGCGCCTCCGCCGTCAGACATACCAGAGAATTCTCCTCGTCTGTTTTCCCGACAAAACAATATTCAGACTCCAGGTTTACTTTTGAGTAATCTGTCACTTTGCAAACTGAAAAATCTCTTTTAATTCTCTGTAACTCCATCTATACTGTCTCCATTTCTTAAAGTTCTTCAATTCTCTCCATCGGCGTTCCCACTTCGATCAGATTCCCGTCCGGGTCATAGAACCGGATGACTTTCTGCCCCCAGTCGTGAGTCATAAGCCGGTTGGCATATTTCGTCTCAGGATATAATTTCTCCAGTTTCCGGGCAAACGCCTCTATGTCCCGCTCCTCAAAATACAGTTCACAGGCATTGTTTTCCGGAATGATCTCCTTTTCCAGAAATTTCTCCCATATCCTCTTGTCCTGAAGCACAAGCCCCTCGGTCAGGATCATATTTCCGTCATTGTCAAGCACCATATCAAGGCTGAACAGATCGTGGTAAAACTGCTTTGATCTTTCAATATCGTCAACAACGATCAATATATTTTTTAATTTCATTCTATCCCCGCTTTCATCGCATTAACTTTTACGCTACCATTTTGTCTGCAGTGGTCACTTAGCAGGCACACGGAAACCGTAATCCACAGTTCCGTTTTCCCACTGGCCCTGCACCAGATATACATATCCCGGCTGAGCGGTAAACTCATAATTCCCGTTCTCATTCTTCTTTACTTCGACGTCTGTCCCCTCCGGAATCGAAAGCGCACCGTCCTGATACTGTCCCAGAAGAGAATCCTCCCATGCCAGAACCGCTGCGCTGTCCGGTTTTTCGTCAAACTGCAGTTCCATCGTCAGTGGTTCTGACAGTTTTGTCACCTCTGTCGGCTCCGTCTGTAAGATATGCGGCGCGTCGGTCGCAGCAGTCCTGCTTTCGCCGTCCTCTTCATAAGTCCATGTACAGCTTAATGCCTCCGGGATCATTACCGCCACAGACGCCAGTTCGTCTGTATAGCACACATTCAGATACGGGAGCTGTGAGGGATCTTTTTCTATAAAAAGCTCGTCCAGATAATGCGCGTATTCCTGTATATACTTCTGATTCGTCTGCTCTGTTCTTTCTATCTTTGTAATTCCGTGATACTGCGCCGGATAGGACTCCGCCATGATCCCGTTTCCGCAAATGCTTACTACATCCCCGTTATCCAGCTCCTGCTCTGTGATCTTTTTCCCGTCTTCGTCATAGAGTTCTCCTTCCGGGATCGTCCCGGTAAACGGATATCCCGCTTCCAGATTTACGAAGAGACTGCTGCCATCATCCTTTTTCAAATAGACTGCGCTCATCGTCTGCCCGCCGTCCGACTGCTTTCCGTCATCTGACGGCTTCTCTTTCCTAAAATAATTTCCCGCAACAGCGACTGCCACGGCTGCCGCCGCGATGACAAACACCAGCACAGCTGCGATGATAACTGTTCTCTTTTTATCCTTTCCCATGTTCTCTGTCCTTTCCCGTATTTAATTGCGACACGATCCGCACGGCCGCTGCCATACCGCCGTCGCCATATGTGGGATATTTCAGGAACTCCTCTGCCCCGCTGCTTACAGTTCCCTCCTTCTCCAGTGCGTGAAGTATTTCATTTTCCCACTTAAAAAGTCTCCCCATAGACACCGCTTCTATTCCCAGCAGAGCGTCTGCAATATATTTCTGATAAGTACGGATATGTTTTTCAATAATAAATCTCATAATTTCCAGACGTTTATCCATACTTTTTATATTCGATGAAGCGGGAGCAGTACGGTATTCTATCAGCATTTCCTCAACAATCCCGATATATGCATCCGGTCCGGTTTCCAGCATACTCAGGAAGAACTCCCAGTCTTCAAATCCCGAGCGCATGGATTCATCATACCCGCCGCATCTCTCCCATGCGCTCCGCCGCAGAATATGCGTTGCCGGACAGCAGTTGCGGGAAAGGAACGCCGTCACATCCCCTCCGCCTGGACGTACCGCTGCGTTCAGAGCACCAAATGTCTGCATCCATGACGAAGCCGCCGCCATATGGGGAGATTCACGCAGCATCTGACCGACTTTCCCTATGTAATCCGGCTTCAATCTGTCATCGCCGTCAAGCACCAGGACCATCGGAGAACTTGTATTCCTGATTCCGGTGTTTCTTGCCGCCGATACTCCTCTGTTCTCCTGCCTTATAACCTGTACCGGAACAGACGCGCCTGCGTCCGTTTCGATCTCTTTCAATATCCTTATGGATTCCTCATCCGCAGATCCGTCGTCCACTATGATGATCCCTGCCGGTCTGAGTGTCTGGTCATACACAGACCTGACAGCCTCCCTCAGCATTTCGCCCTGATTATAACTCGTGATAACTGCCTCTACATCACCGGCAGTACCTGTCTTTTTCTCATCTGCTGCCATATTCCCGCCCTTTCCCTATTTTAAATACTCGATCAGCGGTTTCAGATACTTCTTGTCTGTCCAGTCGCATTTCTGTCCGGCCGCGCACATCAGTGCTTTCATCCACGGTTCATATGTGGACGGATCTTTTTTCCCGACTGCCTTTTGAAGCATCCTGCACATGGTGCGGTCTGTGAATGTCATCGCCTCTTCATCCCATGCTCCCCGTCCGTAAAACACAGGAATATCCTGTAAGTCGTCTTTCAAGTTATGTTCCTTAACCTCTTTCAGCGCCTTTTCATCATATGGTGAAGCCCCTACACAGAATACCGCTGTCCGTCTGCCTGCAAGTGCGTTTTTATTCTTTCGGAGATAAGATATTCCGGCAATCCCCGAAGCATAGACCGCGCCGCACAAAATAATTGTATTATAACCATTGATTGTATCAGCTTTTGCTTTTTTTACTTCAGCAGTGTCAAAGCCGGTCGCCTCCTGCAGCCACTGGACATATTTTTTCGTACTTCCGTATTTTGACTGATAGATAATAATGCCCTTGCTCATTTTTTACCCTCCAAATGTTCCGACTTCTCCTATGTCTGTCGTGAATTCATACTCTAGCGACGTGCCTTCTGCCCCCACAAGCCTGATACGGTTTTCTCCTGTTTCTGCTTTAATTGTCTCTGATGCAGACTTCCCGTTTTCTTCTCCCGCAATACATTCTGTAAGTGTAGTTACTGTTCTGTCCGGGCTGACATAAATGAGCTTTGCCTTCCCTGATGTAACTGTCAGGCTGTAAGAGATATTTACCTCTTTCTCTTCATCTGTATCAAGTTCCCATATCGCATCCATTCCTTCCAGTTTTTCAGCGGAGCCGCTCACAGTCTGGTCGGACTGCGAACCGCTGTAGTTTGCCAGATTATAACTGTTGGAATCACCAGCCAGCACCTTCTCATTATCATATACTCTTGCCCCGGTATTCATCACACACCCCGACAGCAGCAGGATAGATAACCCCGCCGCTGTCATTATTTCCCACATTCTCTTCATAGTCCGTATCTCCTCTCGGCTGTTTCTGTGTCCATTATAATATAAAAGAGAGCATAAAAATATAGTTTCTACGCTCTCTTCGTGAATATATTCTCCTGTAATCTATATCGTTTAGTGAATTCTCCAGATTACTCTATTCCGCGGCGTATTTCTTCAATCTGTTCCTCGCTTAAGCCGCTCGCCTCTTTGATTATTTCAATTTTCACATCTGCTTTCAGCAAAGCAAGGATCATTTCACGTTTACCCTCTGTTCTTCCGTTACGGTCTGCTTCTTTCAACTCTTCCGCAAATAATTCTTTTAATGCATCGCACATCTTCTTCTCCACCTCCATCTGTTCCCAGTTCGCACGGGTGATGAGATCCATCACAGCGGCATAATCTTTTGACTTCCTGTGTTTCTCATATTCACGCATCAGCTTCCGTATTTCTTTGCCCGCCTGCAGATCAGTACGCATGCTCTGCAGCCAGTAGTTTTCCGTGTCCGTCAGTTCAGGAACGATCAGGAGCTGCATAGGGATCGGGTCGCCTTTCAGGTAATAAATCCCTCCTCCCTGATATTCCGTACTGATCCCGCGCGCACTTTCCAGGTGTTTGAGCAGATTTCGCGGATAACGGCTGCATACAAACGTAAGAGTCAGTTCCTGCGGGTCGATCTCCTTTATCCTGTCCGTATCAGATTGATAGATACAGGCATAGCCGTAAACTTTATAAAAATCATTGATACTCAGGCTGTCACTGGGCGATTTATATTCAATGATATTATGTTTCCGGAATATCCGTCCGATCGTCTTCCGTATTGGAACATCTTTCAACTTTCTGATAATGAGAATATCCATCTGCAGCGGTTTCTTGCTCAGCAGATATTCTTCCCGCATCTCCAGATATTCCAGTTCGTCCTGCAGGGTGATACGCAGGGCGGCTCCGAAAGCGGGATGCCATTGCAGTTTTGTATTCTTCATGTTTTCTCCTTCAGTATAATACATCCTGTTTCTGTGGTGCAACTTTATCTTTTGAATACAAAAGAGAGCATAAAAGTATACTTTCTTCTACGCTCTCTTCCATAATATAAAATCTTAAGAATTGTCTTATAATCGTTTTACTTTCCTCAGTACTTTCCTGCCATTTTTCCAGTCTTCTGCCGACACCTCAGCCACATATCCGCTGCCGTTTTCCACCTGCCAATGGTAAAATTCGTACTTATCCTCAGCAAGCTCAGAAAATACCGCCATGATCGTACCTCCATGTACGATGAAAGCCACACTGTCCGCGCACTCCTCGAGAAGTCTGTCGATCCAGCTTTTCACTCCGTCCACGCATCTTCTGCGAAAAGATGTCTGATCTTCCCCTCTTGGAAATGCAGTCATCCCGCCGGACTCCATCCACCGGATATATTCCGGTTCATCCTTCAGTTCCTCATAAGTCTTCTGCTCATATTCCCCGAAATCACACTCCCGCAGCATCGGTTCTGTACTTATCTCCTGCCCCGGATAAATAAGACCGGCTGTCTGGATGCACCGCTTCATCGGGCTTGTGATGATATACCATACAGGCGGGTACAACCCGACAATGCTTTTCCCCTGACACAGCCGGAACTCTTCCACTGCCTGCTCGGACAGAGCTTCATCTGTGCGTCCGATATACTGTCTTTTCTCATTGCCCGGCGTCTTCAGGTGCCGGATAAATACAATTCTCATAGTCCTCCTGTGAGCCAAATAATTTAGTGAACTTCTGTAATCATTCCATTTCCCGGCGTATTTCTTCAATCTGTTCCTCGCTTAATCCGGTTGCCTCTTTGATTATTTTATTTTCTGCACCGGCTTTCAGGAAAGCAATGATCATTTCCCGTTTACCTTGTTGTATGCCGGTTTGTATCCCCTCTGTTCTTCCTTTGCTGTCTGCTTCTTTCAGTTCTTCCGCAAATAATTCTTTCAATGCATCACACATTCTCTTTTCCACCTCCATCTGTTCCCAATTTGCACGGGTGATGAGATCCATCACAGCGGCGTAATCTTTTGACTTTCTATGTTTTTCGTATTCGCACATCAGCTTCCGTATTTCTTTGCCCGCCTGCAGATCTGTACGCATGCTCTGCAGCCAGTAGTTTTCCGTGTCCGTCAGTTCAGGAACAATCAGGAGCTGCATAGGGAACGGATCGCCTTGCAGGTAGTAAATCCCTCCTCCCTGATATTCCGTACTGATCCTGCGCGCACTTTCCAGGTGTTTGAGCAGATTTCGCGGATAACGGCTGCATACAAATGTAAGAGTCAGTTCCTGCGGATCGACGTCCTTTATCCTGTCCGTATCAGATTGATAGATACAGGCATAACCGTAGACTTTATAAAAGTCATTGATGCTCAGGCTGTCGCCGGGCGATTTATATTCAATGATATTATGTTTCCGAAATATCCGTCCGATCGTTTTCCGTATTGGAACATCTTTCAACTTTTTGATAATGAGAATATCCATCTGCAGAGGTTTCTTGCTCAGCAGATATTCTTCCCACATTTCCAGATATTCCAGTTCGTCCTGCAGGGTGATGCGCAGGGCGGCACTGAAAGCGGGGTGCCATTGCAGTTTTGTATTCTTCATCTTTTCTCCTTCAGTATAATACATCCTGTTTCTCTGGTGCAACTTTATATTTTGATTTGTTTCACGCTTCGTTATCGCTGTTTAATCCTGCAAGGGCATCACCTCGAGCTTTCTTTCGTGCTTACATGAAATCCGCCCTGAACATACGGGCCAGAACTTAATAATGAACCAACATACGGATGAATTCTGCTGAACGCATTCCGCATCAGATGAGAATAGAATAACATAGCTTTGGCTAAAAGAAAAGTCTGATAATATTTTCTGTATCCATTATGTAACAGTAGCGTCAGTGTACAACAGGCAATACGGTTCTTGTACACTGACGCTATATCTCACAGATATTTACTGTACCCTTCTTCCGGAAACGGCATTTCAAGCCCGAGCACTCTCGGCCACAATCCTTTATCATCAATGATAAATCCCATGATCATCCCCATATGTGTATGCAGATGCCGGAACTGTGCCAGAATCAGCGTAAACCTGCTGTACTCGCATCCGGCGGGATATTCCGACAGCTTCTCATCATCCAGTTCAGAAACATAATCCAGTAAACGTATCCTTTTTCACTTTCCGGAGCCTCCTGTCTTCTCGATTATATGATCTTCCCTGCCAGCACGATTGCCGCCAGCGTCGCCAGCTCGCATACCTGCAGAAAATATCCTGCCAGATCTCCGGTCGTTCCGCCGAACTTCTTCCTGCTCATCCAGTGATAATAGACAAACACCAGAAGAGCCGCCGCGATCACTGCCGCTGCTACGATCACAAAACTACCTCCCTGCTGCCCCCCGAAACACAACATTATCCCCGCACAGATACATGCCCATATGATAAGCACGATGCGCACTCTCATTTTCTGCGCCCCGTCCTGAAATGTCCGGAGCAGTCCGCTGTTCTTTGCCGCCTGAAATGATACGACAGAGATACCGCTCAGAGACCTCGAAAAAGGATAGATACACGCTGCCATCGGAAGCATCCACAATTCTGCCTCGCTCCACATCGCCAGTACTGCCACGAAGTATACGCACAGCCCGATCACGGCAAACGCCCCTGTATGCGGGTCTTTGAGTATCTGCAGTTTCTTCTCCCTGTCACCGTACGAGGACAAAGCGTCGATCGTATCCGCATATCCGTCCAGATGGATCCCGCCCGTGACAAGGACGGGGATCAGTGTCATTACTGCCGCGAAAAAGAGCTTCCCGAAAGACGTATACTCAAGGATCAGATATCCGGCTCCTGCCTGCAATAATCCGGTGATCACGCCCACAACAGGGAAAAAACACATCGCATACTTCATATTTTTCTCATTCCAGTCCACAGTAGGCACAGGGATCCTGGAATACATGGATATGGCAATCGCCAGTGAATATAACAGCCGCATCTGAACCTTACTCCTGTTTCATCTCTTCATTGAAATCTTCATATTGCTCTACATGGATCTCGTCAAACGTACTCATCTCACGGTAAACGGCAAGTCCCATCTCAAGAAGCGGGATCACCGCCACAGCCCCGCTCCCTTCTCCCAGCGACATATTGCAGTCGATAAACGGAGAGAGTTCCAACGCATCAAGCACCATGCCGCCTGCCGGTTCTCCCGACTTATGTGACGGCATCATGTAATCTGCTGCCGCAGGACACAGCTTTGCCGCGCAGAGAGCCGCCACCGAGGAGATGAATCCGTCGATGATCACAGGGATATGATACAATGCGCCTCCTAAGAATACTCCTGCAAGACCGGCAATATCCAGACCGCCTACTTTAGACAGTACATCCAGCACATCCTCTCTGTCCGGATGATGAAGTCCGATCGAACGTCGGATCACATCCACTTTCCGGTCCAGTCCTTCTGCGCTCAGACCTGCGCCGCGTCCGGTCACTTCTGTCGCGTCTTTCTCAAGAAGTACAGCCGCGACAGCGCTGCTCGTAGTAGTATTTCCGATACCCATTTCCCCCGTAGCAAGCAGGTCGTACTCCTCCCCTGCCAGTTTTTCCACCATATGTATCCCTGTGAGCACAGCCCTTGCAGCCTGCTCTCTCGTCATGGCAGGCTCATAAAGCATGTCTTTCGTCCCGCTCATCACTTTGTATTCTGTTTTCGTCACCGCAGGCACATCCGACGCCATACCGATATCCACCGGGAAAAGGTCAGCTCCCGCAATCTCCGCCATCAGACATACGCTTGTCGCCCGCCGGGTAAAATTCTCCGCCACAATGGCAGTCACTTCCTGTCCGGTCTGGGTCACTCCCTCGGCAACCACGCCGTTATCCGCGCACATGATGACCAGACCTTTCTTCCCGATTCTGTAATCCGCCGTTCCTCTGATCCCCGCCATGCGGATCACCGCGTCTTCCAGTTTCCCGAGACTGTAGAGTGGCTTACCTACCGTCTTCCAGTGCGCGGCTGCATCTGCCATGCTCTTTTTGTCCGCCGGGCAGATTTTTTCTATCCTGTCCCGCAATTCGTTTTCATATTCTCCAGCCATAACTCTTTTCCTCTCTTGAGCTCATCTTCTGATTTTACAGTCTGCACTTTCCCCGTTCTCTCTTCTATACGCGCTTTCCTGAAGTTCCCGGCTTCTGCACCGGTCTGCAAATCTATATGCAAATTCCGGCATGGACGGAAGATACAGGTGTGGATATCCTGCAAACAGGTTTCCTTTCATATGGATACACTCCCATTTTCTTTTCCCGTCCGGCTTCACTGCCACGCAGTCCGTACCACTGTCTGTACTGTCCCAGTAGTGGAATTCATGTCCTCGTATCAGCTCGCCGGGCCTGAGATAAGCCTGCTCCTCTGCGCCGTTGTTTTCCGCACTTTTCTCTGGTTCTCCCGGATCTGCCGCAATATTCACATACCCGAATCGCACCAGCCTGCCTGTCGGATACGTCCGTCCTTCGATCACTCCCGTCATGGGATATATATTGCCGTTTTCATCTTCCATCTCCCCGTGCAGATACATGAAGCCGCCGCACTCCGCCAGACACGGAAGTCCGGCGCACACACGCTCATGGATCTCTTTTAGAAGACTTCTGTTGGCTGAAAGCCTTTCCCCGTATAATTCCGGATAGCCGCCGCCCAGGATCAGGCCGCTGATATTGTCCGGAAGTTTTCCGTCCCGGAGCGGGCTGAAAGGCACCAACTCTAATCCGGCTTCTTCCAGCATCTCAAGATTGGCATTATAGTAGAAGCAGAAAGCCTCATCCCGTGCGATCGCGACGCGCGCAGCGGCAGTCCGCGCATATCTGTTCCCTTTTCCCTGATAAACATTTGAGACGGCATACTTAGTTCCATGAGCTGCAGTGTCAGGATCCTGATCCTCCGGGAAGCAGTTCTCAGAAGTCCGGCATGCGATCTCAAGGAGCAGGTCCAGATCCACGCTCTGCGTCAATATATTCCCGGCCCGCTCCGTCTGTTCTTTCAGATCCATCAGTTCCTGCGGCGTGACCAGTCCCAGATGCCGGCTTTCCAGACGGAAAGCATCATCTTCGGGCACATAGCCAAGCACAGGGATCTTATGTCCGGATTTCCCAAGTTCCTGCTCCAACATGTCTTTCATCCTCGGATACAGCATCTTTGACACCTGGTTCAAAAGTATCCCGCGGATATTGCTGTCAGAGCGGAACTCTGCCATGCCCCGCACAAGGGCGGCCAGAGAAAGAGCCGCTCCCCTGCCGTTGACCACCAGTATGACCGGAAGGTCCAGAGTGCGCGCCACATCGTAGGAACTTCCGGCGTCCGTATCCAGACCTCTTCCATCATAGTAGCCCATAACTCCTTCCGTCACCACAAGATCCGCGCCGGATGCATGACGGATATATCCCTGTCTCAGTTCATCCGGCTCTGAGAAAAAGAGATCCAGATTCCTCGAATCCAACCCCAGCACCTCCCGGTGGAACATCGGGTCAATATAATCCGGCCCGCATTTGCATGCACGCACCTGAAGTCCCCGCGCCTGAAGCGCCGCCATCAGGGCGCAGGATACCGCGGTCTTGCCACTGCCGCTTGACGGTGCGGCGATCAGTATTCCGGGGATCTTCATCGGAGCGCACCCCTTTCTTCCGGCGGCATTCCTTCTGCGGACAGCTCTCCGCCCTCAGGGACGGCTCCATCTACAGACAGCTCTCCGTCTGCGGCCAGCTCTCCGCCTGCGGATTTCTCTCCGTCTGCGGTTTTCTCCCCGCCCGCCGCAATGATATACACCGGATTCTGCCCGGTCATCATGTGATATCTTCCAAGCACCCGCGAGCGGGACGCCATGATCTGTGTAACCTGCGCGTCTTTAAGAAGTCCTTCCCCGACTGCATCCATAGCTTCTCCAATCGTCTCAAGTGATATCGCATTTATCACGATCCGCACGGACGGGTTTTTCTCAAGGACGATGCGCAGGATCTCCCGGAGGTTTCCCGAGCTGCCTCCGATGAATACATGGGTCGGAGGCTCCAGCCCACGAAGAGCCGCCGGAGCCTCCCCCTCTATGATCCGTATCCCGTCCGCCCGGAATTTCCTGCGGTTCTCTTCCAGTAGCCGCACCGCCTCCGCCTTTTTCTCAACAGCATATACCCTGATCCGGTCTCCGGAGAGTGCCGCTTCCACCGATACCGAACCGGTTCCCGCTCCCACATCATATGCGACTGCGTCTTCCGTAAGTTCCATCTGCGCCAGACTGACGGCGCGCACTTCCGCCTTTGTCATAGGTACGCTGCCGCGGATGAATTCTTCATCCGGAATGTGGGGACCTGTTCTCTGATCCGGCTGAGGATTCAGGATCATCGCCGCGCACAGTCCGTCTGCTTCACTACCGGAGAGTTCTCCCGGGCGTCCCAATACGATCTTCTCATCGGGATAGGAAAGCCTGCTGCCGATATATACAGTCACATCGTCCATCCCATAGTCTTTCAGGGCGCTGACCATCCTTTTTCCCGCATCTTTCCCGCCCAGAAGGAGAAAGGTCTTGCGGTTTCTGTTTATGGTCTGTATGAAATTTTCTTCCTGCCCGTGCAGACTGATCAGCGCTCCGTCCTCCCATGTTGTCTTAAGGCGGGCGGCAAGGCAGACGACGGATGAAATTCCCGGGATCATTTCCACCTCATACCGTTCGGGGTCTGCTGCAAACAATTCAGATAATTTCTTTGCACCACTGTAAAATCCGGTATCCCCCGAGAGCACCACTGCCACACGGGAGTATTCCGGATGCGCCTCTATATATGAAAATATCTTTTCCGCGTTATACTCGCACAGTTCGGGGACAGCCGGATCTGTCCGCTCTTTGGACGGCGCCGGATATCCCGTCTGCTCCGTCTGTCCTTTTTCTCCCGTGCTGTTTTCCTGTATCTCCCTGCCGTACCGCACAGCCCGGGCGGCAGAAAGCATCCGCTGTGCGCCGATCATGCAGCTGCAGTTCCTGACTGCTTCTTCCGCTTCGATCGTCATCGACTTCCGGTTTCCCATGCCGATCCCGATCAGTGAGATCTTCTGCTTTTTACACATCTTTATACCCTCTCGGCGTTACCATCCTGCCGTTTAGTTCCATTGTATTTGAGTTTCCGATAAATACCGTCGTAAACATATCCGCCTGCGTACCTGCAAGCCGCTCAAGAGAAAGGATCTCACAGCTTTCCCCGTCTCTTCCGATATTCCGTACAATGCCGCACACGGTCTCCGGCTTCCGGTATTCCAGTACCATCCCGCAGGCTTTCGCAAGATAGTCCGCCCGCTTTTTGCTGGATGGATTGTAGATGCAGATGACAAAATCCGCTTCCGCCGCCGCCCGGATCCGCTTCTCGATCTTCTCCCACGGCGTGAGCAGGTCGCTCAGGCTGATAACTGCAAAATCATGCATCAGCGGCGCCCCGAGGACTGCCGCACCGCCGGACGCCGCCGTGATCCCCGGCACGACCTCTATTCCCACATCGGGATAGTCCTTTCCGATCTCGCAGATCAGACCTGCCATGCCGTAGATGCCTGCGTCCCCGCTGCACACCATTGCCACGTCCTGTCCTTTTTCCGCCTCTGCAAATGCCATCCGGCACCGGTCAGCCTCTTTGCGCATGGGCGTGCTCAAAAATATCTTATCCGGATATTCGTCGCGGATCAGGTCGATATATACTGTATATCCGATGATCACCGGACATTTCTCCAGCACTTTCTTCGCCTGTATCGTCATCTGGTCTGCCGCTCCCGGTCCCAGACCTGTCACATAGATCTTACTCATTGCTCTGTCGCTCCATTTCCCTGTTCTTCATCACTGTTCTTTATCTTTCTTCTCTGTCTCTCTTCTCCGACTCTGATCCCGGCGCCGTCTCTTTCTGTTCTTCTTTTGCAGACGGCACGGACGCTTCCCGGAATTCTGTGGTAAAGGACGGATCATAGAGTTTTGAGCGCTCATACCCGCCCTCAAGGATCCCGCCGACCACGATCAGCGCGGTCTTCGTCACATGTTCTCCCGCCGCAGTTTCCGCGAGATCCTTCACTGTACAGCGCAGTACTTTTTCCTCCGGCCAGGTCGCCTTGTATACGATAGCCGCAGGCGTATCCGGATCATATCCCCCGCAGATCAGCTCGGCGGAGAGTTCTTTTAACATTCCGGTACTTAAGAATATCACCATTGTCGCCTGGTGGGCTGCAAAGCTCCTGATCGACTCTCTCTCGGGGACAGGTGTGCGCCCCGCCATCCTGGTGATCACTACAGACTGGGAGACTCCGGGCAGCGTATATTCCGCCCCCAGCGCTGCTGCCGCCCCACAGAACGAACTCACGCCCGGGCATACCTCATAGGGGATATCCAGCTTTTCCAGCTCGTCCATCTGTTCCCGGATCGCTCCGTACAGGCAGGGATCTCCCGTGTGGAGACGGACGACCTTTTTCCCGGATCTTTCTCCCACAGTCATGACGTCCATCACTTCTTCCAGCGTCATCTTCGCACTGTTATAGATCTCGCAGTCTTCCCTGCAGAGGGATAAAAGCCCCGGGTTGACAAGGGATCCTGCGTAGACTACGATGTCGGCTTCCTTTAACAGATCCTGTCCCCGGACAGTGATAAGATCCTCGGCCCCCGGTCCTGCTCCTACAAATGTGATCATCCTTTTCTTCCTCCTGTCTGTTTTTCCTTTACTACAAGCAGGGAATAATATCCTGCCTGTTCCGGTATTTCCTGTGCGCCGAAATACAGCTTTTCATTTTCCATCCCGCAGTTTTCCACCATCACGGCGTCCAGCTCTTTCTCTGTCAGCAGACGCTTCACTTCGTCCATCCTGCGCCCTGCTTTCATGAGGACTTTCGTGCCCGGAAGATCAAGGCTCTCTTCGATATGATAGGAGGCAGGAAGTACGTGCAGTTCCTGTCGGTTTTCCACCAGTGGGATATCCATCCGCGCGGCTGCCGCGCAGAAAGACGGAATCCCCGGCACGATCCGGGTAACATATCCGCTTCGTTTCAGACGTTTATGCACATACATACAGGTGGAATATACCGTAGGATCTCCCAGCGTGAGGAAGACTACATTTTTCCCCTGATCCAGAAGCTCCGCGACAGCCGCCGCATCGCGGTCATGAATCGCTTTCAGCCTGTCTTTCTCCTTGATCATCGGCATCGGCAGATAGATCCGGTCTTTTTCCGCGATCCGGTCCACCGCGCCGGCTGCGATCTGATATGCCACGCAGCGCTTACGGTATGATGTGCACTGCTCTCTCTCCGCTGTATTTTGCGTCTCCGGGTTTCCCGTGCTTTCATACACCGGCTCTGTCAGTGTACTGTCCGATACAGGTATTGCGATCACGCCGCACGCTTCCACGGCGCGGACTGCTTTCAGGGTCATGAGTTCCGGATCTCCCGGTCCGACTCCCACTCCCGTAAATATTCCGCTCATATGAGTTCTCTCCTTTTTACTGTTTCTGTATTTCGTTCTGATCCCGGACTTCTGCTCTCTGCTTCTTCCTCTGGCTTTCTATCAGTCCCAGCAGTCTTTCGGCGTTCTCTGTCCGCCCGAGGATCCCCTCTTCCCCGGAAAATACGACCGCTCCTGTCTCAAGCTCTCCGCCTACCCTCTGCCGCAGATAAAATGCGATCCGCTCCATCACTGTTTTCATAACATCCGGAAGCAGTCCTTTTCCTTTTAATATCTTTACAGCCTCCGCTGTATTCAGGCACGCCATGATCTCTTTCACCGCAGCGGCGTCTGCTCCCGCCATAGCTGCGTGGGATGCAAACACTTCCATCCGGCAGTCCGCAGCCCTTGAATGCGTATTCATAACTCCCGCCGCCAGCTTGATAAACTTTCCCACATGGCCGATCAGGAGAAGCCCCTTCATCCCGAGAAGTTTTGCGTCATCGATAGTATCCCCCACATAGTTGCTGCATTTTACCGCAAGATCCGGATTAATCCCCAGCTGATCCGTCAGGAAATCCATGCCGTAATTGCCCGGAACGGCATAACAGCAGGAATACCCGCTTTCTCTTAACATCTTCATTTCCAGATAGATCGTATCTGTCAGCGCTTTCTCGCTCATGGGCTCCACAATCCCGGATGTTCCGAGAACAGACAGACCTCCCACGATCCCAAGCCTCGGATTGAATGTCTTTTTCGCCGTTTCTTCTCCATCGGGGATTGAGATAGTCACTTTCATCTCTCCACAGTATCCGCAGGCGCGGCATATGCGCTCCACTTCTTCCGTGATCATCCTGCGGGGAACTTTATTGATCGCCGCCTGTCCGATCTGCTGCTCCAATCCCGGTTTTGTCACCCTGCCCACGCCAGCGCCTCCGTCAAGTATGACCCCGAGTCCGGAAGACGCTTCTTCCTGCTTTTCCACTTTTGCGTATATCAAAAGCCCGTCCGTTACGTCCGGATCGTCGCCGCTGTATTTGCGCACCGCGCACTGTACATAGTCCGGCGTCCTCGTAATGTGCTCCACATCCAGATCCAGTTCGATCCCTTTTGGCGTCATAAGCCTCACCTGGCATATCTCTTCTCCGGAAAAGAGCATCTGCGCCGCAGCCTTTGCGGCAGCCGCCGCGCAGCTTCCCGTCGTCCATCCCAGCCGCAGCCCGGAGCGCGTCCTGCCGATCTCTCTCATTGTACTCTGTTTCATGCCGCTAGACCGACGCCTGTATTTCTTCCAGCATCTGCGCCGGATTATCCGCTGCTTTTACCTTGCCGAACGCCCTGACGATCACGCCCTCCTCATCGATCAGATACGTCGTGCGCACAACGCCCATTGTCTTCCTGCCGTACATGTTCTTCTCTTTCCACACGTCATACGCTTGGATGCATGTAAGCTCCGTATCAGAAAGAAGTGTGAACGGCAGTCCGTATTTCTCTTCAAATTTCTTGTGGGAAGCCACGCTGTCTCTGCTCACACCCAGGACCACCGCCCCTTTCTCCGTAAACTGGGGATAAAGCTCGCCAAAGCCGCATGCCTGCTTTGTGCAGCCCGGCGTGTTGTCCTTTGGATAAAAATAGAGAACTACCTTTTTCCCTCTGTATTCCTCCAGTGTGTGCATTGTCCCGTTCTGATCCGGCAGTTCAAACGCCGGCGCTTTTGTTCCTGTTTCTAACATTTCCTGCTCCTTTCCCGGCGGCGGGCCGTGATGCCCCGCCCCGCCTTACTCCATCGTTTCTTCTATATGCTCCAGAAAGATCCTGCGGATCCCCTCGAATTCGCCCAGTCCTTTCATGATCACGCGCACTTCGTATCCCTCGTCCTCGAGCTGGCTCTTCCACGAATCCTCCTCGCCTGCCATATCGTTTTTCGCATGGTCGCCCGCCACGAGCATGAACGGCATGAGCGCCGCCTTTTTCTTTCCCGCTATTTCCAGCTTTGCCATCACATTTTTCAGTTCCGGGAAGCTCTCCACAGTCCCGACCAGCACCTGATTATATCCCAGCGCATGGAATGTATACTCCAGCGTCGGATATGCCGAGTTGGCGTGATGATCTGTTCCGTGTCCCATAAGCACGAGCATCTCGTCATCGGCAAGCTCCGTCTCCGCCATAACCGCATGGATGGATTTCTTATAATCATCCACACTGCTCAGAAGCGGTTTCCCCACTCGGATCCGCTGAAAGCATGACATATTTTCCATCAGGTCTTCCATCATGCGGTCGTTCTCGATCCCGTTAATGATGTGGGTGGGCTGCACGACCACGTCTTCGATCCCGTCAGACGCCATACGCTTCACAGCCTCTTCCACTGTATCCACTTCCATGTTCTCCGTGCGTTTCAGCTTGCGGATGATCATCCGGCTTGTAAACGCCCTGTATACCCTGCACTCGGGAAATTTCTGCGCGATATCCTGTTCGATCACATCGATCGTCTTCTCCATTGTATCAAGATGGCTTGTCCCGAAGCTCACCACCAGAATCCCTTTTTTCATCTCCGTTAACACTCTCCTTGTCTTCTTTTTATTTTATTCCCGTATCACAGGAGATCTATCAAAGTCTCCATACTGTCCGGAAGCGGGGTATCCTCCGGCAGCATGCCCTTCTCCTTAAGCCTTTCATATATCCTCACTACGGCCGGCAGTTCAAGACTTGCTTTCTCAAGCGCCTCCCTGTCGGTACATACTTCATAAGGAGTCCCCTGACGGAGCACTTTTCCCTCACGCATCAGCACGACCTCGTCTGCCCACTCATATGCATGATCGATATCATGCGTTGCCATCAGCACCGTGATCCCTTTCTCTGTCAGACGCTCCACTATCTCCTGCACTTTCCTTTTATGTCTCGGATCCAGCGCCGCATCCGGCTCATCCAGTATCATCACTTCCGGATGCATGACAAGGATATCTGCAATTGCGACCTGCTTCTTCTGCCCGCCGCTCAATGCATGTGCGGGCCTGTCCTGGAAAGGTGTGATCTCCAGTTCTTCTATCACCCGCTCCACTTCTTTCCGGGCCGTATCCTCATCGGCGCCCAGATTCAGGATCCCGAAAGAGATCTCTTCATATACGCTGGCAGAAAAAAGCTGGTCGTCCGGATCCTGAAATACGATCCCTACTCTGCTCCTCACGTCCAAGAGCCCTTTTCTTGTGTACTCGACGGGCTTTCCGTCAATGTATATCGTTCCTTCATCCGGCCGGCGTATCCCGTTGAGGCACAGGAAAAATGTCGATTTCCCCGAGCCGTTTCCGCCCATAAAGGCCACCTTCGCGCCCCGGCGTATCTTCATGTCCAGCCCGTCAAGTGCTTTTTTATCATTTCCATCATAAGTATAAGAGACATTCTCTGCCTTTATTACCCAGTCTTCATCATGTTTCATTTTATTATACTACCTCTCCCTGCACTCATCCACATAAAAGCCACACCAGCACAAGCACCGCTCCATATAATACGATCGCTGCGATCTCCGCCGTCTTAACCGGATGCTCCCGCGAAAGCACCCTTATGCTCCCGTCGTAGCATCTGGATTCCATTGCGTCATAAAGGGCGGCGGAGCGTTTCAGCGCGAGTATAAAGAGGGAAGCCCCCATCATCCCGAACGAACGGATCCTTGTCCTGAAGCCGCGGTTGCCGAGGCGTGACTGCTGTGACACCGTGATCGAAAATGCAGTCTCGAACAGGACGAAGATGAAACGGTAGATCAAAAGCATCAGTTCCATGAGAAGCGGCGGGAAATGCATTTTTCTGCAGGCGCAGAGTATATCTGTCATCACTGTATTAAGCGACAGGAAATACAGTGAGCTTACCGCAGAAAGCGCAGTCACGCACAATCCCAGCCCGCGCCGGATCCCTTCACAGCTTCCCGTAACATACCATTCTCCCGCCTGCAGTGCAAAAGCATCCATAGGGGTGCGGGATACGTTTATCATGACCGCAGCCGTCCCCGCTGCCAGAAAGGCCAAAGGGATCATGAGCAGTTTTATATAACGGAAAAGGGGGATCCCCCCCTTTCCCACCGTCAGCACTCCATTGACGGCAAATACCAGCACCGCCACTTTTACCGAGCGGCTAAGAATGCAGAGCACGAGAGTCAGCAGGGCATACACAAGCTTCTCCGATGCATTTACATATCTTAACTTTGACTGGTAGCTAAGTTTATCTATCAGGAGCATCTTCCTCTCCTATCTTCTTCATCCATTTCTTGCGTTCCACAAAACGCCCCATAAAAAAGGCGATCACGCCTACGCCTGTCCCGGTCTGCACGCAGAAGAGGAGGCTCTCCAGTTCTCCCGGGAGCTCACCGCCGATAGCGGTCTCCAGAACAGGGGTAAACCACGGCTCATATTCTCCCCGGATCTCCTCCACCATCACGCTTCCCGCATCGTCCGATCCGCCAAACTCGGCTCCGGGAAGAAGAGCTACGGGGATAACAGCGATCAGTACGGCAATGATAAGCAGGATGATAACTGTTTTCGTATTCTTCGTCATAACAGTCACACCCCCTTCTTTCTGTTCAGAAAACCAATGCGCTCAAGCTCCGGTTTTGCATATGTCTCAAGTCCGATCATAATGACAACCGTAAGGATCCCCTCGATCACTGCCAGAGGAAGCTGCGTCGGCGCGAACACGCCGAGGAACTTCACCGCGGACGCCGCCACTCCGCCCGCCTCAGAGGGATGGGCCAGCGCAAGCTGGATGCTTGTCACACAGTATGTAAATATATCCCCGAGAAATGCTGCAAGGAAGACCGCCGCTTTCCGGTTAACCTTCGTGTGACAGCACAGTTTATATATACCAAATGAAACCAGAGGCCCCGCGATCGCCATGGAAAACGTATTGGCTCCCAGAGTCGTCAGACCCCCGTGCGCCAGCAGTATGGCCTGAAAGATCAGTACGATGATCCCCAGCACACTGACCGAGGCGGGGCCGAAGAGGATCGCTCCCAGTCCTGTTCCCGTCATATGGGAACAGCTTGCTGTCACTGAGGGTATCTTCAGTGATGATATCACGAAGATAAACGCCCCTGACATGGCGATAAGGATCAGATTCCTTCTGTTTTCTTTTACTTTGTTCCTAAGTGAAATGAATCCTGCGATCAGAAACGGCAGGCAGACGACTCCCCATGCCACGCAGTAACCTGCCGGCAGGTAGCCTTCCATGATGTGCATCGCATTGGATGCAGGTGCGATCGCAAACATCGCAGCAAATACGATGTAAGCACGCAGTAAGATTTTCTGTTTTTTTGGCATTTTTTCTCTCCTTTTGATCATATTCCCGTAATCCCCAGATCCATTTAAAAGCGAATATTCTGACTTAGGTATCACCGCAGATGCCTCTGCCTTCCCGGGCTCTTCTGTCCCAGTGGCTTACTCTGAAGCACCGCTCCTCCAATACAGCAACGGGTATTGTGCAGGATTCCCACCTGGCTTCCTCGCAGCCTACTTCCCCTGACATTTTCCGGGCCGTATGCCCATATCTGGCGCAGACCGTGTCTTCTAAATGTATGCCGGATCTGGTCCGGTACATCCCTTCGGACATACCGCTTTCTAATACTCGATCCCTCTGCGCGCCCTGATCCCGCGGTCAAAGGGATGCTTCACCTTGCGGATCTCCGACACATAATCTGCCAGCTCCACAAGTCTTTCGTCCGGATCCCGCCCTGTCAGGACGATTTCCAGACCTTCCGGTTTTTTTCCGAGAAACGCAAGCGCCTCTTCCCGGGGGATCAGCCCGTATCTGTACGCCGCCATAAATTCGTCCATGACAAGGATATCGTAACTGCCGTCCGACGCCATTTCCAGTATGCGGCGCCACAGCCCGTCGTACATCACCCGGACCTCGTCTTTTTCCCTGTCTGAAAGCGTACTGAAAAAACCGTAAGATCTTTCCAGATGGATAACATGGATTTCAGGGATCCTGTCAAGGATCTTCAGTTCTCCCGATTCCTCATTCTTAAGGAACCTCGCAAAGAGCACGTTCTTTCCGCATCCCGCCGCCCGCACAGCCAGCCCGGCGGCGGCTGAAGTCTTGCCTTTTCCGTCTCCGCAGTAAATATGAATAAGTCCCTGGTCCATTCTGTTCTTCCTCTCCGTAAGATCTTTTTCATTCTAGCACAAATGCGATCGGTCTGACAAGATATCACATCAAGTCTCTCCATGACAAATGCATAAAAGCTCACTGTGAACAGTAACCCTTTATGCATAAAGAAAACCCTGCGGTTTCTCCCGCAGGGTGCTTTCTCTTAGTTATGTAATTTAGTAGCGGACATAGATCATATTGCTCGGAACCGGTCCGATCGTGATCTGGGCTCCTGTATGCGGGGCATGTATCATCTGTCCGTTTCCGATATAGATACCGCAGTGTGTCCAACTTGTGCAGACATCACCCGGCTGCGGATTGCTTACTCTTGTCCATCCCATGAATGTATAGGTGGTGCCAAGTCTTGTATAACTTCCAGTCAGTGCATAACTTACAAGGCCGGAGCAATCGAAAGTATTCGGTCCGCATGCTCCCCATTCATACCAAAGTCCCATCTTGCTGTATGCACGATCCACGATCGCATTTCCTGTCACAGCGTCATATGAATCATTTGAAGCTGATGAAGTGCTGCCTCCGCCTGTATTGTTCGAACCGCCGCCTGTGTTATTATTCTGAGCTGCTGCCTGCTGCCTCTGCTGCTCTTCGAGCTGGCGCTGCCTCTCGGCCTCAGCCTCCTGACGGTCTTTCTCTTCCTGGATCTTTCTTGCAGCTTCCTGGAGCATTCCGTCCAGATTGGAAACTTCATCCGACTTAGAAGCGATCATCGAATTCAGATTCTCTTCCTGCTGCTGGTATTCGCCTTCAAGCTCTTCCAGATCCGCCAGTTCCTGCTCGCTCTTTGCCTGCAGGTCTTCAATCTCCTGTACAGTATTTGCATATTCTTCAAGCTGATCCCGGTCATATTCATGTACCTGCTGTGAATACTCAGCCTGTGTCAGCATACCGGAAATGTCGCCCGAAGACATGACCTTTTCCATCGTCGCTGTACCGGTGCCCGCTTCATACATGTATTTGATACGAAGCTTCATGGCATCGTACTGCTCCTGACGTTTCTCTTCAGCCGCCTCAAGATCCGCTTTGATCTGGATGATCTCCTCGCCCTTGGCGATCAGCTGATCTTCCAGATCCGCCAGTTTCGTGACGATCGCATCCAGGTCTGACTGGAGACTGTTCAGTTCACTCTGGGCAGCTGCTTTCTGATTCTTAAGATCCTCCTGCTCCTGCTGAAGGCTCTCAAGCGTATCAGGTGCGGCAAGCACCGGAGTCACCGCCAACGAACAGGTAAGAACTGTAGCGATAAACGCGCTATGTACTCTTTTTCTCAATCTCATCTCTTCACCTTTCCCTATTATGTTATCTATATCCCCACACATACGCATGATACAACATAAAAGCATATTTTTCAACAGCATATCAAAAAAAATGCATATTTGTGGGTCTTCTCTTCTTCTGTCATTCTGCATTGAAATAAATTATAATAAATTATGCAGAGTTTTTCAATAGTTTTTTAATATTTTTGTAATATTTCTTCACAAAAAAACTCCCGGATATTTCTCCGGGAGTTTCTGGATCTGTTACTTATGGACGTCTGACATAGATCATACCGCTCTGGACAGGACTTACCTTGACCACATCGCCGCTGTGGGGTGCGTGGACCATCATCCCGCCCCCGATGTAAAGGCCGCAGTGGGTAGATGTAGTGCAGACGTCCCCGGGCTGCGGGTCGCTTACTCTTGGCCATGACATAAAGTCATAAGTTGTCCATGTATGTACATAACTTCCGGTCAGAGCATAGCTTACAAGACCGGAACAGTCAAATGAATCTGGCCCTGCTTCGCCCCATGCATAGGGAAGGCCCTGTTTCGACATCGCACGGTCTACCGCCGCATTTCCCGACGAGGAATCATACGACGGTTCACTGCCTCCGCCTGTATCCTGGGCAGGTTCTTCATAAGAGTCATCTCCGCCGCCATTATCCTCTGAAGGTGTTTGTACATCCTGAGACGGTGCGGAAGTCTGCGGACTGTCCGCCGGAGCGTTATCCTGTTCTCCTCCATTACTGTCATTTGACGCTGCTTCCTGCTGCTGTCTGGCTTCTTCCTCCTGGCGCTGTCTCTCTGCCACGATCTTTCTTGCCGCTTCCTGGATCATGCCGTCGAGGTTTGATATTTCATCCTGTTTGGATGCGATCGTTGTATTCAGCTCATCCTGCTGTTCCTGGTAGTCCGCTTCAAGAGCCTGCAGATCCGTCATTTCCGTTTCAAGCGTATCCTCAAGATCCTGTATCTCCTGCACCGTATCCGCATATTCTTTGAGCTGTGCGCGGTCATAATTATGTACCTGCTGTGAATACTCCGCCTGCGTCAGCATACTTGTAATATCTCCGGAGGTAAGCACTTTCTCCAACGCTGCAGTATCTCCGCCTGACTCATACATATATTTGATCCGCAGTTTCATAGAATCATACTGATCCTGCCGTTTTTCTTCGGCAACAACGAGATCGTCTTTCGCCTGACTGATCTTCTGTCCCGTACTGATCAGTTTATCCTCCAGTTCCGCCACCTTGGACAACAGCGTTTCCAACTGCGTCTGCAGACTATTCAGTTCATCCTGGGCATCATTCTTCTGATCTTTCAATTCTGACTGCTCATCTTCAAGACTGTCTATCGACCCTTCCGGCGCTGCATATACCGGTACGGCCGACATACTGCAGACAAGCGCCGAAACGATCAGCACTTGTTTTACTTTTCTGAATTTCATGTACTCACCCTCTGTATCTATATCTTGTTCTCAGCTTTCATATAGAAACATCATACAGCAGAAGCACTGCTTTTTCAACAGAAAACAGCATTTTTTCACAAAAAACAGCTCCGCACTGCGGCGGAACTGTTTTTTGCATTTATCAGTTATTGTATATTCAGGTTCGTATATCCCATCAGGCTTTCGTCCACTTCTCTTGCCGCCTCGCGTCCCTCGCGGATCGCCCACACGACAAGCGACTGACCTCTGTGCATGTCGCCGGCTGCAAACACGTTCTTGATATTTGTCGCATATCTGCCCGGCTCGGTCTTTACGTTCGTGCGCTCATTGACTTCCACGCCGAATGATTTTGTAACGTATTCTTCGCTTCCGAGGAATCCGGCTGCGATCAGCACGAGATCTGCGTCTACCGTGTACTCGCTGCCCGGGATCTCTGCCATATACATCCTGCCGGTCTTCTCGTCTTTCTTGCTCTCCAGCTTGATAAGGACTGCTTTACAGAGCTTTCCTTTCTTGTCTTTTACGAACTCTTTGACCGTTGTCTGGTACACGCGCGGGTCGTGTCCGAACACAGCGATCGCTTCCTGCTGGCCGTAATCCGTCTTGCAGATCCTCGGCCACTCTGGCCACGGGTTTGTCTCTGTTCTCTGATCCGGAGCTTTCGGCATCATCTCCAGCTGGAGCACGGACTTGGCGCCGTGGCGGATGGAAGTGCCGACACAGTCGTTCCCTGTATCTCCGCCGCCGATGACGATCACATTTTTCCCTTTTGCGGAAATATAGGTTCCGTCTTTGAGCTGCATATTATGAGACCAGAGGGCTTTCGTCGTAGACTTCAGGAAATCCACTGCGAAATGGATCCCTTCCGCGTCGCGTCCCGGCACTTTGATATCGCGGGGATGGGACGCTCCGCAGGCCAGGACGATGCGGTCGTACTCTTTTAAGAGCTGCGCCGGTTTTACATCCTTTCCTACATTGCAGTTTACGCGGAACTCAACGCCTTCTTCCTCCATGATCTTTAACTTTCTGTCGATGTACTGCTTCTCCAGCTTCATATTCGGGATGCCGTAGCGGAGCAGTCCGCCCGGTTTGTCCTCCCGCTCGAACACGGTGACCTGGTGTCCTCTTCTGTTGAGCAGGTCCGCTGCCGCCAGTCCCGACGGGCCGGAACCGATGACAGCTACTTTTTTGCCTGTGCGCACTTTCGGCGGGCGGGCCTTCGCGTACCCCATCTCATATGCATTCTCAATGATCGCATACTCGTTGCTCTTTGAAGCCACCGGATCCTGATTGAGTCCGCATGTACATGCATTCTCGCAGAGAGCCGGACATACCCTGGAAGTAAACTCCGGGAAGTTATTCGTCTTCGCCAGGCGGTAGTACGCTTCCTCCCAGTTGCCGTTGTAGATCAGGTCGTTCCATTCCGGCACAAGGTTGTGGAGCGGGCATCCGCTGGCCATCCCCATCAGGTTCAGACCTGACTGGCAGAACGGCACGCCGCACGCCATGCACCGCGCCCCCTGCAGTTCCTGTTCCTCTTTCGGAAGAGGCGTATAGAACTCATTAAAATGCTTAATTCTCTCAAGCGGCTGTTCCGCCGTCTTGTCTTTTCTTGCATAATCCATAAATCCTGTCGGTTTTCCCACTTTTTCGCGCCTCCTATCTTCCGTTTTTGATCTTGTTGAATGCTTCGATCTGTGCTTTTTCCCTGCTTAAGCCCTTTTCTTCCATCTGGAAGATCGCGGCCATCATCTTCTCGTAATCTTCCGGGATGATCTTCTTGAATTTCGGAAGATAATCTTCAAAGTGATCCAGGATCCGTTTGCCCACTTCCGAGTTCGTATATGATACATGTTCCTGGATCATGCCCTTTAACTCCTGCACGTCGTATTTGTCAGTCACGCGACGGATCTTGACCATCGCCTTATTGACTCTTGTGTAGAGTGTGCTGTCCATGTCCAGGACATATGCGATACCGCCGCTCATGCCGGCCGCAAAGTTCTTGCCGACCTGTCCGAGCACGACGACGCATCCGCCGGTCATATATTCACAGCCGTGGTCGCCCACGCCCTCTACGACTGCGCGCACGCCGGAGTTTCTCACACAGAAACGTTCTCCTGCCACGCCGCCTACGAATGCCTTTCCACTTGTAGCCCCGTAGAATGCAACGTTTCCTATTATAATGTTCTCATCAGACTTAAACTTCGTTCCGTTCGGCGGGCATACGACAAGCTTGCCGCCAGAAAGACCTTTTCCGAAATAATCGTTGCTGTCTCCCACCAGCTCCAGTGTCAGACCTTTCGGGATAAATGCGCCGAAGCTCTGGCCGCCCGCGCCTTTACACTTGATCACGAAGCTGTCGTCTTCCAGACCTTCCGGATATCTTCTCGTGATCTCGGATCCGAAGATCGTGCCGAATGTACGGTCCGTGTTCGTAACGTCGATCTCAAGCCCTCTCTTCTGCCCTTTCTCCAGTGCAGGAAGAAGCTGTTTTACAAGGACTTTCTCATCCAGTGTCTTCTCAAGTTCAAAGTCAAATACTTTCTTCGGGTTGAAGATCATGCCTTTCTTCTGCCTTGCATACGGATTATAGAGCACTCCGGAGAGATCGAGCGCTGCGGCACGGCTTGACGTAGGCTCGTCCTTCACCTTCAGAAGATCGGTACGTCCCACCAGTTCATCCACTGTGCGCACGCCCAGTTTCGCCATATATTCTCTCAGCTCTTCCGCGATAAAGCGCATGAAGTTCATTACATATTCCGGCTTACCTGTAAAGCGCTTTCTCAGTTCCGGATTCTGCGTCGCCACGCCAACCGGGCAGGTATCCAGGTTGCAGACACGCATCATGACGCATCCCATGGTCACAAGCGGAGCCGTAGCGAATCCGAACTCTTCCGCTCCGAGCAGGGCAGCGATTGCAACGTCTCTTCCGCTCATGAGCTTTCCGTCTGTCTCGATGCGGACACGCTCGCGAAGCCCGTTCTGGATCAGCGTCTGGTGCGTCTCCGCAAGTCCCAGCTCCCACGGAAGCCCCGCGTTCTGGATCGAGCTTCTCGGCGCCGCACCGGTTCCGCCGTCATAGCCGGAGATCAGGATCACGCCTGCCCCTGCCTTCGCCACACCTGCGGCTACGGTTCCGACGCCCGCTTCAGATACAAGTTTTACAGAGATCCGTGCTTTCTTATTCGCATTTTTCAGGTCATAGATCAGCTGCGCCAGGTCCTCGATGGAATAGATATCGTGGTGCGGCGGCGGTGAGATCAGGCTCACGCCCGGCGTCGAGTGACGGGTCTTCGCGATCCACGGATAAACCTTTCCGCCCGGCAGATGTCCGCCTTCGCCCGGCTTCGCTCCCTGCGCCATCTTGATCTGGATCTCCTGGGCGCTTACCAGATATCTGGATGTCACGCCGAAACGTCCGGACGCCACCTGCTTGATCGCGGAGCAGCGGTCCGTATCCAGTCTCTCGATATCCTCGCCGCCTTCACCGGAGTTGGATTTTCCGTGGAGTCGGTTCATCGCGATGGCAAGTGTCTCATGGGCTTCCTTGGAGATAGAACCATAGGACATAGCGCCGGTCTTAAACCTTGTCACGATGGAGTCCACGCTCTCCACTTCCTCGAGCGGAACGCCTTTCTTCGGATAGTTAAAGTCGAGCTGTCCTCTTAAGTTGACCTTCTCGCCCTCTGCGTCCACCATCTTTGTGTACTGCTTGAACATGTCGTAGTCGCCGCGTCTCGTGGACTGTTGGAGCATATGGATCGTCTGCGGATTGTACAGATGCTCCTCTCCGCCGCTCTTATACTTGTGGCGTCCCACGCTGTCAAGTGTCATATCGCCGTCAAGTCCCAGCGGATCAAACGCCTGTGTATGGAATGCAGTGTAGTCTTCCGCGATCTCTTCGATGCCGATACCGCCCACGCGACTCACCGTATCTGTAAAGTACCGGTCGATAAACTCTTTCTTAAGCCCGATCGCCTCGAAGATCTTCGCCCCCTGATAGGACTGGATCGTGGAGATACCCATCTTGGACGCGATCTTGACGATTCCGTGGATCACCGCGCTGTTGTAGTCGTCTACCGCTGCATAATAATCCTTATGGAGCAGCCTGGACTCGATCAGCTGGCGGATAGACTCATGCGCCAGATACGGGTTGATCGCACAGGCGCCGTAGCCCAGCAGCGTTGCGAAGTGATGTACTTCCCTTGGCTCGCCGCTCTCCAGGATCATCGCCACGGAAGTTCTCTTCTTCGTGCGCACCAAATGCTGCTGCAGGCCGGATACAGCCAGCAGCGACGGGATCGCCACATGATATTCGTCCACATCGCGGTCTGTCAGGATCAGGATATTGGCACCGCCGCGGATCACTCTGTCCACCTCTACGAAGAGATACTCGATCGCTTTCTCAAGGCTTGTATTCTTGTAATACGTGATCGGGATCTCGGCTACCTTGAATCCCTCCACTTTCATATTCTTGATCTTTAAGAGATCTGTGTTTGTCAGGATCGGGTTGTTGACCCGGAGCATCTTACAGTTCTCCTCTTTCTTCTCCAGCAGGTTCCCGTCTTTCCCCACATAGATCGTAGTCGATGTGACGATCTCCTCGCGGATCGCGTCGATCGGCGGGTTGGTCACCTGCGCGAACAGCTGTTTAAAGTAGCCGAACAGCGGCTGTCTCTTCTTGGAGAGGACTGAGAGCGGGATGTCGATACCCATGGCTGCGATGCCCTCTCCGCCGTTCTTTGCCATCGTAAGGATGGAGCTTCTCACATCTTCATACGCATAACCGAAGGCTTTCTGGAGACGGGTGCACTCCTCTTTCGTATACTTCGGGATATCCTTATTCGGGATCGGAAGATCTTTCAGATGGATCAGGTTGCTGTCCAGCCATTCTCCGTACGGCTCCTCGTTCGCATACTTCTCTTTAAGCTCTTCATCATCAATAACTCTTCCTGCAACTGTATCCACAAGAAGCATCTTGCCCGGATGGAGTCGTTCCTTTACAAGGATCTTCTCAGGAGCAATGTCAAGCACTCCCACCTCGGAAGAAAGGATCAGGTTGTCGTCATCCGTGATATAGTATCTGGACGGACGCAGGCCGTTGCGGTCAAGCACAGCCCCCATCACGTCTCCGTCAGAGAACAGGATCGATGCCGGGCCGTCCCACGGCTCCATCATGGTCGCATAATACTGATAGAAATCCTTCTTATTCTGGGACATGCTCCGGTTGTTCACCCACGGTTCCGGAATACAGATCATCACCGCAAGCGGAAGATCCATGCCGCTCATCACCATGAACTCAAGGGCGTTGTCGAGCATCGCCGAGTCCGAACCGGACGTATTGATCGCCGGAAGCACCTTGTGCAGTTCGCCTTTGAGCTTTCCTGCCTCCATCGTCTCCTCACGGGCGCGCATCTTGTCTGCGTTGCCGCGGATCGTGTTGATCTCTCCATTGTGCACGATAAAGCGGTTCGGATGGGCTCTCTGCCAGCTCGGCGCCGTGTTCGTACTGAAACGTGAATGCACCATCGCGATCGCGGACTCATAGTCTCCATCCTGCAGGTCCCCGAAGAACTGCCTCAGCTGTCCCACCAGGAACATTCCTTTGTAGACGATCGTGCGGCTGGAAAGGGATACTACATATGTATCGTCGCTGCTCTGCTCAAACACACGTCTGACCACATAGAGTCGGCGGTCAAAATCGATCCCCTTCGCGATCTTCTTCGGACGCTCGATGAATGCCTGCATGATGCAGGGCATACAGTCCACGGCTGTCTTGCCGAGCACTTCCGGATGCACCGGCACTTCTCTCCAGCCGAGGAAGTTTAAGCCCTCTTTCTTGACAATGACTTCAAAGATGTTCTTCGCCTGGTTGCGTTTCAGCTCATCCTGCGGCAGGAAGAACATACCGACGCCGTAATCACGCTCTCCTTTCAGGTCAATGCCCAGCGGCTTACAGACCTTCTGAAAGAACTTATGAGAGATCTGAAGGAGGATGCCGACGCCGTCTCCGGTCTTCCCTTCCGCATCTTTGCCGGCTCTGTGCTCTAGATGCTCTACGATCCTAAGCGCCCCGGCAACTGTACTGTGGCTCTTCACGCCTTTAATATTTACGATCGCACCGATACCGCAGTTGTCGTGTTCAAACCTGCCGCGGTAAAGTCCCTGCGGGATATCATTCTGCACAGTTTCACTCTGGACATCCCGGCTCTGTGCGGTTACATTCTGCTGTCCCTCATTTTGAAGGGTTCCATTTGCTCTTCTCATGATCGCTGTCCTCTCCTTTGCATTTTATGGGAATGACTATACACGCTTTTTCATCGTTTGTAAACAAGAAAATTTTTGAAATTGTCTGATTATTTGAAAATTAATAGTTTTATATATTATTTTCAGATATTTTAGCTTTTTATATTTATCAGGAATCATTCTTGTTATATGCTTTCTCAGCCGTATATACAGCAGTTCATGTACTTTTAGGCAAAAAAATCACGGCAGAAGAAGTCTTCTGCCGCATACAATTTCAAATTGTTCTTTTATAAATACATATCGCTTTAACCCCGATATTTACGAAAATATATCCATTCCGCCCGTGTCATCCGTGTTCTGATGCGTTTCTATCCTCACCGGCATTTTCTGGATCGTCACAAACATTACCGAGCAGAGGAACGCCCCCGCAATGACCGCTCCTGCCATCCGGACGGGACTGCCTGCAAGATAGCGGAATACTCCCAGTTCTGTAAAAACTACCGATCCCGTATTGAGCAGGATATGAAGGACGACAGGCGCCCTGAACGATCCAAACTTCTCATACAGATACGACAGGAGCACTCCCAGCAGGAACGTATAGACCATCTGCGTCGTATTTGAATGCATAAAAGAGAAAAGAAGCGCTGACCACAGAGCCGAATACCAGAACCCCTGCCGCTCGCGGAATCTCTTATACAAGATCCCCCGGAACATCAATTCTTCCGCAACCGGAGTAACGATCCCCAGTCCGATCATCTGCACAAGGAATCCTGCCGAATACGTGATCTGGGCAGTCTGCTGATACCGCTCGTCATAAAACGCCAGCTGCGCCATTGCCATCAGGCAGGTGGCTGCAATACACCCGGCGATCCCAAAAACGATAACGGTCCAGTATTTTGACAGCGATGCCCTTTCCGGAAGTATGACGCCCGCCTTTTTTTCCAGCTTCCTGTCGCGTGCAAAGAGTATCCCCGTCAGTATGATCGTGCCAAGCGCCGAAAGTGTCACGATCTCCACCTGATATCGGGCGATCGCCTCGAAGCCCGGCTCAAGCGCCCGCATATAGGATTCCAGGAACTCCTGCAGCGAAGAAACCGTATCGCCGCTGCCGCTCAGGAGCCCGGCATATGCCCGCACAGCATAAGGCATCTCTATCGCGAGCTGCGCTGTCAGCTGTATCCCAAACTGGATCGCTAGATATCCGAGCAGCGGGCCCGCAAGGCTCCAGAAAGGACTTTTCCGGTAAATCTGATTCATTTTTAAGCCTCACCCGCTTTCTCCAGGATCCAGGTCCGCATCTCGTCTTCGCAGCCCCGGGCGGTTCCCTGTACCATCTCCGGCTTTCCGCCGCCGCGCCCGTCAAACGCTGCATTGAAGCCCTTTACAAGCTCACGCATATTCTGCGTCCGGCTGCCGATCACATAGCGGTAACCGTCACTGTCATTTCCATGAAACACCGCGCACACACTGTGTCCGGCCTCCAGGACCAGATTCATGAGAAGACGCATAGAGTCTCCTGCAATATCCTCTGTAAACACACACACAGGTCCGCCGTCCTTCGGGATCATTTCCGCTTTGGCAGCGATCAGCTTCTTCTCTTTCTCGCCCAGCTCATACTTCAGGCTGTCCGCCTCATCTCTCAAATGCCGCACCGCCTCTGCGATCTCATTTTCCTTTGCGCACAGCAGGGCGGAAATCTGTCCCGCCTGTTCCTGTTTTGTCTCATAATCTTGAAGAGCTCTTCCGCCGCATAGCATCGTCACACGGGCGCCGCCCTTATACCTCTGTACATGGGTCAGTTTGATCAGGCCGATCTCACCGGTATGAGACACATGGGGAGCACAGCAGGCGCACACATCATATCCCGGAACCACGATGATCCTCACCTGGCCCTCTATTTCGATCTTGCTGCGGTATTCCATACCTGCAAGCTCCTCCTTCGACGGATAGAGCGTCTGTATCTCCAGATTCTTCCACACCGCCCGGTTTGCCTCCTGCTCGATCTGTACAAGCTGCTCTTTTGTGAGTTCTCCGTTGAAATCCATCGTACAGTCTTCACTTCCCAGATGAAAACCAACATTATCATATCCGAATGTGGAATGCACAAGCCCCGACACAATATGCTCGCCGCTGTGCTGCTGCATCTTCATGAACCGCTCTTCCCAGTCAATACAGCCTTTCACGCAGGATCCCGGCTCCAACGGACGTTCCAGCAGATGCAGGATCCGCCCGTCTTTTTCCTGCACATCTGTAACCCTGACGCCGCCCAGCACACCGGTATCCGCATACTGGCCGCCGCCCTCCGGGAAGAACGCCGTGCGGTCAAGCTCCGCCGCATAACCGCCGCTGCGCCCCGGCAGGATATCCGGGGGCACCGGCATGCAGGAGAGGACTTTTGCCTCAAACTCCGCCAGATGGCTGTCCTGATAAAAAAGTTTTTCTGTCATTCTGTGTTTACATCCTTTCCGGCGCTTCGAATCCAAGCAGGTCGATACACGTCTCAAGCACACGTCTTGCCAGCATCAAAAGTGCGATATACCCCGCCTTTATCTCTTCGTCTTCTTCAGACAGGATCTTTGTCTCATGGTAAAACTTATTGAACTCGTTGGCAAGTTCGTAAATATATGCGCAGAGTTTATGAGGCGCCGTCTCCTCATAGACTGTGTCAAACACATCATTAAACTTGAGCACCTGCAGCATAAGCGCTTTCTCATACTCATTTTCCGCCGGGCGTATGTTCAGACCTTCCAGACTGCCGCCGTTTTCCTGATATTTATTCAGGATCGACTTGATGCGCACAATGGTATAGAGGATATACGGCCCGGTATTTCCCTCAAAGGAAGTGAACCTGTCTACGTCAAACACATAGTCCTTTGACGCCTGGTTGGAAAGATCGCCGTACTTGATCGCAGCGAGACCGACGATCTGGGAGGTGCGCTCCGCCTCTTTTTCCTCTACCGTGCGGTTATCCATGATCTTGCGGTACATCTCCTCATCGATCTCACGGATCAGATTCTCCAGACGCATGACGCCGCCCTCGCGGGTCTTGAACGGCTTGCCGTCCTTGCCGTTCATCGTACCGAACCCGAGGAATTTCAGCCCTGTCTGCGGACGTACGATACCCGTCTTCTTCGCACAGCGGAACACCTGCGTAAAATGCAGCTCCTGACGCTTGTCCACGACATAGACCACCTCGTCCGGCTTATAGTCTGCCTCGCGTTCCACAAGGGTCGCGAGATCCGTCGTATCATACAGAGCCGCTCCGTCAGATTTTAAGATCATGCACGGCGGAACCTCTTTCTTGTCCGTCTCTTCCTGCACATCAACGACAAGAGCGCCTTCATCATAACGTGCGTATCCCTTATCCTTCAGCATCTGTACCATATCCGGGATATATTTCTGGGCATCCGCCTCGCCTTTCCACAGGTCAAACTCTACATTCAGCTTTTCATAGTTCTTCTTCAGATCTGCAACCGACACATTCATAATGTGATCCCAGATCGCCCGGTATCCTCTGTATCCATTCTGGAGAAGATAGGTAGCATGCAATGCTTCTTCCCTGTAATCTTCGTGCTCTTTCGCGTATGCGCTTGCAGTCGGATAGATCTCTTCCAGCTCCCCGATGGTAAACGGAGCCTCCTTGGGATACTCTCCTTCGTAAGACTCGTCAAAATACGGCAGATCCGGCTGGCGCTTCTTAAGCTCCGTAATGATCAGACCCATCTGATATCCCCAGTCGCCGAGATGGATATCCCCGATCACGCGATTTCCCTTATATCGCAGGATCCGTTTTACACTCTCACCGATGATCGCCGAACGCAGATGTCCTACATGCAGCGGTTTTGCAACGTTCGGTCCGCCGTAATCGATCATGATCGTCTTCGGGGTCTTCTCATCCTCAACCCCCAGCTTCTCTTCTGCAGCCATATCATTCAGATAAGACGCCGTGCTCTCTTTGGACAGCTTCAGGTTGATAAATCCCGGTTTCACCACATCCACCGACTCAAAATATCTGCTGTCCTTCAGATGCGGAGCCACATCTTCCGCGATCATAAACGGCGCTTTCTTATATTTCTTCGCCCCCGCCATCGCTCCGTTGCACTGATATTCGCACAGATCCGGGCGGTTGGAGAGAGTCACTTTCGCAAGCTCTTTGTCATAACCTGCCTTTGCAAAAGCCTCCTCCATCTCTATTGTGATAAGTTCCAGTAACGTCTTCACTATCTTCCACACTCCTCTTCGTCCGTATGGAAAATATTCTACCATGTATAAAGGAGGACGGCAAGTTTTCGTTGTGAAAACTCCCGATCTATTTTATAATGCATCATAGCCGGAGCTTTTGTCTCCAGCGTTATTCTATCTATGAAAAGGAGATCATTATGATACTAGGTTCACACGTCGGCATGAGCGGCAGAGAAATGCTCCTCGGTTCTGCGAAGGAGGCCGTCTCTTACGGAGCCGACACGTTTATGTTCTATACCGGAGCGCCGCAGAATACAAGGAGAAAAGAGATCAGCGAGCTGAATATCGAACCTGCATGGGAATATATGAAAGAGCACGGGATCCATGAGATCATCGTCCATGCACCGTACATCATCAACTTAGGCAACTCTGTAAAACCGGAGACCTACTCCCTCGCGGTAGAATTCCTCGCCAGGGAGATCGAACGCACGGTAAGCTGCAGGAGCCGCACACTGATCCTCCATCCCGGCGCGCATGTGGGAGCCGGAGTCGAAACAGGTACAGCCCAGATCATCAAAGGACTCAATGAGGTGCTCACTTCAGGCACAGACTGTTATATCGCTCTTGAGACCATGGCCGGAAAAGGTTCCGAGATCGGCCGTTCTTTTGAGGAGCTGGCGCGCATCTATGACGGCGTAACCCATAATGATAAGCTCAGGGTGTGCTTTGACACCTGCCACACGAGCGACAGCGGTTACGACATCATCCATCATTTTGACGATGTCATGAACGATTTCGACCACGTGATCGGCAAGGAACAGATTGCTGTATTCCATATCAATGACAGCAAGAATAAGCCGGGAGCCGCAAAAGACCGCCATGAGAATATCGGCTTTGGCGAGATTGGATTCGATGCGCTCAATTATATCGTTCACCATCCTGATTTTGAAGAAATCCCGAAGATACTGGAGACGCCTTATATCCCTTCCCCCACAGCGCCGAAGAAATCCTATGCTCCATACAAATATGAAATTGAGATGCTGAAAAAAGGTATATTTGACCCAGATATGAAAGAAACCATCATTAACGCAAACGAAAATAAAAATATTCTCTGATCATTCCGAAAATACTCTTGACATTTTCCCGTAACGAATATATTATTGTATTATATCAATAATACAGTTGCAGGACGGGGGATATCCCCCGTCCTGCCGGGAACTGCCAGAGGCAGTTCCCGCAAAAAAAAGAATGAGGTGATCGAATGCCATGGAATCTGGATAACGACCGTCCCATCTATCTACAATTGATGGAACGAATTCAACACGACATCATTTCAGGTGTCTATCAGCCCGGAGACAAACTGCCCTCCGTGCGCGATCTCGCTGTAGAAGCTGCCGTCAATCCGAACACAATGCAGAAAGCCCTTGCCGAACTGGAGCGCTGCGGGCTCGTGCACTCCCAGCGCACAAGCGGCCGCTTTATAACAGACGACGCTGCCCTGCTCAAAGAAATGCAGACGGAACTGGCACAGGAGCACATCCGGGATTTCTTCATGCAGATGCGCAAGCTCGGCTTTTCTGACGAGGACACCCTCGAAATGATAACAGACACGATCAAAAATGGAGGTTTACAATGAGACCGATTCTTGAATGTCAGAGACTGACAAAAAAATACGGCAGCTTTTTCGCCCTTTCCAATCTGAATCTATCGATCGGGCGTGGACAGATCGTAGGGCTCCTGGGACCTAACGGGAGCGGAAAGACCACACTGATCAAGCTTGCGAACGGACTTCTCGTCCCCACTGACGGACACATCATGATCAATGGTCTCGCACCCGGGACTGCGACCAAGAAGATCGTATCCTATCTTCCGGACCGCAGCTTCTTCAGCGAGCATATGAAAGTGAAGGAGATCCTTTCCTATTACTCGGACTTTTACAAAAATTTCAGCACAGAGCGCGCATTAAAGATGCTCGACACGCTTGAGATCGACCGGAACACACGGATCAGCGCTCTTTCAAAAGGCACGAAAGAGAAAGTGCAGCTTGTGCTCGTCATGAGCCGTGACGCTGACTTGTACATACTGGATGAACCGATCGGCGGAGTAGACCCGGCGGCAAGAGATTATATTTTGCAGACTATACTCACCAATTACAATGAAAATGCCACCATCCTGCTCTCGACCCATCTGATCTCCGATATCGAAAATGTGCTGGACCGTGTGATCTTTCTTCAGAACGGCCAGTTAGCGCTCAACGAGACAGTTGATGAAATACGTACCAAGTACGGAAAGTCTGTGGATGCTTTATTCAGGGAGGTGTTTAAATGCTAGGAAAATTGATCAAATACGACTTGAAATCCGCTGCTAAAATATTTGTCCTGCTGCACGCCATGTATCTGTTCATATGTATCGCAGCGCGCCTTTTCTATATGAACAGACTGGATTTTAAGGATGTGACAGAGCCGCTCGTCCTCTCCCTCATCCTCCTGTTCTCCCTGCTGACGCTCCTGATCTCCGCACTGATGATTTTCACAGAGATGCAGGTTGCCTTCCGTTTTTACCGCAGTCTGTTCAGCAGGGAAGGATATCTCTCATGGACGCTTCCCGTCTCGGGACCGCAGCATCTGTGGGCAAAGATCATCTCAGGCTACATCCTGATGGCGGCTGATCTTATCATCATCGCCGCCGGCATCCTGCTCCTTGTAACAGGGAACAATGTGACGACAGCCTACAGTATGATCGCTGATGACCTGACAAACGAACTCGGTTTCTCACTCGGCACATTCGCGCTCATCCTGTTCATTACCTGTCTGGTCAGCGCGGTCTGCTCTGTGGTCATGATCTACTTTTCCGTTGTCATAGGGCAGCTCTTCCCGAGCCACCGGGTACTGGGAGCCATCGCAGCGTACTTCATCACATCGACAGTCATACAGATCATCAGTGTGATACTCATGGTTGTGTTCGGCTGCTTCCCCGGATATGACACCTACACCCTTCAGGGAAGCGCTATGACAGATTACTTCTTGAAACTCATAGCGATCAGTTCGGTTCTAATGCTGGTCATAACAATCGCGCAGTATATCGCAGCACATTATATTATGAAAAAGAAGATCAATCTCTTATAAAAGAAAAGATGCTCCACGAACTGTCTGACAGATCCATGGAGCATCTTCTCTTTTATAAAAAATACAGCGTCTGAGCGGAGTCGAACCGCCGCACATGCCTCCGGAGGGCATTGCTCTATCCACTGAGCTACAGACGCATTCCAACTGCAAAAGGGGAACATCACTGCTCCCCTTCACAGCCTTATTTATCCTAGCACAAATTTCCTCAAATGTAAAGAACTTTATTGCAGCAGTTCAGCCCAACAGTTTAGATCTCTCTAGGAAATGTTCTGCAGCTTTTCCGAGTGCTCTTGCACAACTTTTTTCAACAGTTCAACATCTGTGAATACCGCATCCATCTTATCTCCATATTTTCTGTAACGGCTGTAAGTATCCGTGTAGCAGCTCTCGATATTCTGCAGACGGGGCAGGACGTCATTTTCAAGGATCAGGCTGTTTCGCCTTGTCTCATCACGGACAGATTGTATCTCAGACTGAAGTTCTTCTTTCATTGACCGCATCTCTGTCCTAAGTTCCTGCCCCATAGACTGCATCTCTGCCCTAAGTTCCTGCCCCATCGACTGCATCTCTGATTTTAATTTTTCATCCAGTATGCTGCTCATTGCCAGCAGCAATTCGTTATTTGTCATTTCCATCATCCGTCCTTTCCGCTGCTCCGTTTTGTTTCGTGTCTCTACTCTATCACTTTTTTTATCCGGTGTCTATCACCCTTGTTATGCCTTTTTCGTATACATGCCGCCAGGATCACGATAGCTCCGCCGGCTCCCGCGGCAATTGCAGCAAGCGGAACCGGATCGGCTGTATCTCCGGTCTGCGGTATATCGGTCACTGTATCATCAACTTTCTTTTCCCCGGACTGCTGTTCGATCCCCTTTACATAAAGCTGCTGCATCAGATCTTCCAGATCTGCGTGCCGGCTGATCTCCACATCCTCCTGATACAGATATTCAAACACCACGATAGTCCGGCCTGCAAATGCCGCCGCATCGAAAGCGAACTCCACCTCAACATCCATCTTCTGTTCTTCTGCCTTAAACTTTTTCTCTACCGTCAGGATGGGGCCGTCAGCAGAATCATTTTCCCGCAGCGGTTCTCCTGTCTGCCGATCCATCAGCACGCCACGAAGCATATATTCCGTTCCGATCTGCAGGTTTTCAATGCTCACTGTATCGATCACCCTGCACTCCTGCGGCAGCAGCTCCTGCTCTTGGCTCTCCGCATTGACCGCTTTCGTCCGTACGATTCCTGTGGCAGCATTTTCCACTGTCAGAAATCCGGTCTCTTCTCCGTCGATCCGCCCGTCCGCAGACACCGTGAATTCATACACTGTTTCATCCATCAGATAGCCCGGGACCGGCTCCACCTCCTGGATGCAGTAAGTGCCCGGCAGAAGTTTTTCCACCGTCAATGTACCATCCTCTCCGGTCGTTAATATCTCTTTCTCCTGCTCTTCGCTTTCCAATGATTCCTGCCTGTCTTCGGTCAACAGGTTTTCCTTTTCCCAAAATGCGAATTTCACTCCCGATAAATGCTGTCCCGTCCCCGCCTTTGTCTTCACCAGAACAAATTTTGACGGGGTATTTTCCACTTTGACATCTTCTGTCACGAGTTCCGTTTCCTGATCTTTATAGCAAAGTTCCACATTCCACTCCTCTTCTGAAAGCACATATCCCGCCGGCTGTTTTATTTCTTTTACAGTATATTTCCCTAGAAAAAGCTCTTTAGAATATGCTTTGCCGTCTTCTCCTGTGACGATCGTATCCACAAGCTCGCCTTCTCGGGCGCGGACCGTTCCATCCGGCGTAATGATATCCTCCGCTGCCGCGATCTCAAATCCAGCCCCTTCGAGCGTCTCGTCTGTATCAGCATCCGTCTTTGTCAGCCGGATCTTCCCCATAGCCGGCGCATCCGGGAAAGTGATCACAAGCGGAGAGTCCCATTCATAGCTTTCTGATATCGTAAACTTTATATCTTCTTTGCACAGAATGTACCCCTCCGGCGCCCGCAGCTCCCGAAAATAATATTCGCCCGCCGGCAGTTTTTCCGGCAGGAGGAACATTCCATTTTCATTCGTCTCGAATGTTTCATAGACCTTTTTCTCCGGATAATATGTCGTCATAGTGATCGTTTCTTTGTCCGCATCAAGCAGTTCAAACTCAGAGCCTGACACAGGGATCGTCATGCCCGTTGTACTGTCAGTCTTCACAAGCTGCACAGGAGAAACGACCGACTGATCCTCGAGAATGTAATATAACGTTTCTCCTTCGCCTGATATAGTGATCTCAAAATCATCTACCGGCTCGAATCCGGCCGGCGGATTTTTTTCGTGCACGGTATAGGTATCATACACAAGTCCTCCCCGCTCATTTTCCAACTGTTCTGTTGATGCATAACCGTTTTTATCCGTTACGATTTCTACTGTCTGTCCGGTTGTCCCGGATGTGATCTCAAAGCAGATCCCCTCAAGCGGAGTCTTGCTGTCCTTATCTTCCTCCGGTTCACGCGCGAACTTAACCAACTGCAGGTCTCCTCTTATCACTTTCTCCGGAATCTGGGAAACATTATAAGTATCGACCTCTTCCCCTGTTCCCGATGACTTGATCTGTCTGATATATATCTGGTCGTTGATAAGATAGCCTTCCGGCGCTTTCGTCTCCTGTATCGTCACGGTACCGAGCGGCAGGACATTCTCTCCCTTTGAATTCTTATAAAACGCATCTCCGGATACTTTCTGCCCATCTTCCAGAGCAGCCTTCCCTTCCGCATCTGTCTCCAGCACCCAGGTCCGCACAGCTTTTACCCCGTCTGCTGCCGGATCCCGTTCATAATATCCGTCATAGTATTTCACGGTAAATTCCGCTCCCGCAAATGAAGCGCTTCCCTGCGGCCCGCCACTGTCCGTCTCTGCATCTGTCTTTTCAAGCAGCAGGCCCACCGCATCGCTCTGCGGACGATCTTCCGCATTCACAACCGCTGTATTTCCGGCAGTTACATCCACTGTATACGTCTCAGCATTCAGTGCATAACCTTTCGGTGCAGATAACTCTTTCACATAATACCTGCCTGCCGGAAGTTCCACTGTATCTGAGCTGCCGTCTTCCTTGACTTTCAGGACCGCCGCCTGCTTCGTACATCCCGCGTCAGAATACACCCCGTATTTCGCATCTTTCAGGCTATAGCATCCGTTATCCTTCGTTATTGATGTATTTGCGGACACCTTCTTTAACTGAAGTTTGCCAGTATATTCTCGTTGGATCGAGACGGTCCCGGCAAGCGCCTGATATCCGATGAGATACCCTTCGCTGTCAACATCGCCTGTTGCCGGCTGGGTCTGAGATACGACATACAGACTCCCTGTCACTTTTCCGGACGATTTATCAACTGATATGACTGTGAGTGTATAGTCATATTTCATCCCGGCCACTGGAGCTGCCGCCGAATGCTGTGCACAGTCTACTTCCGCGTCTCCTTCCCCTGACAGGATCCCCGTAAAGTCCGTAAGAGTCACGCCGTAAACTGTATGCCCGTTGCCGCCGATGACCGACTTCACTGTACAGGTGCCGGTAAATTTATCGCCGACCTCAGGGAACTCCTCGCTTGCCCCTGTCGAAAGCTTCGCAGCCCTTGCCATGCCCGTCCTGTCATTTCCAAATGTGATATCTACTACCTTGTCCGTCTCTGTCACCGTGATCTCTCTTGTAAAACGATCGGCTCTCTCCGTACTGGCAGGCTCCAGTTCAATGCCGTCAGGAGTGGATACTGTAATGGAGATCGCAGGATCATCTCTAGCTTGTCCGTCCTGATCAGCCGCTTTTTTGTCTGCCTGGGCAGTCACTTTTACAAAAGTGCCCGGATTCAGGATCCATGTTTTTTCACCCGTTTCCAACACACTCTCTCCTTGGTCAGCATTTTCCAGCTTCACTGTCCCTTCCCCGTGGACCCGGAACGTCACACGGTATGCGTTGTTTTCTTCTGCCGCTGCGGCATCGGTCATGCACAGACCCGCGAGCAATGCGCCCGCCCCCAGAAGAGCCGCCGCTTTCCTTACCCATTTTCTCATCCGGCCACTCCTCCTGTCATAAACTCTGTTCCCCGTTTCAGGTAACCGGCTTTCACATCATACAGATATGCATGGTCGCTCAGCACTTCCTCATCCGCCACCTGTGTCAGATTAATGTCGCGCACCATCTCGTCCAGTTCCGCCGCAGTGATATTGTCGCAGTACGGCACGATCACAACTTCGTGGACACTGCTTGGGAGCACATAGTAATCAGTCCCCAGGATCCCGCCGATCATCTCAAGCACGTGGGGATAGGCGATACAGGCAGCGCCATAATTCCTGAGCTTATTTGAAAGGACATACATCCCGTCCCTCGGGCAGTCATCCCCGGCAAGAAGATTCTCCACAGCATCTTTCCCACGGCATCCTGCGCTTTTTCTGAGCATCTCCCTTAATGCATAATTCATGGTAAAAAATTCCGCCGGAAGGAGCCGCCGGCAGTTTCGCGCCGCATCCTTCCAGAGAGTATCCGTCTCTACGCCCCACTGTTTCATATGGGTTTTGTTCACGGTCATAGCCGCTGTGCCTTCAGGTGTCGCTTCGAGCAGCACATAGAACACCGCGGACAGATCCAGAAACGGAATATGAGGGACCACATCCAGGAACTTCCTGTTTTTCATCGTATTGACCAGTTTGAAAACGATCCTGTCCCTTACCCCTTCATAATTCAGGATCCTTTCGTAATCCCAGGACTTTTCCTGTTTGATCTCCTCATAGAATTTCATGATCTCATCCACGATCTTCTCCAGATCTGCGCCCTGCCGGTAACTCTGATAATATTCCTCCAGATAGATCGTAGGTGAAATATTGATCCCCGGCGTCTCGAACAGTATACCCGTCCGTTCTTTTCCGTTATTCTTAGTCGTTGTATAGAGTCCTGCCTTAACACCTCCTGTCATCTTCTGATTCATCTGTTTCTCTACCGCGCATGTAAATGTTCTGTAATCCATTTTTCTCCTTTCCATAACGCGGTGCATTTTAAATTAAAATGAGAAATCCGGTACGAAATGTACCTCATGAAGGCATCTGCCCCATGAATCCGATGAAAAAATATGTGAACAATATTATGTGCTCTTGATTATAGACGAGTCCACGCTCAAAATCAATGGGACATATTTCACAAAAAGTCTGTAAAAATTTCTCCCTATTTCACAAAGAAAAAAGGATGTACTTTCGAAAAAGTACATCCCGGTCCTCTAACTATCCGATCCTCACAGACTATACTCTTGACAGATACTCTCCTGTACGGGTATCGATCTTAAGCACGTCGCCTGTCTCACAGAACAGCGGTACATTGACAACTGCGCCTGTCTCAACAGTAGCCGGCTTTGTAGCTCCCTGTGCTGTATCGCCCTTAAATCCAGGTTCTGTCTCTGTGATCGCCAGCTCTACAAAAAGCGGCGGCTCTACGGAAAATACATTGCCTTTATGAGAGCAGATCTTAACTGTCTCATTCTCCTTCACAAATTTCAGCGCATCTCCGACCACCTCAGAGTCAAGTGCGATCTGATCATATGTCTCAACATCCATGAAATTGTACAGATCTCCGTCTTTATAAAGGTACTGCATATCCTTTCTGTCGATGTGAGCATTCTCAAACTTCTCAGTCGGACGGAATGTCTTCTCAACCACACCGCCGCTGATGATATTTTTCAGCTTTGTTCTGACGAACGCTGCTCCCTTTCCCGGTTTTACGTGCTGGAATTCCAAAATCTGATAAATATTTCCGTCAATCTCAACGGTAATGCCATTCTTAAAATCTCCTGCTGCGACCATTTATCTTCCTCCTTCGATTTGCGCGCCATACCGGCACTCCACTAATTCATTTTATACTAATTTTTCCTTTTTTTCAATGTTTTTTTATAGAAATGAAGTACGATCTTCTCAAGATACCTCTTGAGCACGATCTGGATCTCCTCTTTCGGATGGATCGGCTTCACAAGGATATTGCGGATCCCTGCTCTTTTAGCGCCCCACACATCTGTAAAAAGCTGATCTCCGACAAAAACCGTGTTTGTGCGGTCGGTCCCCATGATCTCCATTGCCCTGATATAATTTTTCGTCGAGGGCTTATGCGCATTATAGATATATTCCGTTCCGATATCCTGATTGAACATCTTTACCCGGGGTTCCTGATTATTGGAGATCAGGCAGGAATGAAATCCGATATCTCCAAGCCGCTGAAACAGCTTTTTCGCACGTTCATCCGCCGGCGCTCCATGGGGCACCAGCGTATTGTCGATATCAAAGATCACGCCCCGATAGCCCTGTTCATATAGTTTCTCAAATGGGATGACATACGTGGATACCACATATTCATCCGGGAAAAATCTCTCAAACATTACTCTGCATCCAACTCCATAAGCTTTGTGATCAGTTCCTCACAGATCTGGAGGATCGTCTTATCGTCTGTCTGTATCACGACATCTGCAGCCGCTTCGTATTTCTCTCTGCGCTTTTCCATGAGATCCGCAATAAACTCCACATTGTTGTTTCCTTTGAGAAGCGGTCTGTCATTGCTGTCTTTGACACGCTCGTAGATCGTCTCGGGGCTTGCAGTGAGAAGGACCACTCTGCCGTTCTTCTTCATCTCCACGACATTTTCCTCGCGCAGGGCAACGCCGCCGCCACAGGATATGATACAGTTTTTCCCTGTCTGGAGTTCTCTTAGAAGTCCGGTCTCCAGATTACGGAAGTATTCTTCCCCATATGTAGCAAAGATATCCGGTATACTCATTTCCTGACGTTCGGAGATCTCCTGATCCATCTCGACCAGCCTCATATCAAACATCGTGCTCAGATAGTCCGAGATCGTCGATTTGCCGGCCCCCATAAAACCGATCAAAACGATATTGTAAGGGAACAGTCTCCTCGCCTGGATCCTTTTGCTGTTGCGCAGGATCCTCCGGAATACATCCTGGATCTCTTCCTGATATTTATTGTCTTTTAGTTTTTCATCAAGCTGCTTCTTCTGCTTTTCTTCCTGTGCGGGCTGCAGGATCGGTATCCCATATGTCTCTTTATAAGCCATTATCTTTTCGATAATGCCGTTACGTTCTACAAGGGCATCTATGATCTTGTCATCACAGAGCGCAAGCTGCTCCCGATACATTTCCAAATCGTTCATATTCTTCCTCCACATCTGCAAAAGTCAGCATATTTGCAACCATCATATTATATCAATTTTCAGATGTGATAGCAAGACTCACATTTTCCTTAAAGTCAGCCCATGCATCTTCATGTTCTACAAAATATTTCGGACAGTTCTTCCCTGTCACGTCATAGTGGCGGATCACATCATCCGCTGTCAGATCAAATTTCACGCAGAGCCATGCCGTAAGCTGTACAAGCGAGCGGTATGTCTTGTCTGTAAACTTTCCGCTTTCGTCCGGATGACACACTTCAATAGATACCGTGTCATAATTTCTGTCGTTTGAGGCATAAGCCACTTCCCATGTAGGAACACACTGGATGATCTCGCCCTCAAGCCCTACGACAAAATTGCTGCTCGCTGAAGTCTCCTGCGAATACTGCAGGCCGTTGAAATAATCCCGGTTCTCCTGCGCCGTGCTCCCCGGATTCGCCGTATAATGTATCACGATCCCCGTGATCCCGCTGCTCTCGATCCCCGGCCGGGAATAGGGATTGATATCGAGAAGCTGCACATCGATATCCGGCTCTGAGGCGTCCACACTTACATATTTACTGCCATGTACTGCAAATCCCCTCACAGCCAGCACCAATGTCAGGACAGCCAGTATCATGGTTCCCCACTTTATGTATGTGTTTCCTGGAAATGCAGCTGCTTTTCTTCTGCTTTTCCCCTTTTCTCTCCCAACCGCCGTATTCCTGCCGCTTGCTCTTCTCTTTGCGTTCCTGTGCCCTTTGTATGTACTCATCCTTAGTTCCGCCTTCCAACTTATGATGATACCACACAATTCTGTAGCTATCATGAACAAAATCTTATGAAATTATAAAATACCACACTGTAGACAGCAAATATCCGCTCATGCAAGCATGGCGGCTGCCTGCCGGGCGTATCGCGCAAAAGCGCCGGCATAGCAATATTAAAAGCCGCCGGCATATCGATATTGCCACCGGTGATCCGGCTGAATATTGATATGTCAGCGGCTGAATTATTAAAGGCTGCTATTATTCATCTACACTGTAGTTCGGAGCTTCTTTCGTAATATGGATATCATGCGGATGGCTCTCTCTTAAGGAAGCAGCGGAAATCTTGATAAATCTTCCGTTTGCTTTCAACTCCTCTACTGTATGAGTGCCGCAGTATCCCATACCGGAACGCAGACCGCCCATAAGCTGGAACACAGTGTCTTCCACTGTTCCCTTATAAGCCACACGACCCTCAACGCCTTCCGGAACAAGCTTCTTTGCATTCTCCTGGAAATAGCGGTCTTTGCTTCCGTTTTCCATAGCGGCAATGGATCCCATGCCGCGGTATACTTTATATTTTCTTCCCTGATAAAGTTCAAATGTTCCCGGGCTTTCATCGCATCCTGCAAAAATGCTTCCCATCATACATACATTTGCGCCTGCTGCGATCGCCTTTGTCATATCTCCTGAATACTTGATACCGCCGTCGGCAATGATCGGGATATTGTATTCTTTCGCCGCCTCGTAGCAGTCCATGACCGCCGTGATCTGAGGAACACCGATTCCTGCAACGACACGGGTCGTACAGATCGATCCCGGTCCGATACCGACCTTCACGGCATCCACTCCAGCCTCGATCAGTGCTTTGGTTCCCTCGCCTGTTGCCACATTTCCTGCAATAACCTGGAGATCCGGATATTTCTCTTTCACCATTCTGACTGTGCGCAGCACGTTTGCAGAATGTCCGTGTGCGGAATCCATCACGACAACATCTACTTTTGCTTTCACGAGCTCTTCCACACGCTCCAGGCAGTTTGCTGTGATACCGATCGCCGCGCCGCAGAGCAGACGTCCCTGGGAATCCTTCGCAGACAGCGGATACTTGATCTGCTTCTCAATGTCCTTGATCGTAATGAGACCTTTCAGATTGCCTTCATCATCTACGATCGGAAGTTTCTCCTTTCTTGCTTTTGCAAGGATCTTCTTTGCCTCTTCCAGAGTAATGCCCTCTTTTGCTGTGATCAGGCCCTCAGAGGTCATGGATTCTTTAATCTTCTTAGAGAAGTCTTCTTCAAACTTCAGGTCACGGTTCGTAATGATCCCGACCAGTTTGCGCCCCTCTGTGATCGGAACTCCTGAAATGCGGAATTTTGCCATCAGATTATTGGCATCCTCCAGTGTATTCTCCGGTGAAAGGAAAAACGGATCGGTTATAACGCCGTTCTCGGACCGCTTCACCTTGTCTACCTCTTCAGCCTGAGCCTCGATAGACATATTCTTATGGATGATCCCGATACCGCCCTGGCGCGCCATTGCGATTGCCATGCGGTGCTCCGTAACCGTATCCATTCCCGCGCTCATCATCGGGATATTCAATCTGATCTTCTTTGTCAGGTATGTTGACAGGTCCACCTCATTCGGAATCACCTCTGAATATGACGGCACAAGCAGAACGTCGTCAAATGTAATTCCTTCGCCAATAATCTTTCCCATATTTTGCTGACCTCTCTTTCTTTTGAATCCATATCTATTAACAATTGTAAATATTTAACTGATATACTAACGAAATTCGCGGAAGATGTCAACCATTTTACGGCGGGCCTGATGCAATTTAGAGTTGATTTATTTTAAGATTCATTTATAAGTAGAGCTTATATTCGTGTTTCCCTGAAAGAATGACACCGCAACAGTACAGATAACCATACGGATCGAATAAGGGACACAGAAGAAGAGGATACTCAGGCGCTGTGCCGACCCGCTCTACCTCATCCCCTCGAATCCATGTAACGCGATATCAAAATACTCGTCCATTGGGACTCGCATTTTAACATCACTAACATGGAGAACGAGGTGTATTCGGAACGCTCCTTGTCGATGCACCGCGCCTAAGTATCCTCTTTTTCTGTTGTCTCATCCAGTCGGCAGGCTTTTCTTCCGCCGCAGCGCCATCCTTCAACGAACACTTATACAAAACAGAAGTGTCTCTCCGATAACCACGAATTTACAGAAAACCGGTCGAAAAGGTAAACTTTTATTGACTACAATCCTATTTCAACCGTTTTATCTAACTTCCGGGTTTGTCGAATTGACTGCCGGATTCGGTAAAGTAGAAAACGGACGGAGATGGGGCATAGAAATATTCAAAAGAGAGGACCGGTATGTGAGGAAGGCGACTTCGGAATAATTCGAGGAAAAAGTTAAGGATCGGAAAGATGATGTTAAGTCTGAAAATGAAGTGTTTGAGGCGAAGCCGAGTTCTTCATTTTCAGGCTTTGGTTTTAATCATCTTTCTGATCCTTTAGTTTTTCCCGAATTATGGAGCGGAGCCTGAAGCACATGCAGGTCATCTCAAAGAAGTATTTCCGTGCCTCATCTCCGTCCGTTTTCGAACATTATATTCGGCATTCAGTCCGAGAAATCCGAAATTACATCATTCCCATGCCAGCGCCGCCTGCCGGTGCTGCCGGCTGTGGCTCTTTGATGGTGGATACCACAGACTCTGTTGTGAGCAGTGTAGACGCAACGCTTGTAGCGTTCTGGAGAGCGCTTCTTGTAACCTTTGCAGGATCAAGGATGCCGTTCTCTACCATATCTACATACTCTTCTTTGTAAGCGTCAAATCCGGTACCCGGCTCGGACTCTCTTACTTTATTTACGATCACAGCGCCTTCAAGACCTGCATTTGCAGCGATCTGATACAGCGGAGCCTCAAGGGCTTTCAGGATGATCCTTGCGCCTGTCTTCTCATCGCCTTCAAGCTCTTCTGTCATCTTGGCAACTTCTTTTGCTGCATGGATGTATGCAGAACCGCCGCCCGCGATGATTCCTTCCTCTACCGCTGCTCTTGTAGCGTTCAGAGCATCTTCCATACGGAGTTTTGCTTCTTTCATCTCTGTCTCTGTAGCTGCGCCTACACGGATGACTGCTACGCCGCCAGCCAGTTTCGCAAGTCTCTCCTGAAGTTTCTCTCTATCGAAATCAGATGTTGTCTCTTCGATCGCTTTCTTGATCTGTGCGACTCTGTCATTGATCGCGCTCTTGTCGCCGCAGCCGTCAACGATAACTGTGTTCTCTTTCTGTACTTTAACGGATTTTGCACGTCCGAGCTGATCCATTGTCGTCTCTTTCAGGTCAAGTCCGAGCTCTTCTGAGATCACCTGTCCGCCTGTCAGGATCGCGATATCCTGGAGCATTTCTTTTCTTCTGTCACCATATCCCGGCGCTTTAACTGCGACAACATTGAATGTACCGCGCAGTTTGTTTACGATCAGAGTGGTCAGAGCCTCTCCCTCGATATCTTCAGCGATGATGAGAAGTCTTGCACCGGACTGAACAATCTGCTCAAGAAGCGGAAGGATATCCTGAATGTTAGATATCTTCTTGTCTGTGATCAGAATATACGGATCCTCAAGTACAGCTTCCATCTTCTCCATATCTGTCGCCATATACGCTGAAATATATCCGCGGTCAAACTGCATACCTTCTACAAGGTCCAGTTCTGTCTGCATTGTCTTGGACTCTTCGATCGTGATAACGCCGTCGTTGGATACTTTCTCCATCGCATCGGCTACCATCTGGCCTACACCCTCATCTCCTGAAGAAACAGCAGCAACTCTTGCGATCTGCTCTTTTCCTTTTACTTTGCTGCTCATAGCATGGATCGCTTCAACAGCCTTGTCAGTTGCCTTTTTCATACCTTTTCTCAGTACGATCGGGTTTGCTCCGGCCTCAAGGTTTCTCATACCTTCATGCACCATAGCCTGTGCCAGGACTGTAGCTGTTGTAGTTCCGTCTCCGGCAACATCATTTGTCTTGGAAGCGACTTCTCTGATCAGCTGAGCTCCCATGTTCTCGAATCCGTCTTCCAGCTCGATCTCTTTCGCGATCGTGACGCCATCGTTTGTGATCAGCGGTGCGCCGAATGATTTGTCAAGGACAACATTTCTTCCTTTCGGTCCAAGTGTAACTTTTACTGTATCCGCCAGCTGGTTTACACCTTTTTCAAGTGCTGCTCTGGCTTCAGCTCCATATTTGATTTCCTTTGCCATGTCAATACATCTCCTTATTCTAAGTTATGGTCAATACCTTGCTAAGTTCTATTGATGATACATCCTCGCCTTCGCTCGGAGTATCGGCTAAAACACTAAGCTCGAAAATACCTCGCTAAGTGTTTTATGCCTCTACGATCGCGAGTATATCATTCTGTTTTACAATGATGTACTCCTCGCCGTCCAGCTCTACATCTGTTCCTGCGTATTTTGAGTAGATCACCTTGTCGCCGACCTTAACCTGCATTACTACTTCTTTGCCATCTATATTTCCGCCAGGTCCTACAGCGATAACTTCTGCTTCCTGCGGTTTCTCTTTTGCCTGTCCCGGAAGAACGATACCGGACTTTGTAGTCTCTTCTGCTTCTAACTGTTTTAAAACAATTTTGTCACCTAATGGTACTAACTTCATTGTGATTCCTCCTTGATTTTGTTTTGTTAGCACTCATTTCTTACGAGTGCTAAACCTCATGAATATAAAATAGCACTCTGCTTTCAATTTGTCAACACAGTTTACAAGGTTTTTATAAAAAAAGAAACGCACCATTTCAGGCACGTTTCGTCATTTTTCTTCCTTCATATACATTATAAAAGCCGTTTTCTATCCTAAACTTCAAAAGCTTTTTATCTTCCTGACAGTACCGCTCTTTCACCACGCCGGTACAATACAGCAGTTCCGTTCTCGTCGATATGTAGCATCTGTATTTGGCATCCAGGGAAATCGCTTCCAGTTTATCTTCTTTCAGTTCAAGATAGATAAAATCTTCCTCCGGATCGTATTTGCGTACTCTGCACTGTCTGGTCGAATCATCAAAAATACCGTCAGCAGAAAGGATCTTTTCCATTCTGAGATCCACGGGATTTCCTTCGTACATATCTTAACCCTCCCGCCTATATCCGCTCTTTCTTGATCTTCTCAAGCTCGGTAAACACATAGTCATTCAGTACTTTGATGTATGTACCTTTCATACCGGAAGAGCGGGATTCAATAACGCCTGCACTCTCGAATTTGCGAAGGGCGTTCACGATCACTGACCGGGTAATCCCCACTCTGTCTGCGATCTTGCTGGCTACCAGGATACCTTCTGTCCCGCCCAGCTCGTCAAAAATATGTATGATCGCTTCCAGCTCAGAGAAAGACAACGTACTGATAGCCGACTGTACAATATGCTCTTTTCTGGTCTCCTCTGCATTTTCTTCATTTACAGAACGCAGCATTTCAAGTCCTACGACTGCTGTGCCGTATTCACTGAGGATAATATCATCGATCGAATAGGCGGAATCTTGTTTATAGATAAACAATGTCCCGAGACGCTCCCCGGCAATATCGATCGGCGTCACGATCGCCTGGCACCCCTGCACCGCCTCAGGTGAAAACCCGAGCGTTTCAAGATTGACATTTTCTTTGGTAGAAAGAACGCTTAAAAGCCGCTCGTTGAGCATCGCATCGATATGAGAGCCGACCGCCTCCGTGATCAGCTCATGGATCTCTCTTACATCCGGGCATTTGCTCACGCCAAGGATCTTGCCCTTCCGGCTGACCACAAGTACATTCGAATCAAGGATGTCTGTAAGAACTGCACAGATATCATTAAATACTACTTTGCTCGAATTATTATTATGGAGCAGCTTATTAATTTTTCTTGTTTTGTCTAATAGTTGTACACTCATTATTTCCTCCGCATATCTTATGCATACCACAATTGTATATACAAATCCAGTCAAATTGATAGATAAATTTATATTATCATACAATTTTCAGAATAGCAATGCAACTCTGTCAATCTTTTACTCATTCTTTTTGTTCCGCGCTGTAACATACCCGCATTTTTCATCCGCACATACCAGCTTGTTCCCTTTTTCTACCATATAACCGCCACATTCCGGGCATTTCTCTCTGGAAGGCTTCTGCCATGACATAAACTCGCACTCCGGGTTGTTCTCGCAGCCATAATATCTTCTGCCTTTCTTTGTCTTGCGGATGACTACTTCTTTGCCGCAGAGCGGACACGGTACGCCTATCTTTTCCAGATACGGCTTAGTGTTGCGGCACTCCGGAAAGCCCGGACAGGCGAGGAATTTCCCATGCGGTCCATATTTAATGACCATGTTCCTGCCGCATTCCTCACAGACCACATCCGTCACTTCATCCTCGATCTTTACTGTCTCCAGCTCCTTTTCAGCCTTCTTAACAGCTTCCTCAAGATCAGGATAGAAGTTGCGTATGATTTCTTTCCATTCCACTTTTCCTTCTTCCACCATATCCAGAAGACCTTCCATATTGGCAGTAAAATTCACATCAACAATGCTTGGGAAAGAGTGTTTCATCATATTGTTGACCACTTCCCCGATCTCAGTAAGATAGAGATTCTTCGCCTCTTTCGTCACATACCGGCGGCCAAGGATGATGGAGATCGTAGGCGCATACGTGCTGGGGCGTCCGATCCCCAGTTCCTCGAGCGCTTTGACAAGGCTCGCCTCTGTATAATGCGCCGGCGGCTGTGTAAAGTGCTGTTTCGGATCAAGTTCTTCTTTTGTAAGCACAGAATCCATGCTCAGATTTCCGACGAGCACATTGCTCTCTTCTTTTTCTTCATCCGCCTCCGTATATACAGAACGGAAACCGTCAAACAATAGTTTAGACGCAGACACAGTAAAGCAATACTCTTCAGCGCCTATCTTCACAGAAGTCGCCTCATAACGCGCCGGATTCATACGGCTTGCGGCAAAGCGTTTCCAGATCAGCTGATACAGCCTGAACTGATCCCTCGTCAGAGAGTCCTTAAGAGACGCCGGTGTCCTCGTGATATCTGTCGGCCGGATCGCCTCGTGCGCATCCTGGATCTTTTTACCGCTGTCCGCCCCCTCATGCCGTGCGGCTGCGTACTCTTTTCCGTAATTTGCCGAAATATATTCCCGTGCGGCTGCATCCGCCTCATCCGCGATCCTGGTCGAATCTGTACGCAGATAGGTGATAACGCCGACGGTCCCATTTCCCTTAATGTCAACTCCTTCATAGAGCTGTTGGGCAATGCGCATTGTCTTCTGGGTTCCAAAGTTCAGCGCCTTTGCCGCCTCCTGTTGGAGTGTACTCGTAGTAAACGGGAGGGGCGCCTTGCGGATGCGCTCTGTCGTCTTGATGTCCGTGATCTTAAAATCTGCATTCTCTATCTTCTGGACAATTTCATTTAGTTCATCTTCTGAGTGGATCGTGATCTTTTTCTTATCAGTTCCGTAAAATCTCGCAATAAGCGGGCGCTTTTCGCCTTTGATCTTAAGGACTGCATCCAGCGTCCAGTATTCGTCCGGGATAAATGCGTTGATCTCCTCTTCTCTGTCAGCCACAAGACGGAGCGCGACCGACTGGACACGTCCGGCGCTCAAGCCCCGTTTTACCTTTGCCCAGAGGAGCGGACTGATCATATATCCGACCATACGGTCAAGGACACGTCTCGCCTGCTGTGCATTGACCAGATCCATGTCTATATCCCGCGGAGCTTTCAATGATGCTTTTACAGCATTTTTCGTGATCTCATTAAAAGTGATGCGGCGCATCTTCTTTTCATCCAGCTTCAGGGCGGCTGCGAGATGCCAGGAGATGGCCTCTCCTTCCCGGTCAGGGTCAGTCGCCAGAAATACTTTGTCCGATTTCTTGACTTCTTTTCTCAGACTCGCAAGGATATCTCCTTTTCCGCGTATCGTGATATATTTGGGCTCATAATCATGTTCAACATCAATGCCGAGTGAACTTTTCGGCAGATCCCGTACATGGCCCTGAGACGCTGCGACCGTATAATTGCTTCCCAGGAATTTTTTGATCGTCTTCACTTTCGCAGGAGACTCCACGATAACAAGATAATGCGCCATAAAACCGATTCCCTCCATAGGCCCGCTTCGTGCCTTTTATTCTGAAATAATATAATGATTCTTCGATATTTCACGTACATATCCCTGCAGTTCCAGAGAAACCAGTTTCTCCAGGAGAGCCTTGATATCCAGCTTTGTTTCTCTGACAAGCTGATCCAGGTCCTTGGGATACAAACCGAGACAACTATACACCAATTTTTCAGCACTTTCAAGCATTTTTTCATTTTTGATTTCCTTTTTACTTCCCTCTGAAGTCCCGCTTTTTTCGATCCCCCACTCTTCCAAAAGCGCCTCCGGAGAGAGAAGTATCCCGGCTCCCTGCCGGATCAGACGGTTGCATCCGTCACTCAGAGCGCTGTTTACCGGCCCGGGCAGGGCATAGATATCTCTCCCCTGCTCCAACGCCAGGTCGACTGTTATAAGCGAACCGCTCTTCTTCCCCGCCTCCATAACAAGGATCACATCTGACAGGCCGCTGATGATCCGATTGCGCGCGGGGAAATTCTGAGCAAGCGGAGCCGTCCCGGGAGGCTGTTCCGAGAGGATCCCCCCGCCCTGTTCTAAAATATCCACGTACAGGCCGATATGTTCCCTCGGATAACACACATCCACTCCGGATCCTAACACAGCATACGTCTTGCCGCCCGAAAGCAGAGCCCCTCTGTGTCCCATTCCATCGATCCCTCTCGCCATCCCGCTGATGACTTCCACGCCGCATGCGGCCAGAGCGCGTGCGAAATCGATAGCATATTTCTCTCCATACGGCGTACACCGCCTCGCACCGATGACCGCCGCTTTTTTTGCCTTTTTGTCCGGAAGGCTTCCTTTTACATACAGCGCATAGGGAGGATCAGCGATCTCTTTCAGATTATCCGGATACTCCTCCGAAAAATACGGGACAAACCGTATGCCTTTCTCCTTCATCTTCTCATAATCTGTACGAAAACAGCTGTTTTTCTGCGCCTGCATAATTTTATTTCGGTCTTTCTCATTCAAGAACTCAAACTGCCGTAATTGTGTTTCTTCTATATAATAAATCGCTTTCGCTGTTTTCATGCATTCTCTCAATCTGATCCTTTTGTACGCTGCCACTCCCTGTAAGCCCGCCAGCCAGAATTCATATACCATGTCCTATCTCCTCCAGTATTTTTTATCCACCATCCTGTAACCAAGCGCTTCCCGCAGATGTTTCTCCCCGATCTTCTCCTCACCGTCCATATCCGCGATCGTGCGAGCTGTCTTGATGATCCTGTGATATGCGCGGACGGTCAGTTCCATCATCGTAAAAGCACGTTCCATAAGTTTATTTTCAGCCGGTCCCAGCCCGCAGTATTTCTTAATATCATCAGCTCCCAGCATCGCATTCGTCATGATCCCGGTCCCTCTGTAACGCTCTTTCTGTATCTTTCTTGCCTGATACACTCGTTCTCTGATCTCTGCGGAACTCTCAGACTTCTTATCTTCTGTCAGCTCCTCATATCTGATGCGCGGAGCTTCCACGCACAGATCGATCCTGTCCAGGAAAGGCCGGCTGATCCTGCTCAGATACATCTGGATCTGTGCCGGTGTACATGTGCATTTCTCCAGATCAGGATAACACCCGCAGGGGCAGGGGTTCATAGCCGCCACAAGCATAAAATCCGCCGGGAACACATAATTTCCATATGTCCTTGAGATCCGGATACTCCTCTCTTCCAGGGGCTGCCGCAGCACCTCCAGAACACTCTTCCTGAATTCCGGAAGCTCATCCAGAAAGAGGACGCCTCCATGAGCGAGACTGATCTCGCCCGGCCTCGGGACTGTCCCTCCTCCGATCAATGCCGCCCTGGTCGCTGTGTGATGCACTTCCCGAAACGGCCGTTCCTGTATGAGCGGTGTCTCTTCCTGTAAAAGGCCAAGGACACTGTATATCTTTGTGATCTCCATACTCTCCTTTAGATCCAGCGGCGGCAGGATGCCGGCAATGCACTTGGCAGTCATTGACTTGCCGCTGCCCGGAGGGCCGATCATCAGGAGATTGTGTCCGCCCGAAACAGCGATCTCGGCTGCTCTTTTTACATTTTCCTGGCCTTTGATCTGGGAGAAATCCGGCAGGCTTCCGACAGACTCTCCCTCTACTGATCGGAAATCATGACAGGTCTTCTTATCTCTGGTTTTGCCTGAGAGATCAGAGACTTTCTCCCCTTTTAAAAATGCAACTGTATCCTGCAGGTTTTCCACACCGATCACCCGCATACCACTGACCAATTTCCCCTCTGCTTCATTTTCTTTCGGGACGATACAGCAGGTGATCCCGTTTTCAAAAGCCTCCATGGCCACCGGAAGTATGCCCGGCACCTTTCTCACACGTCCATCCAGGCTTAACTCTCCAATGATCAGACATCCTCCGGTCTTTCTTACCGGGATCTGCCCCAGCGACGACAATATCGATACCGCGATCGGAAGATCGAACGATGCACCCCTCTTTCTGAGCGTAGCAGGAGACAGATTGATCACTGTACGCTTTGCCGGATAGTCAAAACCCGAATTTCTGATCGCGGTACGCACGCGCTCCCCCGCTTCCTTTACCTCCGATGACAGATATCCCACCATATGAAACACCGGAAGTCCGTTAGATACATCCGCCTCCACCTGAACGAACTCTACCTTAAGTCCTTCGATAGCAGCGGATAAAACTGTGCTGAAACTCATTCGCACTCCTTTCTCCTGAGTCCCGTCCCACATCGGCTGCGCCAAAAACACCACTGAAAAAACTGAAATCTCCGGCCGATCCGGCCAGACGCCCTCCCTCAAGGGCTAGATTACCGAAAATGAATCTTTTCGGGAATGTATGTCAATCATACTGCATCCGGCTGTCCAATGTCAATACACAGCTTCACACCGTGTCCTTCTTTTTCGTGGAAAAGCACAATCCCACCGCTATTTTCATAAACTATATCAAATGTGCTAAGAGGTGTCATCGTGCAGTCTTTTCCCAAGCCACTCACCCCCTCGGAAGAAAAATATTACATCCAGAAATACACAGAGGGCGACCTCGAGGCAAAGCACATCCTGATCGAACGGAACTTAAGGCTCGTAGCTCATGTCATTAAGAAATATCAGAATCTTGAAGAAGATCCCGAAGATCTGATCTCCATCGGAACGATCGGCCTGATCAAAGCAGTCGTAACATTTAATCCTGATAAAGGCAATCGGCTTGCCGCCTATGCATCCCGCTGTATAGAAAATGAGATTCTCATGCATTTCCGGTCAAAGAAGAAAGTTGCGAAAGAAATATCCCTGTATGAACCGATCGGAACTGACCGAGAGGGGAATGAGATCAAACTTTATGATATCATCGAGACCGATGATGTAGATGTCCCCGAAAAAATCTATCTCAAAGAAAATATACAGAAACTCTATGAAAAAGTCGAAAACGAGCTTTCCGCAAGAGAAAAGCTCGTTTTAAAAATGCGGTATGGATTATATAACGGCGAAGAATACACCCAGCGGGAAATTGCACGGCAGATCGGGATTTCCCGCTCTTACGTCTCACGGATAGAAAAAAGCGCGATCCAGAAACTCCGGGAACATTTTAAAAAGGAAGATTGAAAATTCGTGTTTGCCGGAAGATATCCCGCAATAAATCATCCGAAAATCACCCGGATACATTATATTGACTCACGTATCCGGGACGGGCGGGGAGGGAATGCTTCCGGCTCCGGTTACGGAATATAAGATAAAGTAACAAACCTGTGATACAGCTAAAAGCAATCGGGAAAATGAACAACTCGTTTCACTCAGACAATTTCATTTTCCCG
>DWVY01000030.1 GCA_019119995.1 Candidatus Mediterraneibacter faecavium | reverse complement strand
TATTAGATAAAGTTAAAACCTGGGATGCAGCGTTAATCGGGAAAATGAAATTGTCTGAGTGAAACGAGTTGTTCATTTTCCCGATTGCTTTTAGCTGTATCACAGGTTTGTTACTTTATCTTATATTCTGTAACCGGAGCCGGAAGCATCCCCTCCCCGCCCGTCCCGGATACGTGACTCAATCCACTGTATCCGAGTGATTTTCGGATGATTTATTGCAGGATGTCTCGCCGGCAAACACGAAATTTCACAGCACGATATCATCCACTTTCTGGAACTTATCCATGGTGAAGGACTCCACTGTATTCCCATTCACAAGATAGAACCGTTCTCCTGCATACAATCCCCGGACGTTTCCGTATAATGTCAGTTCTCTTGAAAATACTTCCCGGAATCCGTTTTCATCATAGGTGAAGATGAAGTATTCTGCTGTATCTCCGTATGCCATAAATCCGAAGAGATTTTTTTCTAAATCGACGAAGACCGCCTTATAGTTATAGCCCACGTCTGTTCCGTACAGATCTTCCAGTACGTAGGTTTCTTCCTCTTTTACATCGGCGGGGTCGGATATATCGAACATGGATATTTTTACGCCGTCTGTCGTTACGCTTTCTTCATCCACATCCATCCCGATCCCGAGCAGCCGCCCGTCTCCATAGGGGTGGAGATACTCGGAGAATCCCGGTATCTTCAGTTCTCCGATGATCTTCGGATCCGCCGGGTCGGACAGATCGACAGAGAACAGCGGATCGACCTGCTTAAATGTCACAAAGTATCCCACGTCTCCCATAAAGCGCGCGGAATACACGCTTTCATCTTTCGCCAGGTCATGGATCTCTCCGGTGATCTCCAGATCTTCATCCAGTACATAGAGTGAGTTGCTGTCTTCCTGCTGCCTTTCCTCCGTATCTCCGCTGAAAAATCTTGCGATCCCGATCCCCCCGCTGCTGACCGGACTGACTGTAGTCACAAGCCTGAGATATCCGTTATATTCATCGATACTGAAGGAATCATTCAGCGTTCCGTCCACCTTTGTCTGGGCTTCGCCCTGCAGTATGCCGTCTTTGTATGCGACCTTGCGGATCGAGGTCTGGGTAACCTCTGCATCGTCCTGCCCGTACCAGCCCTCTGTCACGTAGATATTTTCCGTACTTACATAGCACATGCCGCTGCTGCCAAACACCGCTTTGCTGTGTGTCTTTTCCGACGGATCCTCGATTGAGAAAGATGTGATCACTGTATACTGATCTCCCATCTGTCTCTGCGGCATATAGATATCAGCTGCCGCCATCGCCCTCCCCTGCACTTCCGGGATATAGGCGGCCGTATCCGCGCGGGACGCCGCCGCATCTGCATAGAAATTACTGATCACATATACATAGCCGTCTCTCACACGCATCGTATTATAATATCCGCTCTGGGAATTATTTCCCATTTTCACCGGGTTCGTCCGGTCGCTTATATCATACACAAGTGCATTCGTATAATCCCTGTAATTATTGTAATATCCATCCCCGTCGACACTGGGTTCCGTCCGGGTATAGATTATGACAAGCCTGTCATCCTGCACATAAAGCTCTGCAATATAACAGTCGTCCGCCAGACGGATCTCCGCCAGTTCTTCCATCTCCGCCGCCTCGATCCCGACGATCTCAACTGTCTGGCCGTTCACGATATACAGGCTGCCGCCGTCCGTCTTTACAATATCTGCTTCGCCGACGCCTTCTTCTCTTACATTCGTATCCGAATAGCCGGTTCCCGGATCTGACGCGGATGCCGCGCCCCCACCGTCCAGAGCACTTCCCGCCATTGCCGAGTCCTCTGCCGTCGCCGACTCTTCTGTAATTCCGAAGCGGCTGAAAATACCGGCGTCAGATTCTGTCTCTTTCCTTGCATCCTGAATATATTTATATATCTCGTCATAGCTCTCTGCCGATGCGATCAGGCTCTCTTCCACACCGCCCTCCGCAGACTCCCCGCTGTCAGTTCCGTCAGAGGGAGCGCCGGCTGCACTTTCCGATGAGCCTGACATCATATCTGATGTTCCAGGTATTTCCTGATAGAAGTGCAGATATCCGCCTGCGATGCCGACTGCAATACACAGACACGCAGCGGCAGCTCCGGCGATATATTTTCGTCTGAGTCTGCGTTTCTTCTCTGTTTTCGCCGCCTCAAGCTTTTTCTCCACAGCGTCCGGGTGGATCGACGCCGGGATCCCCGTGTTTTCTGCCATTGAACGAATGAGTTCTTCCAGATCCTTTTCCCGATCTTCCATATCCATCCTCCTCTCCATCTACACTATATTTCCGGATCGATGATCTTTCTCATCTTTTCCAGTGCACGCTTTTTCTTTGACCGGACTGTTGCCGGATTATATCCCGTCATCCTTCCGATCTCTTCACTCTGATAGCCGCCGAATACAGAAAATGCCACGATGATGCGTTCTTCCTCTCCGAGTGCGCCGAACGCTTCCCTCACATCATGCTGCCCCGCATAATCCGGCTCGCTGCAGAGTTTCCTCTCCATCTGAGGATCCTCTCTTTCTTTGCCGCGGTCCGCCACCGCGGACACTTTCCGCTGCTCACGCAGGATCTTTCTGCACTGGTTATTCAGGATCGTAAACATCCATCTCCTGTAAGATTCGTCTTTCCTCAGGTCTTTTATCTTCTCCCATGCAGTCATTACCGTCTCGCTCACTGCATCCTCCGCATCCTGCCGGTGCCGTATCGTATAAAGGGCAAATTTATACAGCTCCGTATAGATCCCCGCATATAGCTGGGAAAATGCCTTTACGTCTCCCCTTTTCGCCCGCTTTATGAGCTGAAGCTCCTCCTGCGGCTCATTCCCGTTCCCGTTCATCCGCACCCCTCCTCTCATACAATATTTTCCTGTTTTCTATTACAGTATTTTCCCGTTTTATATTAGAGTCAGATCACATGTGGTCTGTTGCACAAAAGCTATTCTTTTTTCAATCTATTCTTTTTTCAATCTGTTCTTCTCCCCCAGCATCCACAGATACTGTTCGTAATCCACACCGTCGTTTCTCGGCACATGCTCCTTTACAGAATCCCGGATCGCCCGCTCGATCATCTCCCCTGCCAGTTTCATCGCTTCCTCCAGGCTGTCCCCGCGCGCTCTCCCGCCTGCGACCACCGAAGCGAACAGATCCCCTGTCCCGGAAAAGCTCTCCCCGATAAACGGAAATGCAGCGAATGAAACGCCTTCTTTTGTCACTGCCAGATTGCCCATCATCTCCTGTCCGCTCTCCTTGTCAGAGAAACGGATCCCTGTGACAAGCACCTCTTTTGTCCCCTCTGCCATCAGGTTTCCCGCCATCTGTTCCGCCGCAGTGACCAGATGTTTTTCCTCTGTCATCACCTTTATCATCTCGTAGTCTGTACCTGTCAGAAGGCATAATTCCGTCAGATTCGGGGTAATGATATCCGCCCGGGAAACGAGGGAGCGCATCTCGGCCACCAGCTCAGATGTAAAGATCGGGAAACGGTTCCCGTTATCTCCCATGATCGGATCTACCAGAAGGAATGTATCCTTCTTATAAAATATATCCAGAAAGCCGAGCACTTTCCTGATCTGATGCTCCCCTGACATAAATCCGGTATAAATGCCGTCGAAATGCACCTGCATCTTTTCCCACTCTTTGTATATGGACTCCATCCTGTCTGTATAGTCATCACTGTAATAACTCGGGTATCCGGTCTGTGCACTTAAGACCGCCGTCGGGAGCGGACATGGTTGGACTCCCATTGCGGCGATCACCGAAATAGCCGCTGTGAGGGAACATTTTCCGAAACCGGACAGATCATTGATCACTGCTATCTTCTTTGTCATATCTTTCTTCCTGCTTTCTCTGTTTTCTGTTTTCTACTTTCTCTATTTTCATCTGCGCTCAATGATATCACGCATCTGGATATTCCGAAACATCCAGTTATTCTGTATTTAACCAGTCCATATTGTGCAAACAGCTTCTCAGGCAGACACGGCATCTGCCTGCCGTACATATCATGAAAAAGCCGGAGCTGTCAGCAAAATGCCGAAGCTCCGACTTCCCTGAAATCAATATTTTTTCCTTTAGAACCACGCCGGTCTCACAGGTTTCAGCACTGCCGCCGAGTGCCGCCCCATATTGAGCACGATCTCACCGTTTTCCACGATATACTCGTCGTAAGACGTCGTATATCCTTCTTCATATGTGTAGATCAGGCGCTTCATCCTGCCTTCTTTGTGTACTCCCGACAGCCACACCGGCACTGTGATCTGCTTTAGTTCCTTGCTGTTGTTGAGCACGACGACGATCTGTTCGTCCTCCTGGAATCTTGCGTATGCCAGTACGTTATGATCCGCATGAAGGAGTTTGATCGAACCTTTTCTCAAAGGTTTTTCCTCTTTATGTATCCTTATCATCTCTTTGTGGAACTCCAGGAGCTCTTTGTCCTCCTGGCCCCACGGATAGGTCCGCCTGTTATCCGGATCTGTAAAGCCGCACAGCCCGACCTCATCTCCATAGTAGATCGTAGGCGCTCCCACCCACGTCATCTGGACCGTGACAGCTTCCCGCATGACCGCCCGGTTGATCCCTTCCTCCGCCGCCTTAGCTCCCACATGTTCCGCACGGCCGACGATATGGTTCGTCCGCGTCAGGAATCTTGAATGATCATGGTTGGACAGCTCGTTCATCGCCACCTGGAGCGACGGCGTGAGCATACTGGCCATAAAGTGGCGCATCGCTCCCACAAAGTTATCCGGATTGCCCCACAGATCGGTACGCCTCTCATCACTGTGCTTCTCCATGCCCGTGAGGAACCAGGTCAGCGGTTCCATGAATGCGTCGTAATTCATCACGCTGTCCCATTCATCGCCCTGGAGCCACTCGATCGGATCTCCATAGTGCTCTGCGAGGATCAACGCATCCGGATTCGCCCCTTTTACTTCTTTTCTGAAGCGTTTCCAGAACATATGGTTATATTCATTGCTGCAGCCCAGATCCGCCGCCACATCAAGGCGCCAGCCGTCTACATTATACGGTGGAGAAACCCATTTCTTTCCTATGTCCATGATATATTGCTCAAGTTCCGGTGAATCCTCATACGCCAGTTTCGGCAGAGTATCATGTCCCCACCATCCCTCATAACTTCCGTTATACGGCCACGCCTCTTCCCTGTCATCATGGAAATGGAAAAATTCCCGGTACGGGCTGTCCGCGCTAACATAAGCTCCTTTCGGATACTCCGGCTGCGGCTCATAGATCCGCTCCCGGTCCAGCCATTTATTAAATGACCCACAGTGGTTGAACACTCCGTCCAGGATCACGCGCATCCCGCGTTTGTGCATTTCATCCACCAGCCTTGCGAACAGCTCGTTGCTGGCTTCCAGATTGCGGATATCTCCCACTCTCTTCTGATACTTTGTGGCATGGATATTGTCCTGGGCCCCTTCAGGCAGCGGCTCGCCCCCGTCCTCTACGATCTTCCCGTAATGAGGATCTATATAGTCATAATCCTGGATATCATATTTGTGGTTGGACGGAGATACAAACAGCGGGTTGAAGTAAATCACTTCAATCCCCAGATCCTGCAGGTAATCCAGCTTATCCAGCACCCCCTGCAGGTCTCCGCCGTAGAAGTTCCGGATATCAAGCGCCTCCGGCACCTGGTTCCAGTCCTTTACTTTCTTACTCGGCGCCCCGATATAGATATATTCGTTATCCTCCACGTCATTTGTCGGATCGCCGTTGCAGAAGCGATCCACAAAGATCTGGTACATGACCGCGCCTTTCGCCCACTCAGGCGTCTTGAATCCCGGCACGATCGTGTAGGCATAATAGTCTTCTCTGTGATCCGATACACCATAGCGGTTATAGAACCAGATCTGTTCACCGCTCTTTATCTCAAATGAATAGTGAAACGGCTCTTCTCCCAACTGCCATTCGATCTCATAGAAGTCAAACTCATCTCCTGCCGAGATCTTCCACATGGAATAGCTGCGGTCGCCGGTCAGAAGACTTACTTCTTCCACATCATTATGTGCTGTACGGAAACGTAGTGTGATCTTCTCATTTGCTTCCGGTTCCGCAGGGATCACATAATCCTGCGTACCGTCACAGAACAGCGCTTCTCTGTTCATAACATCAGGCCTCCTCTTTTTCGCTGTCCTCAAATAAAGCTTCAAACTCAGCTCTCGTGATCTTCTCTTTCTCGAGCAGAAGTTTGGCACACGCGTCAAGCACATCGTGATGTTCCTGAATGACCGCACGCGCTTTCAGATAGCACTCGTCAATGATCCTCTTTACTTCTTCATCTATCGTTCCCGCGATCTTCTCGCCATAGCCCCGCGATGTATGTCCGAAATCACGTCCGATAAATACTTCGTCACTGTCGTTGTCATAGTTGATCAGTCCGAGTCTTTCGGACATACCGAACTTAGTGATCATAGATTTGGCGATCGCCGTCGCCTGTTTGATATCCTGGGACGCTCCCGTCGTGATATCGTCGAATATCTCTTCTTCAGCCACACGGCCGCCAAGAGCTACGGTGATCTCCTGGAGCATATGCCCCTTTGTATTGAACATGTCGTCGCGTTCCGGCAGAGGCATCGTATAGCCGCCTGCACCGCCTGTCGGAATGATCGATACACTGTATACAGGCCCCACGTCCGGAAGTACATGGAACAGGATCGCGTGTCCCGCCTCATGGTAAGCTGTAATGCGCTTTTCTTTCTCAGACACGATCCGGCTCTTCTTCTCCGCGCCGATGCCGACCTTTACAAACGCGTGTCGGATATCCTGCTGCCGGATATATACGCGGTTGTCCTTCGCTGCGAGGATCGCCGCTTCATTTAACAGATTTTCCAGGTCAGCTCCTGTAAATCCTGCCGTCGTCTGGGCGATCTGCTTCAGATCCACATCTTCTCCCAGAGGTTTATTCTTTGCATGGACTTTGAGGATTTCCTCACGTCCTCCCACATCCGGCCGTCCTACGATAACATTGCGGTCAAAGCGTCCCGGTCTTAAGATCGCCGGGTCGAGGATATCCTTGCGGTTTGTCGCCGCCATGACGATGATGCCCTCATTTACGCCAAATCCGTCCATCTCCACCAGGAGCTGGTTCAGGGTCTGTTCTCTCTCATCGTGTCCGCCGCCCAGACCGCTTCCGCGCCGTCTTGCAACGGCGTCGATCTCGTCGATAAATACGATGCACGGTGCGTTCTTCTTCGCATCCTGGAACAGATCGCGCACACGGGATGCTCCAACGCCGACGAACATCTCTACAAAGTCCGACCCCGAGATACTGAAGAACGGAACTCCCGCCTCTCCTGCGACTGCCTTTGCCAGCAGTGTCTTACCGGTTCCCGGAGGTCCCTCGAGAAGGACTCCTTTCGGGATCCTTGCGCCGACCTGTACGTATTTCTTCGGAGCTTTCAGGAAATCTACGATCTCCTCAAGCTCTTCTTTTTCTTCCTGCAGCCCTGCCACGTCCGCGAACGTCACCTTGATCTCGTTCTGGTTCGTCATCCGGGCACGGCTCTTCCCAAAGTTCATCGCCTTGGCATTGGCTCCGCCGCCCTGCCGGTTCATCAGATAGAAGAGCAGCAGCACCGCGGCCAGCGTGATCAGCAGCGGGAGCAGTACTGTCGTAAACACCGACTCCTCCGGCACGGCTGACAGACCGTATACCACGCCGTTTTCATCGAGCAGGTCTTCCACATCCTCCACATTTGAGACATTGACAGACCTTGCCTCGTTCTCGTCTTTCAGCATAAAGGACACCGTACCGGTAGGCACGGCGCTGTTCTGATCGATATATACATCCGTCACATTTTCGTTCTGCACCTGGGTGACAAAATCCGTATATGTCATCTCCTGCCGGTGTATCTGCATCCGGCTTGCCATCCAGAGCGCCGCTACCACGATCACGATGAACATCAGTATCGTGGAGCCGCTGACGCTCCTGTATTTCCTGTTATTGTCCAAGTCTTATACTCCTTCCTGTTCCAGTCCTTCCACCACGCCGATGTAAGGAAGATTTCTGTATTTCTGGGCATAATCAAGCCCATATCCCACTACAAATTCATCCGGGATCTCAAATCCGCAGTAATCGACTTTCACGTCTTTGACCCTTCTGTCCGGTTTGTCCAGAAGCGTGCACAGTCTCATGCTTGCCGGATTTCTCTTTTTCAGCACGTCGATCAGGTAATACAGTGTATTGCCCGAATCAATGATATCCTCTACAATGAGCACTTCTTTATTCTCGATGGATTCATCAAGGTCTTTTGCAATGCGCACCACGCCGCTGGATGCGGTCCCGTCCCCGTAGCTTCCCACGCACATAAAGTCCATGGATACCGGCACGCTGATGCGCTTCGCCAGCTCGCACATAAAGAATACGCCGCCTTTTAACACACAGATCAGATGGATCTGTTTCCCTGCGTAATCCTCACTGATCTGTTTCCCCAGCTCCCTGATCCTCTCATCAACCTTTTCTTCCGGAACCAGCACTCTGATCGTCTCTGACATCTCTCTTATCCTCCGTTATCTTTATCTCAAGAATCTTCTCTGTCCTGTTACTGATCTGACAGCCACGGCTCATCCTCCATCCCGGGATCCAGACGATATGATGTCCGTCCGCGACAAGAATCATCTCATCCCTGAGCCTGCGCGGGATCTTCTCGTTGATAAACCATGCTTTCAGCTTCTGGCGGCTTCCCCTGCCATCCACTTCCAGATAGTCCCCGCTCTGCCGTGTCCTCACAGAAAGACCATATTTAATTATATCATAGTCGATCCATTTCGTGTAGCTTTTTTGCGGTATCTCTTTTGCTTTTCCCGCCTCGGAAATGTCCACGAACCTGCATCTTACTTCACGGCTCCCGTCAGGCAGCACGGTTATTCCGGGGATATTGAGCCGGATCTCATCCTCCGGAGCCGCTGTATGCCTCTGTTCCGGTTTCCTGCCGATCACAACTCCCCGGTACGTGCGCTCTGCGGTCACATTTCCCGGCAGATCCAGCGTTCTGCCGCACTGCCTGTCAAACAGTTCCATAACCGCGTGCAAATGTACGGCTCCGATATCTTTCTCGCTCCCGCGGACAGATACAAGGCATTCTTTTACGAGCATCTTCTGCACCGCCGGCATCTCCTCTTTCAGACGTGCGCCGTCTATATGCACGCTTTCGTATCTGCCGCGCATGCCGTCGCCACTACCGTGCGTGCAGTCGCCTCCGCCGTGCACGCAGTCTCCTCTGCCGCGCACATGCTCCGGCGTCCGGCTCTTTTCTTTCTGCTCTTCCTGCTCCGGTATTTCCACGCACCGCTCCCACGCTGCTTCCGTCCCTTTTTCCAGATACTCCCACATTTCCTGCGCCTGCACGGAAAGTTCTTCCAGATGCCGGACCACTCCTTCATTGACCTGGTCCTTAAGCGCCGGCAGGATATTGTGGCGGATGCGGTTTCTCGTATAAGCATCTTCCTCATTGGTCGCATCCGTGCACCATGTGATTCCCTGCGCCGCCAGGAAATCTTCAATCTGTCCTCTGTCAAGCCCGAGGAGCGGACGGATCCATCTGCCATAAACAGGGCGGATCCCGCACAGTCCTTTCAGGCCGGTCCCCCGGGCGATATTAAGGAGGACAGTCTCCGCATTATCATCTCTGTGGTGGGCGGTCGCGATCTTTGTGCCTCCGTCTTCCCTGCACATTGTCTCAAACGCCTCCCGCCGGACCATACGCCCCGCCTCCTCTGGAGATTGTTTCCTTTTTTTGGCGATCCATTCCACATTTTCATGAAAAAAACGGCACGGTACTCTTAAGTGCCCGCACAGCTCTTTCACATAAGCCTCGTCCGCGTCCGCCGCCTCTCCTCTGATGCCGTGATTGACATGACACGCCTTTATCTCAAACCCCAGCTTTTTCTGCAGAGCCCAGAGTACAAAAAGCAGGCATACCGAATCCGCTCCTCCCGATACGCCTGCGATCACGGTATCTCCTTCTTTGATCATACCGTGCTTTCTGATAAATAATTCCGTCTGTTCTATTATATTCTTCATCATATGTAAACTATAACCAATTCATTTCTGATTGTAAAGATAACACTTCAGTCTTTCCATATCCCTACCGCCATCACGGTCATATCGTCCGCAGGTTCTTTCCCGGTCCAGGCAAGCACCTGCTCCAGTACGTGGTGGGCCATCTCATTCGGATTCGCGATCTCCGTTCCCTGTATGATCGTCTCCAGCAGGATATCCTGCTCCCCCACGGGCAGGGCGTCAAGCACGCCGTCCGTGACCATGATCACGAAATCTCCGTCCTCGAGCTGCCGCTTCACCGAATCGATCTCAATATGGTTCATCACCCCGATGGGCAGGCTGGTGGAACTCAGATGCTCCACGCTGTCTTTCTTCTTGATAAATGTGGAGGAAGCCCCTGCCTTTATGATCTCGCACTCCCCTGTATACAGGTCAAATACGGACATATCCACCGTGGAGTAATGGATTTCTTCCCGCCCTATGACCAGAGTCGTATTGATCATCTGGATCGCCGTCTTTTCCGGAAAGCCTGCGCCCAGCAGTTCCTCCAGAAGTTCGACGACAAGAGTGCTCTCCCTGCACGCTGCTTCTCCCGAGCCCATGCCGTCTGACAGTGCCACAGCGTATCTCCCGCCGGGCAGCTCCATGAGAGCGAAATTATCCCCCGATACCCGGGCGCAGTCCTTTCCGATCCTCGCCGTGCCGTGCATGACATAAAATGCCGGTCCCTCCACACACACCACCGTCATGTAGTCACTGCCGATCATCTGCGCACTGTCACCGGGCAGGACGAATCTGCGCCCCACGCACTCCGTGACCGCTCTCACGACCTCCTTGACCGTGATTTTCTGCTTCTTCATGCTTCTGGCAGTGACATGGATCTCATATTTCCCTTCTCCGTTCATGAAAAAGTAAATATATAGTACACGGAGCCCTTTCTTCTTGAGCGCCGCCATGATCCGTTTCTCCAGTCTTTCATCTGTAACGATACTGTTCTCAAGCTCTTTCGCCGTATTCTCGATCATGTCTGCAAAGGTGTCCATCTGGATCGCGCAGCTCTCCCTGCTCCGTGCGATCCGGTTGACCCACATAATATTCCGCCTCGCATCGTGAAAACCTGCCAGCATCTCCCGCAGGAACCTCGGAGCCATGATGCAGCGCTGCATCAGTTTTCTCTTCACCTCTGTATTCAGTTCGTTCCCGTACTGGTCTACCGCCGAGAGGATCTCATATCCCATCTGATACGTATGCACGAAATTCTCTCCCCAGCACCAGCCGCATTTCTCACACTTTCCGCACACCCTTTCCCTGACCCTGGAAAACATCTCCTCTATCTCTTCATTGGAAAACGCTCTTTTCTTTTCCTCAAGTCCCAGAAACGTCCGCGAAAGCTGCTTCAAGGAATGTGCATATTTTTCTATCTGTTCCACATAGGGGCTGCCGTGAAGTGTCTGTCCTTCACTCATGGTCTGTCTCCTTTCCAACCATATCGCACAAAAACTCCGGGAGGTTCCTCCCGGAGTTTTCATTGGTATGATTCTTTTCCTTCATTTAATTATGCTTTCCGTCTATTTTGACGGCTTGAATATGATCTCGTTCGGATCGACCAGTCCCAGCTTGTCCTCTGCGGTATCCTTGATATAGTCGTCCGTCTTCACGTAATCTTCAAATTTATCGATTTCTTTCGAGCGCTGCTCCTCTTCCTTTATCTGGGCCTTCAGTTCCTCCTCCTGCGCCTTGTACTCAGCATTCTTGGCATTGAGGCTCATGGAACCGATCGCAAGAGCTCCCGAAAGAAATAGAAGCACCATACAGATCATCAATATGCTCCGCTTATAATGCCGGAGTCTGGAATTCTTCTTCCTGATCTGCTGACGGCCTGCTCCCTGCTGTCGTCTTGTCTTACTCATGTATACTCACCCTGCTTATTCATATATTTTATACCCCATTGTTAAAAATATTTTATCTGGTTTCCCTGTACTTTTCAAGACTTTTCTTTAATATTAATCAAACAGTTCGGCCAAACGGCATAAAAGATATCCAACGCCTGCTCCGCACAATACGCCGAGCACGAAAAACCACCGGATACTCCCGTATGTTGTCTCATACATTCTCCGGAAAATATAAATGCTTGCAGCGATCCAGAATATCACATCTTCTATGCCGGACGCAAGATCACTGTGCCGTATCAGCTTCCTGAAGCAGATCAGGATATAGTATGTACACAATACGGACATACCGGCCAGCCCTGCATACAGAAAGATCCCGCCCTCAGCCCCGATCCCCAGTATCATAGGCAGCCCTACTTAAACAGTTTCGACAGGAAATTTTCCGCCTGTTTCCCGGTCGGCGCGGCGCTCGAATAGGCGATACTGTCTATATTCCCCGACAGATCCACCTCGCCCTTTTCCACGCTGAGCCGGTTCACATGAAGATCCGTTCCCTTGACCATGAGCATCCCCTGCTCCGTCTCAAGCAGGATTTCATTCAAGTCAAAAGACAGAACATCGAGGACGCCTGTCACCATGCTTGTTTTTCTGTTATTCACCACAAGTTTGTGTGATTTTGCAATGCGCTGTTCTTCCATCCGTGCTCCCTCCCACTCTGCTTTTAAATATATGAGAGAATGTTCCGGATTATGCATACGGACAGCGTCCGTTCACCCCACACCTGCACTACCGTGCTTAATGCGTCCGTTCAGCCCGCGCCATTCGCAAAGCCGCACTGACGGACAGATGGCTGAACTGTTATTACACGTATCTAAACATATCCGCTGCTTCTTCTTTCTTTGTGGTATCCTGCAGCTTCAGCACCTCTGCCTTTACGTTCCGTGTGCCGAACTGGATCTCGATCACGTCCCCCGGCTTCACCTGCGCCGATGCCTTTGCCGGCTTTCCATTGACCGTGACACGTCCCGCATCACACGCCTCATTTGCCACAGTCCGGCGCTTGATCAGCCGGGATACTTTCAAAAATTTGTCTAACCGCATTTTTCTTCCTTTCCGCCGGATCCCCGCCCGTGCAGGCGCGGGGCCGCTCTCCGGGCGTATCGCGTAAAATAAGCACTTACAATGTTTTTCATCGTAAGTGCCTGTTTATCTTTCTCTCTATGCTCAATCTGAGATTAGTTGATAGCGTCCTTTAAAGCTTTTCCTGCTTTGAATTTCGGAGCCTTGCATGCTGCGATCTTCATTGTCTTGCCTGTCTGCGGGTTTCTGCCCTCTCTTGCAGCTCTCTTGCTCACTTCAAATGTTCCGAATCCGACAAGCTGAACTTTATCATCATTTTTAAGCTGCTCTGTAACTACGTCAACAAAAGCTTTCAGAGCTTTCTCAGAATCTTTCTTGGAAATTTCTGCTTTTTCTGCAATAGCTGCGATCAATTCTGTTTTGTTCATGGATCAATTCCTCCTCTTTATTGTACGTACATACAATTTCTATTCTGATTATTAAGGGGGAAAATGCCCCAAACAGCCGCATTTCCCGCCTTTATGTATTGTTATAACGGTTTCACCATGCTTTGTCAAGAATTTTCACTGTTTTTTGCCCATCAGTTCCGTTATCTATGCCATGACCGGTCTCAGGGCATCCGCCAGCTTGTCTTTTTCCTGCTCCGCTTCAGCCAGATCTTTGCCAAGTGTCGTATAGTAGATCTTGATCTTCGGCTCTGTGCCTGACGGACGGACAATGACAGTCTCATTGTTCTCTAATTTATAGATCAGTACATTTGCCGCCGGAAGACCTGTCTCCTCCGGTTTCTGATAATCTGTAACAGATGTCACTTTGTATCCGGCGATCTCTGTCAGCGGGTTGTCTCTCAGCCCCTGCATGATCCCCGCCATCTTGTCCATTCCGCTTAAGCCCGGGAATTCAAAGCTGTCCACTTTATTCAGATAACGGCCGTACTCTGCATAGATCTCTTCCATCCTCTGCTTCAGGGAACTTCCGATACTCCTGTAGTAAGCTGCCATCTCACAGATCAGCATAGAGCCGATAACCGCATCTTTGTCACGCACATATGGTCCTGCAAGGTAGCCGTAGCTCTCTTCAAATCCGAAGATGAAGCGGTCAACCTCGCCCGCATCCTCGAGCTGCGCGATCTGATCGCCGATCCATTTGAATCCGGTCAGGACACTGCGCAGTTCTACGCCGTATTTCTCAGCCACTGCGTCAGCAAGCGGAGTGGATACGATGGATTTCACTGCCACCGGCTTCTCCGGCATCGTGCCTTTCTCAATGCGTCCTGCACAGATGTAATCAAGGAGCAGCACTCCTACTTCATTTCCGCTTACCAGCTCATAAGAGCCGTCCGGGCATTTCATCGCGATACCTACACGGTCTGCATCCGGATCTGTCGCCAGCATCAGGTCAGCTCCTGTTTCCTTTGCCAGATTCAGTCCCTGTTCAAGCGCTGCGAAGATCTCCGGGTTCGGGTAACTGCAGGTCGTAAAGTAACCGTTCGGATACTCCTGGTCCGGAACGATCGTGATATCTGTAATGCCGATATCTTTTAACACCTGTGTCACGGGGATCAGACCGGATCCGTTCAGCGGGCTGTATACCAGTTTAAGCCCTGCTGTCTTGCAGAGACCCGGACGTACCTGGCGGGACTCGATCGCATCGTAAAGCGCTCTCTTGCAGTCATCACCCACAAAGCGGATCAGACCTTCCTCAACACCCTGTGCGAAAGACATATATTTCGCGCCTGTAAGCACGTCTGTTTTCTGGATCTCCTCATATACGATCGCAGCGGCATCGTCTGTCATCTGGCATCCGTCCGGTCCATATGCCTTGTATCCGTTATATTTTGCTGGGTTGTGGGATGCCGTGACCATAACGCCTGCATTGCAGTTATAGTACCGTGTCGCAAATGAAAGCGCCGGCACCGGCATCAGTGCATCATAGATCCTTACCTTGATCCCGTTGGCTGCAAGAACGCCTGCCGCAGTCTTGGCAAATACATCGCTCTTCAGACGGCTGTCATAGCTGATCGCAACGGTCTGTGTTCCGCCCTGGGTTTTCACCCAATTTGCCAGTCCCTGTGTAGCCTGGCGCACCACATAGATATTCATGCGGTTTGTACCTGCTCCAAGGACGCCGCGCAGTCCGGCTGTTCCGAACTTCAGCGCTACAGCGAAGCGCTCCTTGATCTCCTCGTCATTTCCTTCAATCTTAGATAATTCCGGTTTCAGATCCGGATCTTCCAGATCTGCTGCCATCCAGCGTTCATACTCTTTTTGATACATTTTTACCACTCCTACCATTTTTCTATTGATTTTTTCATGAAAAATCACAATAAATCCAGTACTAATATACCATGTTTCCGCTGAAACAGCAATAAATCTTTGTCAGATACTGATGGAAAAAATGCTTTCAAGAAACGCGCGTTTTTCTTCTGTCTGCTTCACTGCCAGTTCCAGTTTTTCCACGTATTTCTGCGGCAGCCACGCTTTATTTGAGTGGTAATAGCTGCTTGCAGTTTTCCAGAACTTCTCCGGATAGGCAAGATGAAGCCCCACGTATTCCTTTTCATCCTCACCGAGTTTTCTGGTATTTTCATATGCTTCGAGGATTCTTTGTCCTGTTTTTTGTTTCCATGTATATTTTTCCATTATCTTTCTGATGAAATAATATAGATCATGCACCCGTATCCCGGCATGCATATGTTCAAAATTCGTCACCGCCATGTCAGATCCCGCGACAAGAAGATTATGATAATTGTATTCTCCATGTGCCAGGTTCCTTCCGGAGAGCTCCCTCTGATAAAGAGCAGGGCAGCCTGAACTTTCCATCCTGGCAAGGACCTGCTCTGCCAGTTGATACATTTTCTCAAAATTCTCCAGGAACAGATATTCAAATTCATTCTTCGTGACCCTGCTGCGGATAAAGCTTCTCACTTTTTTCAGCTCCCGGTTATGCCGCCGGATCTCATCCACGGGATCCTTCCCTGCCGGGAAGTTCAATGTAGGCAGGTTCTGTATTCTGTCCTTGACCGGCAGTTCGAACAGACCTGCGGACCGTATTTCTTCCGTTGTGACCCGCTCCAGTTCGTTATGCAGTACAGCGAGCGTCTCAGCCGCCCGAAGGACTTCCTTCTCCTGGCGGATGTCACACTCCCGCCCCTGATACCATTTTTTCAGCATATACCGTCTGCCGTCACGCGAATCCACAAGCAGTTCTCCTTCCCGCGTGAACACAGGAGTGTCAACTTTTACATTTCCCCGCTGTTCAAGACAGTTGAGCGCCATATATAATGAGGGAGCGCGCTGTCCGGATATCTTTGTCTCTTTCAACAGCATCGTTCCCTCATTCGTATCGCAAAAAAACGCACCCCTTATCTTTCGGGTGCCCTTCACTTCTATATCATAATGATCCAATACTTCCAGTTCGTATTCTTCTCTCATGGCTGCCCCCTGTCACCGCGTGTTCTGACTCTCTCTAATGTATGACGGGAGCAGCCCGAGTATGATCATAAATCCAGTTTTTCTTTTACATAAGCACAGAGTTTTTCTTTCGTATTGCGCGCAGGATCGTCGATCACATATTCCAGGAGTTCGCTGAGCATACTGCCCAGTTCTCTTCCCGGCCGCATTCCAAGTTCCATCAGGTCTCTTCCGCCCACTGCAAGCTGGCGCAGTGTGATGCATTCATCATTGATAAGGATTTCCTGATAGAGCTTTCTCACAGCAATGATATTTTCGATCTTCTCCCGTCTGCGGTACGGACTCTGCGCCTTGGCATCCGCCATCCTGACGGCAAGGTAATACGGGAAAAGCTCCACGCCGATCCGGTTCATTGCCCGCCGGACATTTTTCGGCGTGGCTTCCATCCGGTAATCGTGATAGCACACAAGCCTGGTCACTTTCTTCACTGTATCATTGTCAAACTTCAGCCTGCGCATGACCTTTCTGGCAATCTCCTCGCTGACCAGCGCATGTCCTTTAAAGTGATCCCGGCCGTTCTCATCCGTCGTCCTGACCGACGGTTTTCCCATATCGTGAAACAGCATGGTCAGCCGGAGGATCTTATCCCGTTTCACATTCTTCAGAGCATAGAGCGTATGCTTCGCCACATCGTATTTATGATGGGGCGTATTCTGTTCCACTCCGACCATCGCATCCCACTCCGGCAGGATGACCTTTGTGATCCCCAGTTCATATGCGTCTTGGATCCGTTCCGGATGGGGGGATACGAGCAGCTTGACCAACTCGGTCTGGATCCGTTCCGCACTGATATTTTTCAGATTCGGAGCCAGCTCCCGCACAGCCTCCGCCGTCTTGGGCTCGATGGGGAAATTCAGTTGGGCGGAAAAGCGCACAGCCCGCAGGATCCTCAGGGCATCCTCAGAGAAACGTTCTTTCGGATCCCCCACGCACCGGATCAGATGATGGTTCAGATCCTGCATTCCTCCGAAAGCATCTACCAGACGCACTTCGTCATTATACGCCATAGCATTGATCGTAAAGTCTCTCCGCCGCAGGTCTTCCTCCAGCTTATTCGTGAAATGCACTTCTTTCGGGTGTCTGCTGTCTTCATATGCCCCGTCGATCCGGTACGTCGTCACTTCATAACTGTCCTTTCCCAGCAGGACCGTGACCGTGCCGTGCTCGATCCCCGTATCCACTGTCCTGCGGAACAGTTTCTTGATCTCCTCCGGGCGGGCGGACGTCGTGATATCCCAGTCCTCCGGTCTCCTTGCCAGGATCGAATCGCGCACGCAGCCCCCGACCGCATACGCTTCGTACCCGTGGAGCTGCAGATTATTAATGATCATCAGCACTTTTCTCGGCAAATTTATCTTCATCTGAAACTCTTCTTTCTATCGCAAATTATGTAGCAGTCCATCTCATCAGATGGCTGGACTGTCACCAGATTCTTACATACTATGCAGGAGTTTTTCCTCCCGGCTGTGACAGGTAAATATTATAACCTGCTTTCCCTGTCCACTCAACCATTTTAATACAGATCCCAGCCTTTTGTCATCATAAAATGCAAATACGTCATCCAGGATGACCGGAAAGGGTTCTTCCGTCAGGATCTCTGCCGCCGCCATCCGGATACAGAAATAGATCTGTTCCAGTGTCCCCCGGCTCAGACGCCCGGCGGGGATCCTCCGCTCTCCGTCCCAGACAGTAATGCCTCTCTCCCGGCCCGTCTCAAGCGAACGGTATTTCCCGTCTGTAATAGCAGAAAGGATTCCCGACGCCCGCCTGCTCACGCTCCGTTCCATCCCTTCGGCGGTCACATGCGCCGCTCTTTGTAGTTCTTCAGCCGCGAGATCCAGCGCCCGGCACTGCTCTTCCAGCCTCAGCTGCCGGTCGCTTTTCCCGGACTCTTCATATTGTTCCCTGATATTTTCCCGCCGGATCTCCTTTTCTCTTATCTCCGAACGGATACGATCCAGTTCCCATCTGCGTTCCTCATCTGCCGCAGACTGGTTTCTGCGTGACCGCATTTTTCTTACGCATCCTGCCGCCAGCAGCAATATCCCAGCCACTGTGATCAGCACCGGGACCAGTGCCATCAGTACCGACGCCGCAGACAGTTCCCCGCCGGATCCTGCCCGGTTCCACAGACTCCACATCAAAAGCGCGATGCCTGCACATACTGCTGCAACACCGCCGATGACAGATCCGCTTTTTCCGCGTGCATCCATCCGTTCCGGATCATCCAGCCCGCTCAGCGTTCTTTCTTTTTCTTTATATTCTGCATCGAGATGCCTGATCTCCTCTTCCAGATACCGGCTCTTCTCCAGGAGTTTCTTTCGCTCTGTCCCGACGGCCTCCTCCTCGCCGCGGAGTTCCCGGCGGACTGTCCGTTTCTTCTCGTCAAGACTTTTCAGCGCCCTGCCCAGGTCATATTCTCCTCCGCCTGTCTCATAATAATTCGCCGCATAGTTTGCCAGTGCATCAGAGAGTTCCTGCCCGGGTTCCGCCTTCAGCTGCCCGATGGATACGGTATTGTCGAAAAGCTCTGCCGTCATGCCCCCAAGGAGCATCCGCAGGTCTCCGTGCTCTACCGACAGCTCTTCCCCGTCATCCTCGCATACCAACGATACATGCTTTGTCTGGCGGGCGAAGTTTCTCTCCAGCCGGAAACTGCGTCCTCCACAGGTAAACCGCATGACTCCCGCGTAGCTTCCCGGATCGTCCCACGGTTCGTATCTGCTGAAATCATCTTTCGCCGCAGCCCTGCCGCGCCCCCTCTCCAGTCCGAAGAGCATTGCCCGGATAAAAGCGTGCAGCGTGGTCTTGCCATATTCATTCTCCCCGCTGATCACCTGCACACCGTCCCTCAGATAAAAATGGCGCTCCGACAGCTTTCCGAAATTTCTGATATACAATTCTGTTATTACCATATGCCTTTTCCCTCACTGTCTGCTGCCAAGCAGAGCTTCCACGCCCTCACACAGCGCCTGGTATTCCACGCTTCCCTCCCGGCACCCCCGGAACCGTCCGATATACCTCCCCAGGATCGTGTCTTCATTTTCCTCATACAGCCTTTCAAAATCATAGGCAGGACTGGTCCGGTCTATGATCTCGAGGATGTTTTCCCCCTCTGTCATCCGCCCCGGATCAAGAAAGACGTCCCTGTTTCTCTTTCCTTTCAGCACAATTTTGTAAATATTTTCATTTCCATACTCATTTATTTTTTTCTTTATCTGTTTTCTAATACTTCCCGTTGTATCCTCAGATCCCACAGCAAGCTCAAGATGGATATACTCCCGGCGCGCACACGGGATCCACTGCGTCCTGACGCCGCTCTCTGTGATCTCGCCTTTCACATATCCGTGCTTTCCCGTATCGTTCTTGTCGATCGGTTCCAATGCCCCCGGATAAATGATATGATCTCTGCTCATGATCTGCGGTTTATGGATATGTCCCAGAGCCACATAATCAAATCCGGACCTCTCCAGAGCCTGACGGTCGAGCGGGATATGCCTGTCATCTCCCCCATGGGCCAGCAGGATCTCGAAAAGCGCTCTGCCAGCCGCTTTCAGGCCGTCATACAGCGGACGGCTGATCTCCCGGCTCTGGTAACTCAGCCCGTATACAGCAGTCCGAAGCTCCGGGAAGTCCACATACTGCGGATGTTCGTCCAACAGAGGATATACATTTTTACTCCACTGAAATGTAAGATAATTCGAATCCGCTCTGATATAGTCATGGTTTCCTGCGATAAAGACTACTTTTGTATGAGTCAGCTCTGAAAGAAGATAATTAACTTCCTTCAGCTCCCGCACCAGAGGCTGACGGTGGAACAGATCTCCGGCGATCAGCAGAAGGTCTGTCCGCTCTTCCTCACATACGCGGATCACATGCTCAAATGTATCCCACAATTCCCGCGGTCTCTGCCGGCTGTACAGAGGCCCTGCATCCGGCTGCGCTCCAAGATGCACATCTGCTATATGGATAAATCTCATTGATCTGTTCTTCCTTTCCCTGACAACGGTTCTTTCATGTCGGCTGCCACCGCGATCCCCTGCTCATCTCCCGCCATTGCCGCTCGATGGTCTCCACTCTGTTTCGGTCGTACAAAAAGTAAGAGGGCGCATACCGGTGTTCCTGTCCGCCGTCTGCTATGCGCCCTTGCCTTTCTATAACATTAGATTTTCTATTCCATTTTATAGTTCACAGTTGTTCACTGTTCTCGGGAACGGGATCACGTCGCGGATGTTGGACATACCAGTCAGGTACATCACGCATCTCTCGAATCCGAGGCCGAATCCCGCATGTCTCGTGGAGCCGTACTTTCTCAGGTCGAGATAGAAGCCGTAATCTTCCTCTTTCAGCCCCAGTTCTCTCATGCGGTTCAGGAGCTTGTCGTGATCGTCCTCCCTCTGGCTGCCTCCGATGATCTCACCGATCCCCGGTACAAGACAGTCTACAGCTGCCACAGTCTTCCCGTCGTCGTTCTGCTTCATATAGAACGCCTTGATCTCCTTCGGATAGTCTGTCACGAATACCGGACGTTTATAGATCTGTTCGGTAAGGTATCTCTCGTGTTCTGTCTGGAGATCACACCCCCATGATACTTTATACTCAAACTTATCGTTGTTCTTCTCAAGAAGCTCGATTGCCTCTGTGTATGTGATACGCGCAAAATCGGAATTCGCCACATTGTGAAGCCTCTCCAGAAGCCCCTTGTCCACAAATGAGTTGAAGAAATTCATCTCTTCCGGCGCATTTTCCAGCACATAGTTGATGATATATTTCAGCATATCCTCCGCCAGATCCATATCATCCTCCAGATCCGCGAACGCGATCTCCGGCTCGATCATCCAGAACTCCGCCGCATGACGCGTCGTGTTGGAATTCTCCGCGCGGAATGTAGGCCCGAATGTATAAATGCTGCGGAAAGCCTGGGCGTAAGTCTCACCGTTCAACTGTCCGCTGACCGTAAGGCTTGTCTCTTTCCCGAAGAAGTCCTTCGTGTAATCCACTGTGCCGTCCTCATTCTTCGGCACATTTTCCATATCCAGCGTAGTCACACGGAACATCTCGCCCGCACCCTCGCAGTCGCTTCCCGTGATCAGCGGAGTGTGTACATAGACAAATCCTCTCTCCTGGAAGAACTTGTGGATCGCATACGCCGCAAGTGAACGCACACGGAATACCGCCTGAAATGTATTCGTCCTCGGACGCAGATGAGAGATCGTCCTCAGATATTCAAAGCTGTGGCGCTTCTTTTGGAGCGGATAGTCCGGTGCGGACGCACCCTCGACCTGCACTTCATCCGCCTGGATCTCAAAAGGCTGCTTCGCCTGCGGAGTCGCCACCAATGTACCAGTCACGATGATCGCTGCTCCCACGTTTAACTTGGAGATTTCCGCAAAATTCTCCATTTTATCATGATAAACAACCTGAAGCGGCTGGAAATAAGAGCCGTCGTTTACCACAATAAATCCGAATGTCTTGGAATCACGGAGACTGCGGACCCATCCGCCGACCGTGACCTTTTTATCAAGGTATTCGTCCCTGTTCTTAAATAACTCCCGAATCGTTGTCAGTTCCATATCAAAAACTCCTTATCGCAATATTCACACATTAGTATAACACCGCAGAAGTCCCCCGTAAATAAAAGATTTTTCTATTATTCCCACTCAATTTTACCAATTTCATAGACAGCGGTAATCCCTTCGTTGTAGTTTATCACAAGACTTAACTGATAACTTCGTGTAAAAGTTTCGCCATTGCGTGTTCCGTAAATGCGTGTCTCACATCTGACCTTTCCAAGATCTTTATTATCATAGCGTGTTACTGTTGCGCTTGCTACTGCCGTCTCCGCCTGATGAATAACTACTTCTGCGTTATCTGCATAGAAAGACTGTCTGTCGCTTTTTACTTTTTCCAGATCTTCCTCTGAAACAATACTTTCATATAACCCTGTATCAATCAGTTCTTTTTTACTTTGATCCAGACTACTGTCATAAAGAAGGGTGCTTTGAGCCCACTCGCTGATTCCTTCCGTGATTTTATCAATCTCTTCATCCGAATATGATACATCAGAATCCGGAAGATTTTCATACAGGCTTCCGTATCCGTTTTCACCAATAACAAGCGGTTTAACATCCTCCTGCTGCTGTGTCTGATCTTTTTCCCCCGAGCAGCCTGCAATCCCACAGCAAACTAATATTACAGCTGCTGCACAGCTTATCCACCATTTCTTCATTTTCTTTTACCTCCAAAAAAATATTGCCAAAAACACACTTCTGTTTTTGGCAATATTTTCTAATATGTAATTATCCCTTGGGAGAGTAGAACAACCTATTTCATGCGTTTCCTTGCAAGAACTCCGATAATTGCGGCAAGACTAAGTCCGCCTGCTGCTACAGGGATAACCGGTGATGCTGTATCGCCAGTCTGCGGGGCTTTGTCTTTATCAGCCTCATCTTGCTTGTTAGCCTTAGTTGTATCTGCTTTCACATTATCCTTAGACTGATCATCAGCATTCTGGTTATTGTCCGTATTCTGATTATCGTCTGTTGTTCCCGGATTTTCCGGTGTTGTCGGATCATCAGGTGTTACCGGTGTATCTGGATCGTCAGGTGTACCAGGCTCATCCGGATTTTCGCTCTGGATTTTTTCTACGATCATTGTATGTCCGCCTACTGATCCATATGGGATTTCAATATCTGTAATCTGATCAACGCCTTCTGCAAGCTGGTATCCTTCCGGGAGCTGGAAATCTTCTCCGAGAGTAAATACATAAACATCATCCGGTGATCCCGGAACACCTGCTTTCAGGACTTCCTGACCAACTACATTTCCTTCTGTATCCTCAAATGTCACTGTCATAACAGTCTCTCTGAGTCTGAGTGTAATTGTATACTTTCCACCGTCTTCTACGAAGAAATCGCCTGTAACGATCAGCTCATATCCTACCGGAAGATCAAGCTCGCTGTAATTTGCAACACCATCTCCGTCTTCGTCGACAATGTAATCTCCACCGCCGAGGTTGTTGCCTTCCTCGTCAACAAACACTACATTGATCATCTTTCCTTCCGGAATCTTCTTCAGCTCAATAGTGTAGGACTGTCCTGCTGTTACGAAGAAGTCACCTGTAACGATCAGCTCATATCCTTCCGGAAGATCAAGCTCGCTGTAATTTGCAATTCCGTCGTCATCCATATCTACGAAGTAGTCTCCGCCGCCGAGATTATTACCATCTTCGTCAACATATACTACATTGATGATTGTTCCATCAATCTCTTTATTCAGCGTAATCTCATATGTTTTAGTTGTATCTACGAAGAAATCACCTGTTTCTTTCAGCTCATATCCTTCCGGAAGTGTAAGTTCACTGTAGTTAGCGATTCCGTCTCCATCCTCGTCTACAAAGTAGTCTCCGCCGCCAAGGTTCTTACCGCCTTCGCTCTTGAATACCACGTGGATGATAGCAGCCCCAACTCTGTTCAGGACGATGTCATAGTGCTCGCCTTCTTTCACGAAGAAGTCACCTGTTACATTAAGTTTATATCCTACCGGAAGATCAAGTTCACTGTAATTTGCAATTCCGTCTCCGTCAAGATCTACAAGATAATCACCGCCGCCAAGGCTGTTGCCCTGCGGGTCTGTGAAAGAAACATTGATAACTGTTCCCTTGTTAATCTTCTCTACCGTGATTTTAAACGGTGCATCCTTGACAAATGCATCTCCACCTACAGTCATCTTGTAACCTGCCGGTACAGCAGATGCCAGTTCGTTATAATTAAAGATACCGTCTCCATCACGGTCTACAAAGCAGTCACCACCGCCGATCACATTACCTGCTTCATCTACAAACTGTACATTGACAATAGCCATCGTCAATTTTACATTGACTGTAATTGTTTTACCATTAATGCCGTCAGCTACGAACGCATCGCCCGTTGTCGTCAGTTCATATCCTTCCGGCAGTACAAGCTCATTGAGATTGAAAACGCCATCACCATCTTCATCTACAAAGTAATCGCCGCCGCCCACATTATTGCCGTTTACGTCAACATAGACTACATTTACGATAGACGCCTTCTGAATCTTTTCCACTTTTACTGTAATTATTTTGCCATTAATACCATCAGCCACGAACGCATCGCCTGTTGTTGTCAGTTCATATCCTTCCGGAAGTGTAAGCTCATTGAGATTGAAAACGCCATCGCCATCTTCATCTACAAAATAGTCGCCGCCACCAATCGAACTACCATTTTCGTCCACAAACTGTACCTTAACGATAGACGCTTTCTGGATTTTTTTCACTGGTACTTTAATCGATCCTTCATTGGTAAAATGGTCACCGCCGCCATTCAACTCATATCCCTCCGGTAACGTAAGTTCTGACTCTTTGAACATTCCGTCCCCGTCTTTGTCAATTTCGCTTATGAAATAATCTCCGCCGCCTACACTATTCCCGTTTTCGTCTACGAATACTATATTTATAGTCGTAGATTTCTCAATTTCTTTTACTGGTACTTTAATTGATCCTTCGCTGGTAAAATGGTCGCCGCCGCCATTCAGCTCATACCCTTCCGGTAATGTAAGTTCTGACTCTTTGAACATTCCATCCCCGTCTTTGTCAATTTCGCTTATGAAATAATCTCCGCCGCCTACACTATTTCCGTTTTCATCTACGAATACTATATTTATAGTCGCAGATTTCTCAATTTCTTTTACTGGTACTTTAATTGATCCTTCACTGGTAAAATGGTCGCCACCGCCATTCAGCTCATACCCTTCCGGTAATGTAAGTTCTGACTCTTTGAACATTCCGTCCCCGTCTTTGTCAATTTCGCTTATGAAATAATCTCCGCCGCCTACACTATTTCCGTTTTCATCTACGAATACTACATTAATAGTATTCTGGCTTTCTGCAGCCTGCACAACTGCCGCTCCGCCTGACATCACTGGTGACAGGCTTGTCACTGACATTGCGATAGCCAACGCGCCGATAAGGCAACCTTTCACTAATTTTTTCCTGTACATATTCTCTCCTCCATATTCTCCCCGTTGGGAAAGTTACATTTTAAATATTGAAGCTCATTCAATTTCCATGCCATCCCAAATGTCCCTTATTTCTCCTGAGTTTCCATATTTATGCAACAATCATTTTACCCCCCCCCCTATTGTTTTGTCAACATATTTTTCACAATATTTTCCATAGTTATCTTCATATATCAGACTGTTATCCCTCGATAAAATTCCGTTCTCAACATCTTACTGGAGTTTTCCACAAAAAAACGCCGAAGCTAATCTTCGGCGTAATAATACACTATTCTACCATCTTTCTTCTTCCCACTTTAGTATGTTCCCTGTATCTGCATCGATCTCAAACTCATATTCCATACCATCATACACGATATCACCCTCGTAAATATACCAGCCGTCGTCATAATCCAGCTCGATCGATATATTTCTGGATGTCGCCCCCGGCACCCTCTTCAGCGCGATGTTCTGTGCCTCTTCCAGGCTGACCGCCACGTTAGAAGCACCGCCGGACGAATGATGATTGCTCCGGTTATCCGACTGCGGCATCGCGTTATCTGAATTCTGAGTCCCCGCTGATGTCTGTCCATCATCTGCCGCAGTCCCGGGATCCGCCGGTTCGGCACTCTGCTGCTCCTGACTGCCCTGATTGTTCTTCAGCTCATCAATCTCCTGCTGCAGGGCATCGATCTCCGTCTGGAGTTCTTGCTCCCGCTGTGCACTGTTATCATCAGTTGTCCGCGTCTGCCGGACAGACCGGTCCATCCCGCATCCGGTCAACATTACAAACCCAAACAACATTCCGGCAAGAATTATAATAGACCTTTTCTTCATAAATCACACCTCGCTTTTGTGCAAATCTACTGTACTTTTCTACATTTTCTGTATATAGAAAAAAGTCCGGGAAAATCGTATTCCCGGACTTTAAACTAAGAGGCGCAGACCGGATTTGAACCGGTGAATCAGGGTGTTGCAGACCCACGCCTTACCACTTGGCTACTGCGCCTGACTATGAACACTTATATTTTATTCAAGCGTCTTATCGATTATACCAGACTTGCCTGAATCCGTCAAGCAAAAGCCATGCACAGCCCTGCGGGTAAAGCCGGCACGCCCGGTATGCCGGCTTTACTGGCAGTCCGCCTTATCTTCTTTTTATGATCTTTCTTCTCCCCAACTGATCACTTCGCCGGAATCGGCATCGATCTCGAAATCATACTCTACCCTTTCATATATGATATCCCCTTCATATTTATATCTTCCGTCGTCGTAATCCAGTTCGATCCTGATATCATTCTCTGTCGCCCCGGGTACTTTTCCCAGCGCAATATCGACCGCTTCCTCACGGCTGACAGCCACATCCGCATTATTTCCTCTGTTTCTGTCATCGTCGTCATATCTGTCGCCATCGCGCTGTTCCACATCAGAGCTTACGATCTTGCCGTCGGATGCAAAAACTTCATAATCATATTCTGTCTGCCCCACATCAAATCTTACATCATAGACAGTTCTTCCGTCATCTCTGTCCAGAGATACCCGGATCCTTGAAGCATCCGCTTCACTGACGCCTGCTGCCTCCAACGCCGCTTTCAGTGCCGCATCTTCTCCGATATCCTGAGAGTCTGAATCCGCTCTGGTCTTATCCGATACCCCCGCTGCACTCTGGCCGTTGTTCTCTGTGCCGCTGTTCTGGCTTTCGGCTGACTTTCCTGCCGTACTGTCCGGCTGCGCCATCCCCCTGTTTCCGCATCCTGTAAATACTCCCGCCGCCATCACTGCAATAATTGCTGCTACTGTCAATCTCTTCATTTTTCTTTCTCCCTTCAAATGGTTCATTTATTTTTTGTTTGTTTTCTTTCGTTGATACCACTATAAATGAGAAAGATTAAAGAAACATTAAAGTCTCTCATTTTTTTCAGGATCATTTTCACCTTTTGGGATCATGATCGAAAATGTGCTGCCCACCCCTTCTGTACTCTCAGCAGCCACACTCCCTCCATGGGCCTCTGCGATCCATTTCACCATAGACAGTCCGAGTCCTGCATGGCTTCCCTCTGTTCTTGCTGCATCCGCCTGATAAAAGCGTTCCCACACATGCGGCAGGGCGTCCGGCGCGATCCCTGTGCCATGATCCTGCACACTCACCGTAAACATGCCGCCCGTTTCTTTCAGGATCACTTTGACAGTACCGTTCTCCCGGCTGTACCGCAGAGCGTTTGAGATCAGATTTACCACCATCCTTATATAAAATGTCTCATCCACTTCCGCCCATATCTCAGGAGCGGCCTCCATTTCCACATGGATCCCCCTGCCGTCCGCGTCCGCAAGCATCTGCTGCTCTTCCGCGATCATCTCTGTAAGCTCGCTTACATTGATCCGCTCTTTATGGAGCGGCTGCCTGCCCTGATCCGCCCGCGACAGGAAAAGGAGCCGGGCGATCATATCCGACATTCCTTTCGCTTTCCGGCGGATAAGGCTGATCTGGCTGATCTGTTCTTCCGTAAACGCGCCTCCTTCCGCAAGCATCGCATCGCACTGGGCCAGGATCACGCTCACCGGCGTCCTCAGTTCATGGGATGCATCCGACGTAAACTGCTGCTCCCTCCGAAATACGTTTTCCAGCTCTTCAAGCATTTCGTCAAATGTTTTTCCCAGAACGTATATCTCATCCCGCTCTCTTCCCTCGCCCTGATCCGCCTCTGCAAACCCGATGCGCCGCGAAAGGTCTGCGTCCGCCCGTATCTTCTGCACGGTATCCGTGATCTTCCGCACGGGAGCCAGCGTCCGTCTCGTAAAGCGGTATCCGATAACAGCCGTCGCCAGCACCAGCAGCGGCAGTAAGACAAGCGCGAACCGCACAGTGACCGTAAAGCTCTCCTCAGCATCCGTGATCGAAGTGATCCCCCGGATATACACGGTCTGATCGTCGGATAGACGGTATGACATGTCATACACATACCACTCCCTGTTCCCGTCCCGGATTGTCCGCAGCTCTCCGTCCGCCAGTTCCGGCTGCTGTCCGAAGCCCCGGGGCAGTCTGCCGTACATAAAATACATGTCATCATCGTACAATGACAGATATACGTCCCGGGCCACCGAATAGAAGTCTGAATCGATCCGGATCTCGCCGTTCCTGAGTGCGATGTACTCCACACCCTCCTGCACCCTGTTCTCCAGCTTCGACTGTGCAGACGACAGCACTTCCCGGCTGCTGAGAGAGAACAGGATCGCCAGGGATGCACATGTAAGCAGCGCCATAAAAAACGTATATAATAGTGTAAGCTTTAATTTCAGCGAAATCTTTTTCATCGTTCTGTACCGTTCTCCCCTGTCAGGACTCCGCACGGAGTACGTAGCCCGCACCGCGCACAGTATGGATCAGCTTCTGCTCATACCCTTCATCGATCTTCTTACGCAGATACCGGATATAGACATCGATCACATTAGAGCCTCCTGCGTAATCAAAGTTCCACAGGTGCTGCTCCAACCGGTCTCTCGAGAGTACGATCCCTTCATTCTGCACCATGTAGCGGAGCAGGGCAAATTCCTTGCCGGACAGCCTGATCTCCTTTCCGCCGCGCTTTACCTGCTGCGTGTCCATATGCACTTCAAGATCCGCCACCTTATAACACGTCTTCGGGGTTTCCGTAGGCTTCCGCAAAAGCACCCGGATCCTCGCCAGCAATTCCTCAAAGGCGAACGGCTTCACCAGATAATCATTCGCCCCGGCGTCGAGCCCCGCTACCCGGTCCTCGATACCGTCCTTTGCTGTCAGAAGTATCACAGGAGTACTGTCGTTCCTGCGCCTCATTTTCTTCAGCACACTCATGCCGTCCATCACAGGCATCATAATATCCAGGACTGCCGCATCGTATTCTGCACTCTCCAGATATTCCAACGCCTCCCGTCCGTCAAAGCAGGAATCCACACTGTAATGCTCCCCTTTCAGCCGGTTTGTTATGATCTGATTCAGATCCTTCTCATCCTCTGCTATCAATATCCTCATACGATCAGCTCCTTCTCTGCCCATCTCCGTTTCTACTTATACTTTACACGGTCTTTCCCCTGCATTTATGCCATATGTCGCGTATGACCGTTTTCATTATATCATCTGAAGTCTGTTCCGTGTTGCGCTTTCTCCACTATTATTATCTTTTTCGCATATCCGCTTGACATGTCCCGAGGGTGTATATATACTGTATATATCAACATATACAGTATTATTCTTCCATGCCGAAAGGAGGGACCGTTATATGAAGCCATTACTGGAAGTTTCCCATCTCGATAAACAGATAGGCACTCTGCATCTGCAGGATATCTCATTCACCCTGGAGCCGGGATATATCTTCGGACTGATCGGGCGCAACGGATCAGGCAAGACTTCCCTGCTCCGCACGATCATGAATCTGTACCGTAAGGATTCCGGCGCCGTCTCTGTAAACGGCTGTCCTGTGGATACTATGGAACACGAGGCAAAAGACCAGATCGGTTTTGTACTTGATGAGTTTATTTTTGAAGAAAGATTGAGCATCTCCGCAAACGGGAGATACTTCGGTTCTACATACAGCAAATATGACCACAGCCTTTTTCTTCAGTTCTGTGAGCGCTTTCATCTGGATCCGAAACAGAAAACTGGCAGACTTTCCAAAGGGCAGAAGACCCGTTTCCAGCTTGCTTTCGCCCTCTCTCATCAGGCAAAGCTCTTTATCATGGACGAACCTGCCGCGGGACTGGATCCGCTCTTCCGCCGGGAGCTTACAGGTTATATGCAGGAGCTTGTGGAGGACGGCACACGGAGCGTTCTCTTTTCCACGCATCTGACAGCGGACCTGGATCAGATCGGCGACTATATCGCACTGATCGATGAGGGAAGACTCTGCTTCTGTATGGACAAGGAAAGTCTCCGGGATCGCTTCGTGCTGCTGGAAGGCACGGAACAACAGATCCGTTCCCTGCACAGTCCGAAGATCCTTGCCGCGGTCCACGAACAGTACGGCAGTACTGCCCTCGCCGAATATCCGGATCCGTCCATGACGGAAGGGCTTGCCGTATCCTGCCCCACCCTTGCGGAACTGCTCTTCTATCTCAGGAAAGGAGGCTGTATCTCATGAAAAAACTTGCTTTTTACAGGCTGATGCTCTCGGTGTGGCACCGCCTTCCTCTGTTTCTTATATATGTATTTGTCTATATTATAGCTACAGCAATACTGGTTAATTTCGTAACCATACAGCTTTTTATGGATGTGGACAGCGCCGTGAGGGTTCCGGCGTATGACGATCCGGACCGGATGAAAGAGCTGCTGCTTGGGCTGCTCCAGTCCAATTCTTATATATACTACTGCCTGGTCATCCTGCTCCTGCTTTTTGTGATCTGGCTCATTTCACGCAGGCTCCCCTTAAGTCTGCCAAGAGCGCTTTACGCCTGCCCTGCGGACGAACAGGACAAACTGCGGTGCCTCAGATACTACCTGCTGTGGAAAGTTCTGTTCCTGCTGTTTCTCCTCACAGCCGTCTGCATCTTCTGGCTTGGGACTTTCTTACTGACGGATCCGCCGATGCTTGCCGTGCAGGTCAGCCTGACATTCTTTACACTTATCGCTTTCAGCCTGAATCCGGATCCGGGCAACCGGAGGGAAGCGCTGAAGGTATGTCCTGACATGGTAACAGAACGAAGCAGCGCCACATTTGTATCCGTCTACTGGAGCGCCCTTCTCCTTTTGGAAAATACGGTTTTCTACAGTCTTCTGTGCTCCGTCTCCTCATTTACATGGGCAGACGCAGCGTGGTGGATCCCGGCCCTGCTTCTTAATATATACCTCGCCAAAAAGCATATAACACCGGTGCTCAAGACTATGCTGGATTATGAAAAACTGTATTATCCGGTTGAAAAGGAATAAGATATGAAGATATTTATTAATGAAAACAGCCCCCGCCCGATCTATGAACAGATCGTACTGGCGGTCAGGAATTCCATAGCGGGCCGCGAACTGCAGACCGGGGATATGCTGCCCTCGATCCGTTCTCTCGCCAGGGATCTCGGGATCAGCGTGATCACCACCAAGCGAGCATATGAAGAGCTCGAGAAACAGGGACTCATCTACTCAGAGCAGGGCAAAGGGTTCTTCGTAAACAAAGTAAACCAGAACCTTCTTCTGGAAAGCCGTCTGAAAGAATACGAAAAGAGACTTCGCGATATGATCCGCGAGGCGAAAGGACTGGGACTTTCTTCGGAAGAAGTTTCCGATATGGTCCGGATGTTCTGGGATAACGGAGGTGAACGGCAATGACTACATTTTCCTGTACTAATATTACCAGACGCTACAAAAATTTCTGTCTGGACAATGTATCTTTCTCCATGGAGACCGGATACTTCTATGTGCTCGCAGGCGTGAACGGCTCGGGGAAGACAACGCTTCTCAACTGTATCACCGGAGTTGACAGCGGCTTTCCGCACGGCATTTTGTGGAATGCACAGATCGGCGGCGTCTCACTGAAAGTATCTCCGGAAGCCTACCGCAGGAGACTCGGCTATGTCAGCGAAAAATGTCCGTACTTTATGGAGGAATCCGTCGCACAGAACGGGCTTGCTTACGGAGAATTCTATCCGGACTGGTCCGTGCGGGATTATTCCTCTTATCTCAGCCGTCTGGATGTCGATCCGTCAAAGAGGGTCTATCAGCTTTCCAAAGGGGAGTTTATGAAGATGCAGACTTGTTTCGCGCTGGCGCATCATCCCAACTTCCTCTTCCTCGATGAACCGCTGGAGGGATTTGATCCTGTATTCCGCCGTGAGTTTCTCGATCTGCTCGGCGAACTGCTTGACCGTGATATGGGCATCCTGCTCTCCACACACATTACGGAAGATGTGGACCGGCTGGCGGACTATCTCCTGATCCTTGAGAACGGACGGCTGACCGCGGACGCTTCAAGAGAGGCTCTGAACGACCGGTACAGAGAACTTACAGGAGTATCCGCGCCGCACATCCGGGATCTTCTGGAACTGGAACATTCGCAGAGACCTCCCCGCTCATAATGCATATGACCGTAACCTGCTGATCCCACAAGGAGGGATACTATGAAAACATTTAACTATTACAAATATGAAAAGAAACATCTGAAGTGCACCGCATACTATGTGCTGCTGGCGATCTCCCTGCTTTTCTTTTTTCTCGAGGCAGCGTCAAATGCCTCGGCAGCCGCCAGGTCATCGGTTGCGTTCAAGACGGCCCTGCCGTCCGGAAACTCCGCAGAGGAATACAGTGTTAACATCTTCCGGTTTGAGCTGTTCTTCATGTTCACGGTTTCCGTGCTTAACAGCGCGCTCTTCTACATCAGGGAGCAGGGAAAGGCAGTCCCCGTCATTTCCAAATACCTTTTCGCTCCTGTAAACAGCGCAAAAATATACCGCGCAAAAGCGCTTCTGCTCCTGCGCGGCTCATGTATATTTTTTATAGGAGGACTGGCGGTCTACCTTGCCGCTGCCGGTCTGATCCTCGGCGCTGCCGCGCCGTTTCTACAGATACTGCAGCAGTTCGGTTATGCCCTCATTTTCTGCATCGCGGCTGTCAGCGTACTGCTGCTGACCGACTGGTACCGCAGCAGACACGCAGTATAAAAATAACAGTTCAGCCATCCCGTATCAGGAGGTTGAACTGTTATTGTTAAAAGCCGTTTAGTTCTCAGCTTTCTTTTTGATCAGCTCTTTACCGGAAGTGATAACGATCGTCACGCCGAGGATCATAAGAAGCACGGCTACGATAAGCTGCAGTCCTTCCACCATGAACACGCCTGTTCCGGCTGAGAATGCTTTGACAAGGGAGATAAATCTCTGCACCAGCGCTGAAAATGTCACGATCAGCATGATCACGAACGGCGGGACCAGCGTCTTCAGAGTTCTTCCTGTCACTTTCAGGAATACGCACAGTGTGATCAGGACAAGTGCGCTCAGAAGCTGGTTGGCGCTTCCGAACAGCGGCCAGATGTTGGAATATCCGACCTGTGTCAGGATGTAACCGAATACCAGAGTGATGACTGTTGCGAAATATTTATTGCAGAGAACTTTTCTCCAGCCTTCTGCATGCTCCATATCATCTACACTGAACAGCTCCTGGAAAGACATACGTCCGATACGTGCAACGGAATCCAGTGTCGTAAATGCCAGAGCAGAAACACACATGGTCATGAAGCTCTGCGCTACATAGACCGGGATACCGAACATCTCAAGGAATCCTGCGACTCCTGATGAGAAGATCTGGAACGGCGTTCCCACTGCCGCTGTTCCGTCCGCTCCCGCAGCCGCACCTGCCACGCAGAGAGCGATAACTGCCAGAAGGCTTTCCAGAACCATTGCGCCGTATCCGACTTTGAGCATATCTTTCTCATTTGAGATCGTCTTAGATGAAGTACCGGAAGATACCAGACTGTGGAATCCGGATACCGCACCGCAGGCAACCGTTACGAACAGGATCGGGAAAAGCGTTCCCAGGCTTTCATTATTAAAGCCTGTATATGCCGGAAGATTCATTGTCGGGTGTGCGAAAACAAGACCGAGCACTGCTCCGGCGATCATTCCTACAAACATGAATGTGGACATATAGTCTCTCGGCTGCATCACAAACCACATCGGCAGCACCGCTGCAAGGAAGATGTAGATAAATGCGATGTATACCCACATATCTTTCCCGAGGATCACCGGGAAGTTCATACCAAATACAAATGCAAGCACCGTGCACACCAGTCCGAATACGACTTCTTTCCATCCGGTGAATTTCACTTTATGCTGCACTACACCGAATACAACTGCAAACAGGATGAAGAACAGGGAGATACTTCCTGCCGCACCGTTTACAGTTGCATTTTCGGAAAGTGTCTGTACTCCGTCTGTCACTACATATGCGTTGAATGTATCAGCCACCATATCTGCGAAAGCAGCGATGACGATCAGACAGAACAGCCAGCAGAATCCGAGGAACAGCTTACGTCCTGCTTTTCCGATATATTTCTCGATCAGAAGTCCCATGGATTTGCCGTCGTTCTTCACACTTGCATACAGCGCTCCGAAATCCGTGACAGCTCCGAAGAAGATACCGCCCAGGATGATCCACAGGAGGACCGGCAGCCATCCGAATGCAGCAGCCTGGATTGCTCCGGTGACAGGGCCCGCGCCGGCGATCGATGAGAACTGATGGGCGAATACTGTCCATCCGTCTGTCGGCACATAGTCCTGGCCGTCATTATGTATAACTGCGGGTGTCTTAGCTTTCGGGTCGATTCCCCATTTCTTCGCCAGCCAGCGTCCGTACAGCGCATACGCTGCGATCAGACATACGGCGGCGATCAGCACGATTACTAATGTGTTCATAATCCTCTCTCCTTTGTTCTTGAAAAACTATGTTTAAGGTTAGAAAACATCCTTTTGGATATTTTCGGATCAAAGCCAACTTCCGAAAGACCATGCAGCCTTTTGTATGTTCAGAAATAAAAAATGCCCTCCGACAGATCACTCTGTCAGAAGACGAAATTCTTTTTCTCCGCGTTACCACTTCTGTTACCGGATCGCTCCGGTCTCTCTGCCCTGTCTCCCGCATATATTTCCCGATTATCCGGCGTATTTTCCGATCATCCGGGTTATTCTGCGTTTTAACAGTTTTCCCTATAACGGGGGAATTCCGGTCCGGGTTAATCAGCTTCAGGCATCCATTATCTTAATGTCTCTGCCCTGATCCCTTTCGCCCTGACTGCTCGCAGGTGATAGCTTTCCCGGCCCTGCTGTCTCCTCGCACCATCCGGAAACTCTCTGAACGCATGTCTGCCGTGGAAGTCCTGTCCTGTTCTTCGCATTGGCTTTTTTCAATCCGGTTCTATTATATCTCAAAAATCCGGTTTGTCAATAGAAAATTAGAATGCGCTCTGTTTTTATTTTGATTTTCAAATCATTTTATGCCTTTTCCCATGCTGTTTCGGCGTCTGCTCATGATCTTTCTCGCCAATGCCAGTACCAAAAGCCCTGCCAGCGCCCCCGCGCTGTCCAATACTACATCCGAGAACTGACCGCTCCTGCCCGGCACAAAAAGTTGGTGAAACTCATCTGTCACAGCATACAGCGCCGCAATCCCCCACGGTATCAGCAGTTCTCTGCGGATTTTCGCAGCCCCTCCGTTCATATGTCTGCCGGATCCGTCTTTTCCCGTCAGCTCTTTTTCACCTCTATACCGCTCCGCAGCCGGAATACATACCCCCGCCGCCAGCAGCCCAAGCACCGCATACTCCGCTGCATGAGCTGTTTTGCGAACCGGATGATCGATCGCTTCGGCAAATGCCTGCTGCCTCTGCATACTCCATTCGTCAAATCCCGGCACGAATAAATCTCCCACCAGAGCCCCCACGAGATAACTGTCCTCGCTTGATTCACTCCCGGAGCGCGAGGAAAAGACAAAAATCCCTGCCATCCACAATAACATCAATATCAAAAACACTCGTCGTCTCATATTTATCTTCCTTCACCGTCTGCCTCCGTTACAAGGCCGCCCGTAATTTTCTTTTCGATTATACTCTTTTCTTCCTGTTTTGTATATCCATGCGTTCCTTTAATTTTTTTCTGAATTTTCTGTATATTTGAATTATATACAATTTTTATCAGATTTTGTATTGACATATCCCTAATTATAAGTTATTATAATTACATCAAAAGAAAAGAAAACGAAAGATAAGGAGGACGGACCACCGAAAACTTAATCGTAACTTCATAATTTAAGAAAAGAGAGGTATAGTCCAATGGGAAAGTAATCTAACTCCAGAAAACACTATTCAGAGGAATAGTTTTACATAGATAAAAAATTAAATAAAGGAGGCCAGATCCAATGGATGGAATAAGCTGAAAATCCACTGTACGAAAAAGAAATCGATACAGTGGATTTTTATTGTGTTTATATTTGACTAACTGAAAGAACGGCATTACAATATTCTTATTACACACGTAAGAATCACAGGAGGGATGAATGTGTCTGCTTTACCGCAAATCTCAGAAGCCGAATTTGAAGTTATGAAAATCGTATGGGAATCTGCTCCGATCAACACCAATGAAATTACAGAACGGCTATTGAAGACTACTTCTTGGAGTGCGAAAACAATCCATACTCTTATAAAACGTCTTGTAACAAAAGGCGCATTAACCTACGAAAAGCAGGGACGTATATTCGTTTACACTCCTCTTGTAGATGAAACTGAATATATCAATCACCAGAGCAGTTCATTCCTGAACCGTTTTTACGGCGGAGACATCAGTGCAATGCTATCATCTTATATAGAAAACAACCAATTATCAGAAACAGAACTTCAGCATTTACGTTCCATTCTATCCAGAAATCCGTAGCAGTTCGTTCCCAGGGCTGCATGGTTTTATCTCACGGACAGCCCTATAGTGCACTGTTACAAAACCTCAGATCAAGGAGAGGGATTTTATGATTGGTTTTTTCGTACACTTTTTAGTCTGCAATTTATTGATCAGCGGAATGATCGGTATTCTGTTTGGTATTAAGAACATATTGAAATCACACCTGACAAGCCGGATACAATATAATCTCTGGTTTCTTCCGCTATGTCTGATGGCAGTTCCCTTCCTCCCCATCCGTTCCGGCCATGTATTCTCCCTCTGCATATTTGTACGGGAAATGTCATCATAATGCAGGTGGATCACTTCGGAAACACGCATTCCGGAAGAGTACATTGTTGCGAACATGGCTTTATATTTAAGATCCTCAACGGCATCCAGAAGACGGTCGACCTCATCGGCAGTAAGAACTGTTGGAAGTTTCCGCTCCATGATCATGCGTGGGACCAGAGCGTCATCCCAAAGGATGTGCAGGACATTCCGGTAAAAAAAGTGGATCGCGGAATTGTAAAGATTCAGCGTTGTGGCTTTTAGTCCGCTGTCTTTTTTAGCAAGCAGGAAATCCCTGGCATCCTGACAGGTGAGTTCTTCCGGGCACTTACCGGTATAATTCAGGAACCAGGAAACGTAGTTTTTATAACATTGGATGGAACGTTCTTTAAGGTTTCGAATTTTTCCTGCTTCTTCAAGAAGTGTTAAATATTTTTCATACATAATGAATCCTCCATATAAAATCAAGATTAAATCAGGTCGATTGTTTCAGGTGTTTTATATGGAGGTGCATTTGGGTCGTAAAACCTCTTGCCAACCAGGCCGAGGAATGATATTCTTTTCATAAGCAGTGGGAAAGGCGCTCCTGTAAGATTGTTTGGTGTGGTAACTTAACAATACTACTATCAGAGCTTATTTTCCACTGTTTTTGTTAAAGGGAAGAAAAAATCGCCATGCGACAGCTTCCGCAGGCCATCGCGTAGCGATTTTGTTCAATTACTGTTAGGCAACGTAGAAAATCATTGCCGAATAATAATCGATACTTATTCCAATGATTATTTAAGTAAAGTGTTTGATACCAAATACGGTAAAAGAAGCATTGAATATATCGTGAAGGTGTTCCGCTATTATTCTGAGAAGAACTGCACAGAAAACAATTAGCGAGATTTTAGAGTCAAAGGACATAAAGCAGCCCCGGAAATGTACATTGTGTCGGCATTTCCGGGGTTCTTTCTGTTACTCGAACTCGTAAAATCAAATCTAATTCTATACAGTTTTGTATAGAATATTTGGTTCTATTTGATTTTATTTGTTTCCAACTGTCATGTTTCTATGGTCTGTCTCTGCTAGTGTTATCAATTCGTTATCATG
>DWVY01000029.1 GCA_019119995.1 Candidatus Mediterraneibacter faecavium | reverse complement strand
TAGATAAACTTTAACCCTGAGATATAGCGTTAATCAGCCGGACGGAATTGTCTGAGCAACGCGAGTTGTCCGTTCGGCTGATTGCTTTTAGCTATATTTCAGGGTTATTAGTTTATCTTCCTTTTGTAACCTGGAGTCGGTAGCATTACACTCCCGACTGATCCGGATACGTGAATATTTTCTCTGTATCCGGGTGATTTTCGGATGATTTATTGCAGGATGTCTCGCCGGCAAGCCCAAATTTACATCTCTGCTTTATAGTAATTGATCAGGCATCCGTCGAGTATGATCTTCCGCTCTGCATCGGTCAGGTCGCCCAGCCTGAACTCGATCTCTTTGAGTTCATCGCCTACTACATATGCTTTGATGACATCTGCTTTTTCTTCCACTGCTTTTCTCACATCCGGCACGAAGATATAGTCCCCGTTCTTGAACGGCAGATGTTCGTGGTCAGCGTCTGTGAGGAACGGAAGCATTCCCCAGTTGATGAGGTTGGAGCGGTAGCGCTTTGTCGCGTATTCGATGGCGATGTTCGCCCAGCCTCCCAGTACCTTCTGGCAGGAAGCCGCCTGCTCACGCGCAGATCCGTCTCCCGGCTTCACTGCGAAGATCGTGCTTCCGACGCCGATATTTCCTTTGCCGACTTCCGGATATGTCTTCTGGATCGTCGCCATTACCGGTTTCAGTTCTTCCAGTGCATCGAGCGGACATGTGCCTGCCTCGATCGCTTTCTGTGCTTTCTGCACTTCCTTTGCGCGTCCTACATATGCCGGATCTTTTCTGGAGAGCGCAAACTCTGCAAGCCCCAGCGGATTGGAACGATAGGAGGAAGTCTCGCCTGACGGGATGAGCTCGTCCGTTGTCGTGACCGGATCGTGGATCTCGGATACTACTTTCACGATCAGATTCTCCGGCAGTGCGGACATCTCCGGCCAGTCTTTGATGTTCGGTCCGAACTGGATCTCCACGCTCGGATCCGCCACGCCGTGGCTGTCAAATACACGGTTCGCGTAAATATTGCTGTCAAAGTGATATTTCTGTCCTTTGTACTCCACATCCATCGCTGTCGCCGGTGTAAGGTAACCCTTGTTCGCCGCCGTTGCCGCGATGGAACGCGCATCCATGAGCGCCACGGAAGAGATCTGTCCGCTCTGGAGCTTGCTTCCCTCACGGTTCGGGAAGTTTCTCGTCGTGTGGCGGATGGAGAATGCATTGTTCGCCGGTGTGTCTCCTGCGCCGAAGCACGGTCCGCAGAATGCAGTCTTCACAACTGTTCCTGCTTCCATAAGGTCAGCTACTGCTCCGTTCTTCACCAGTTCCATATAGATCGGCATACTTGCCGGATATACGCTGAATGTAAACGCGTCGGAACCGATATTGTGTCCCTTGATAATATCCGCTGCCGCGCAGATATTTTCAAATCCGCCGCCCGCGCATCCTGCGATGATGCCCTGCTCTACATAGAGCTTTCCGCCGCGGATCTTATCCTGCAGAGAATACTCTACTGCACCGTCAAGGCTTACAAGCGCTTTCTTCTCTACATCATGGAGAATATCTTTTAAGTTTGCATTTACCTCGTCGATCGTGTACACATTGCTCGGATGGAACGGCATCGCGATCATAGGCTTGATCTCGCTTAAGTTCACGTATACGCATCCGTCATAGTATGTACATGCACCCGGGTTCAGTTCTTTGTAATCGTCCTTTCTGCCGTGGATCTCATAGAACTCTTCGATCTTCTCATCTGTCGTCCAGATCGAGGACAGGCAGGTCGTCTCTGTGGTCATAACGTCAACGCCGATACGGAAGTCAGCGCTCAGCTTCTTCACGCCCGGGCCGACGAATTCCATCACTTTATTGTTTACATAGCCATTTTTAAATACCGCGCCGATAATTGCAAGTGCAACGTCCTGCGGTCCGACACCCTTCATCGGCTCGCCGTCCAGATAGATGGCGATCACGCCCGGCATCTTGATATCATATGTCTTGTTGAGAAGCTGCTTTACAAGCTCCGGTCCGCCTTCGCCCATAGCCATAGTTCCGAGAGCACCGTAACGCGTATGACTGTCAGAACCGAGGATCATCTTACCGCCGCCTGCGAGCATCTCACGGGCATACTGGTGGATGACCGCCTGATGAGGCGGAACATAGACGCCGCCGTATTTCTTCGCGCAGGTCAGTCCGAACATGTGGTCATCCTCATTGATCGTACCGCCTACTGCGCAGAGGCTGTTGTGGCAGTTCGTCAGCACATAGGGGATCGGGAATTTCTGAAGTCCTGAAGCGCGTGCTGTCTGGATAATGCCGACGAATGTGATATCGTGAGACGTCAGCTTGTCGAATTTAATCTGAAGGTTCTTCATATTTCCGGAAGTATTGTGCGCATTTAAGATGCCGTATGCCATCGTATTCTTCGCAGCCTCTTCCTTAGAGAGCGGAACCTGTACATTTCCTGTATCTTCCACAATCTCGGTGCCGTTTAAGAGGTAGACGCCGTTGTCATATAATTTGATCATGTAATCCTCCTTCTTGAATCGTATACTTCATGCGATATGAGCGCGCAATGCAATATGATTGTATGTGCTCAACAGGGCTATTTTATCACATTTCCGTAAAGGAGTAAATCTAGTTTACGAACAAGTCTTTTCTCTTTCTGAAGTAGACATAATTCAAAGGAACAAGAAAACATATTCCGGCAACCACGAACACCACATTACGCAGCAGCTCTGCCAGTTTTATCTCCAAATAACCTTCCGAGGCAAAGGTGACCGCCAGATAGTCAGCCACTGAGCTTATCTGGCCAATTGTCAGTGATACTACAATAAAGCCAATATACCATGCCGGAGCATTCTTCTTATAATGCGCCAGTTTCTGCCGCACCACGATTGCTCCCGCAGCGCACGCAATACAGGTAAAACCATATATCACATCTGATACTTTTAACGGGGGACAGATCTCATAATATAATCCGGCGGATTCCCCGTAATGCAGTCCTGTGATCCATATAAATGCAATGATCAGATTGAGCGCAGCATTGGCAAATAACTGAAAATAAATGATAAATTTAAACCACGCCATCGGTCTCCTCCGCACTGTCTGCTGAGGTGGAATGAAATCTACCGCCCTGCCGCAGTTATTACAAAATCTTGCCCCCTCTGGAAGTTCTTTCCCGCAAAATCTACAAAACATAAAGCTCCCTCCTATCAAATGTCATTATCTGATAAAACCCGATACCATGATTTTATCATATTTCTATTGCTATTTCAGCTTCAACCGAGTCCGACAGCAGACAGGACTGTATTCTGTGCAGTATTCTGGCGTGCTCTGTGCAGCTTGCAAAATGGGCTTGGTAACAGTTCAGCCATCTGGATACCGGTCGGCGGATTTATGCCCGCATAAGAATCCACCGACCGGTATCCAGATGAGCTGAGCGCCCGTCAATGAGCAAAACAGCGGCGGCAGCCGCAATAAGCACGAAGTGCGGTTTTACGAATGGCGCGGGCTGAACTGTTACTGGGCTTGCAAAATGCAGCGGATTTTTTCTGGTACTTTTTTTCGTTCTGTGTTATCATAGACAAAAGCATTATATTTCCAGCATGTTCTATTCTTAAGCGGCAGCACTGTCCGGATCAAAAGTTCTATTACATCCAGGAAAATCTCAATGCTTTTCATTCCCTATTAACAGCAGAGAGATTATGGATGCGGGAGCATGACAGCGGAATAAAAAGCTAAAAAACGCTGCCTACTGCCTGAACAGCATCAGTCTCTTTGCACCACATTTTCACAAGGAGGCTGAAACATGACAAAAGAAGCAAAAATGGCTATAACAGACAATTCAGGTGCAAAACAGGTACAAAACGTACCATCCGCATCGACCGCGATACCAGTCAACCGGACGTATAAGTCCACCCTGTTCATCATGCTGTTCCAGGATAAGAACAACCTGCTGGAACTGTACAATGCTATAAGCGGAAAACATTATACTGATCCGGGAATCCTGGAGATCAACACTCTGGAGAACGCGATCTACATGACAGTAAAGAATGATATTTCTTTCCTGGTCGACGGACGGCTCTCCCTGTACGAGCACCAGTCCACCTATAACCCAAACCTGCCTTTGCGGTTCCTGATCTACATCGCAAAGCTGTATTCAAGGATGACGCGGAATGCAAACCTGTACGGAACAAAAGTGGTCCGTATCCCGCCGCCGGAGTTCCTCATCTTCTACAATGGAAGGGAAGAACTGCCGGATCGGACCGTTCTGAATCTGTCAGACATGTACGAGAAAGAAGATCCCCATGCAGGACTGGAACTGTCAGCAGTGATGCTGAACATTTCAGGGGAACATAACCAGAAACTGAAAGAAGCCTGCAGGATCCTCAAAGAATACGCGATCTACACAGACAAGGTTCGGAAGTATGTGGAGGAAATGGAGCTTGCGGACGCAGTGGAACAGGCGATCCGGGAATGTATCGCAGAGAATGTGCTGAGGGAATTTCTGGAGAAACACAGAGCGGAGGCGAAGGAATTGAGTATATTTGAATATGACCAGGAAAAGCATATGAGACAGGAGCGTGAAGAAGCGTATAATGATGGTGTGGAAACAACGCTCATAACTCAGATACGTAAAAAGCTTGCAAAGGGAAAGTCCACCGAGGTGATTGCTGACGAATTAGAAGAGACAAAAGAGCGTGTTCTGGAGCTGATTGCTAAGATCAGGCAGGAGGATGCCAGTACGTCAAAATAGCTTTATTCTGCCATGCAATGCCACGCCAGTCAACCAGATACGCAAATCCGGCGCTCATCCAGCACCCGTCAGGTGTCTGTTCACGCAGACACGGCGGACACCCTCCAGACAGACACACAGAAAGCCCGCGCTTCCGGTCTTTTTCCGGAAGCACGGGCTCTTTTTTATACTCAGGTTCTCAAGACTCGCTCCGGTCATGGGAGCGTTACGTCTATCAGATATTTGTGCGGCAGCGCAGGCCAGTTGACTCCTGTCTCCGTCCCCATCGGCGTTCCCGCCTGTTCTATAAGGTCTGAGAATCCTGTCAGTATCTGCACTTTCTTGCTGCTTTCTTTCATCTCATCCGGCACAGCTACTGCTATGTACAGCGTGTCCTCTTCGCCGGGCTCCAGACTGAAAGTGATGCTGTCAGCGCCGGCATACCAGTCGCCGTAATATGCTTCTGTGTCGTCAAAGATAAATACTGTCGCTACCGATCCCCACAGCGGACCCATGGAAGACGAAAGCTCAACTTCTTCCGACGTCAGGTTCTGAACCGCCCCTTCACAGATCAGAAAGCTGTTTCCGTCTTCCGGTTCCACATAATTGTAGCTTCCTGCCGGTTCAGCTGGAACCACCTTGTCCGCCCAGTAGGTTTTCTCTACTGAGAAAGCAATAAGTTTGTCTTCAATCACTTGCTCTCCCATCTGTACCGGCTGCGCCTCCTGAGAAGCCGCCACCCAGTCATCGTTAAATTCTCCCGTATCCTCTGCTGCCGACTGCTCCTCCTGTGCATCACCTGTCTCTGCCTGAGATTCCTGACCGGCACCGGCATCAGATGTATCCGCTTCCGATGTCTCTGAGGAAGCCGTATCTCCTGCATTCGTATCCGCAGCTGTGTCAGAGCCTGCTCCTCCGCACGCAGTCAGTCCCAGAAGTACCGCAGTAATCAAAAACGCTGCACATTTCCTTTTCATTTTTTCCTCCTTTTTCCCCATCGTATTCTCAGATCTGTTATCCGATGCTGACTACAAACTCTTCGTCTCCCATACGGATGACATCGCCGTTTGAAATCCGTGTGTCAACTCCCGCTTCCAGTACATAGCCGTTAACGAATACACGGTTTGTCGAATGATTATCCTGTATGTAGCACACATCATCGCGGATTGTGATCAGCGCATGCCGACGGCTGATCGCTGTATTATCTTTGATGCAGTAATCTACATACCCCGCATCCTTTCCGATCCAGAATGATTCTTTATTAATGCAGATGTCCTCTCCGGTCTTCCGGCGGATCAGGTGGACCATCTTGAGCATGCCGTTTTGAACCATCTGTCCGCCCAGTAGTGTTGTCTCTCCATACTCTTCTGTCTGCGGTGTCTGATACATCTGCGGTGCTGCGCCTGGCTGTGCCTGGTATGTCTGCTGGGGCGCTGCGCCCGGCTGTGCCTGGTATGCCTGCTGGGGCGCTGCGCCCGACTGCGCCTGATACGCCTGCTGTGCCTGGTATGCCTGCTGCGACGCTGCACTCTGCTGTCCCGCTCCCGACTGTGCCTGGTATGCCTGCGGATCCATTTCAAGCGTCTGCATCTTATTGCGGTACTGTCTGAGCAGCATTCCGAAGCAGATGCCTGCCGTACCCATGCCCGCGTTGCTCAGGAAGCCGAATATATCCAGTCCGACCAGTGACATAAGCGCTGAGATTGCCGATCCGGCTCCCCCAAGATAGCATAAGATCTCTACAAACAAAGATACCTTTGCATCCGGGCGGCCTGTTACCAGCGTTTCTTTCATTCTTTTTACCATACCGCCCAGCTTTACATAATAGACGATGTCTATCGCGCAGACTGCCAGTACAATGATCAGTACCACGACCATGATCACTACGAACGGGGCGCCGTCCCCATAGTAACCTGCCAATGAACCCATTCCGAGCACGACCAGGAAACCGATGACCGCCACTGCAAAAACTCCAATGCAGGCAAAAACGAGCTCTATGATCACGATCACCCGTATCATTGTCATCCCGGTTGCCGCGATCCCCGGAAGCTTGTTCTGCTTCGCAGCGGCAAACACCAGCCATATTCCGGCCACAAGCACCATCGCCGGGATCAGGCCGAACAGAGTAGAGATCACTGACGTGCTGCCAAATATTCCTGACAACATCTGCAGAGACTGATAATCCATGCTGCTATACGCCCCGGACTGCGCCATGATGTTGTTGAACATGTTCATGATCTCTGATCCGCCTGTAAATGATCCAAGCAGTTCAAACAGCACATAGGCTGAATATCCGATCGTTCCTACGAGAAACAATACGGATGCCGCCATAGTCCTGACCACATTCAGGGTTCCATTTTGTACATTTTGAGTATTCATATTTTGTCCTCCTCATTCGTCTCATTTGTAAGACTGTATTTTTTAACTTCCGCTGTACACGCGGAATGTTAAAACTTTTTCATCCGCCGAGTTCCGCAGTTTTCTGTTCGATCTTCTGTCTCAGCGCTTTTAATCCTTCTGTGGATTGCCTCAGCCGTCCGGCATTCCTGCGGTCCGCCTCATCCGCCTGTCCATAGATACGGTCTACGCTGCTGCGGCAGATCCTGCTGATCTCTGACACGCGTTCAAAATAGGCGTTGATGCCGCCGATCGCATTCGGGATAAACAGGCTGTCATACCACGCTTCTCCTGCATACTGCGTCCATCCGGACACAGATCCATAGGTGTCCTCCTCTACGGCAGCGATCGCGCTCATCAGTATCCCGTATGTCCGTTCTGAGAAGTCCCTGATCTTCCCCTCTTTGCAGGCCGCATCCTGGCGGGCAGTTTCCGCATCGAACTCCGGGATGCTCTGATACTCGGCCTCCAGCTTTTTCCAGAGCGCCGGCAGATCGACCTCTGTCCCCAGTTTTTCACTGAGCCAGCCGTTCGCAAGCCATAACAGAACGCCTATAATAGGATCATTTTCTCCGTCCCGTATCTGATCTATGATCAGGTTCAGGAGCCCACCGGCATCCGATATCATCTGTGCAAGTGAGCTGTCATGCTCCTCTGCCACATCTTCTATTTCGCCAAGCAGTTCCGTCATGCCGAATACTTCCGCCAGACTTCGTATCTCATCTTCCGAGGGATTGTATGTCTCCACATATCTGACGAAATACGCCAGCACTTTCGAGAGCATATCCGGATCAGAAAGCAGATATTCTACAAGATCGTCCGGGGTATATACCTTTCCGTCCACATCCAAATGAGCATCCGGGACGAAAGCAAGCGCCAGAATATGACCGATATAGTCTCCCGCCCTCTCCCTTTCATCTTCGGGCATCACATTTATGATAAATGTTGTAAATTCATGAAGATATACCATAACTTCTTCCCGTGTCCCGGGAATCAGTATTGTATCTCCGTTTTCATCACTGTCAATATACCAGTGTCCTTCTTCATCCCGCAAAAACTGATAGAAAGAAGACGGACAATGATTCGCCGGTCCGACTACGCTTCTGTCCCCGGCGATGCAGATCTGGTCAGACCCCGGAACCGGAAACATCAGGATGTTCACAAAGTCCCCGTCCAGATAATAGTTCTTAATGCAGTGGCCTTTCTCTTGGATCTCCGCATAATATTTATCGAGGAACTCCTGTGAAAATCCCTGTCCGTCCATGGAGACGCACCGGTCGATCTTATCCGACAGGATCGTCACATACTGTGCTTTATTTCCGCCCTTGGAATGCCCTGCCACCGTAATATCGTCATAGGGCAGATCCTCGATATAATCCAGTGCATCTTTCTGCCGTTCTGTATCAGACACTCCGAGTCCGATCGCATTATCGATCCATTCATCTTGTCCGCTCGTCCCCTCGAATACTACGACAGCATGGCCGGGATCATCCGGATCATTAAAGCACAGCGCCGGAACAGAGTCGTCTTTATCCACAATGTCCAGACTGTACAGATCCGCATCGTTTTTGATCTGGCGTATGATAGCCGCCCATTTCTCAGCTCCCGTATAGTTAAACGTCTTTCCCGAATCCTCAAGCTTCTGCAGCGCTTCTTCGTCAAACTGTTGGAGCAGGTCTTCCACGCTGTCATACGGGCCGAGGAGCACCCCGGCTGCATCCGCCACATCGTCTGTAAGGTAGGTAAGCTGCTCGAGCAGCATGAGCTGTTCATCTGTAAGATACATGATCATTTCCTCCGTCAGTAAACCGTAACCTTGCCGGAAGCTGAAACTGCACATTCCGCTTCAGCCGCAAATATATCTTCCCTGAGCTTATCCTCATATCCCGCGGCATCGATCAGTTCCCACTGCGCCGCATCCGTCAGTCTCAGACAGATCTGTGCAGCCACTCCCCGACACTGGCTTTCCATCCACTGCACACACTCTTCTGTAAAATCCCGGAACTGCGCCTCCGTACACACGCTTTCAGAAATGAAGATATACGTGACTGCGGATACGGTGTGCAATACATTTTCCTCCGTTACACTTTGTCCGTCTGTACCCTGTCCTAAGTTCCGGATATCGCTGAATACTTTGATCCCGCTCTCCGGAAAAGACTGTACGGCAAATTCTCGCACCCTGCTCTCATAGAGAGGTCTGACTCCGATATTGGCGTAATCATCTTCGTAATGATATTCTCCGTCCTCATATGTCCGATATACCGTCACCACATCTGACGGTGTTCCCGACGCTGGATATGCCTCCAGGTGCTCCTTCTCCAGAGTCCCCGCTTCTGCATAAGACAGATAACAGAATTTCTCCTGATATTTACTCTCCAGATACGAAAGCATCGCCTCGATCGACGTGACCGCGTTCTTCTGAGTGTCGGTAAGTTTATCATAATCAGCCGGCAGTCCCATCTCTTCCAACAGTTCTCTCTGCCTCTGTGTCAGTTCTGTGCTCACCTCTTCATCCTCCCTGTCCATTCCTGTTCCCGCTCCTGCGCATCCGGCTGCTGACCACAGACAGGCTGATGCAAGGAATACAGCAAACGTTCTCTTCCAAAAGGTTTTCCTTCTTATCCCCACTCTCATTCTCCTCCCCGGTAGAATCCTGCGGTACGTTCGTCCGCGGCGGTGAATTCCGTCTCTGCACTGTCAAGGCGTTCCGCCGTCACAGCCGCCAGGGCGCCAAGAGCATTTCCCACGCTTTTAAGCTCGGCGGCCATTGCTTCTAACTCCTTTACGAACGCACCTTCCCCCTGCTCAAATTCCAGACGGTACGATCTGGAGCTTATCTTTGATGCAAGTTCCCGCATCCTCTCCGCCTGTATCTTCAGCATTGCCCTCTGTACTGTAATCGTCATCTCTGATACCACTGTATTTCACCTCATTTCCGCCTGCCGGGAATTTACAAAAAGCCTGTAAGAGTGCTCATAATATCCCCAAACGATATGTCCGGGTATGTAAAGTTATCCGTGTCTTCAATGTCCTGGATCTCCCTGGCGACAGCCTCCGAAATGTCCGGAAGCACTGCATCCAGTTCTTTCTTTATCTCTGACACCTGCCCGGAAAGCCGTGCAAGCTCCGTGCAGACCAACACGTCGTCGATCCCGATGCCTGCCGTATCAGACAGGATCTTGTTATATTCCCGGATACACTCATCCAGGAACTCGATGTAACGCTCTGTCTTATTCAATGCTGCGGACAGTTCCCCGTCCGCACATACAAGTTCTCTGCTCATTGTTGTGCCTCCCGCGCCGCGCGCTCCTGTTCTTCCCTGGCAGTATCGATCATGCTGTTGATCGAGTCTATGGATCTCTCGAGTGA
>DWVY01000028.1 GCA_019119995.1 Candidatus Mediterraneibacter faecavium | reverse complement strand
TGAATTAAGATATGGAAAGAACGGATTTATGATGTTGATCCCCGCTCCGCAGGATCTTGTCACCGGAGAACCGAATCAGTCGGCGATCGCTACTGTACATATTGAGAAATACGACTGATATAAGGAGAGTGTGAAAAATGCAATGCATACATAGCGGCTGGCAATGACGATCAGACATAATCCTGCAGCTTTGGAGAATTTGAAAGGATAAATATATAGAGTAACAACTTGGAATTTGTAGTTCCATAAGATAGAGGAGGTCATTTATGGAATGGGATTTTTTCTTTAGACAGTTAGAGGCAGGGATAAACATTGATGAGACTTGTTTTTATTTTGCCGATGATTCATGTGAGAATGAGCATTATTTGGGTTATCTCCCGCAATATGAAAAGCCTTATTGGGTGGGATATTGTGATATTGAAGACGGGTGTGAATTTGAAAGTGCAAAAGAATTAGTAGAAGCGCCGATATTTGCTGGAAAATCTCTTCGAGAGCGGTGGAATAGCGTAGTTATATGTAGTATTGAGGGCTGTGGCTTAGATGACTGGATAAAGTATTTCCGCCATATATAATAAACCCTAAATAGTAGAGCAGATAATTGGAATTTGAAAGGAGCGTTGCATATGGATTTTCCTTTTTAGTTTGATTTAGATAATTCGGTTGGGATTCTTAAAGATATACCATGTGGTTATTATGCAGAAAGAAAAACACAAAATGATAATTGGCTTGTGAAAAAGCAACAAATCCAGGTTATCATGGAGTTAAGGGGGAGCGAGAAATTAATATTGAACATGGGTGCTGATCCTAATACAAATGATAAAAAGGGGGTTCCCCTATTTTAAAGGCGATAGGCAGAATACATGAAGACAAATTATCATAAATAAGTCTCATGCTGATAATGCCATAAATCCTAAGTTGTAGAGTAGAAAATTGGAAGTTATGGAGGCGTATAGTATGATAGGTTTTAGCATAATGATGTGGTTTATTTCTTTGATTTTGATTTTTTTAGGTGTTTCATTATTAAAAGGTAATTACTCCAGTGTACATGGTAAGGTTTTTGACACCACAAATGATAAAGAAGGGTATGCAAAAGAACTAGGAAAGCCAACATTATTGATTGGAATAGGTCTCTTGATTTCAGGGATAATTGCAGTTATATTACGGCATGATTATTCCATTATTGTTGCAGCTGGATTTCTATTACTTATAGTTGTTATTGCCGGAATATGGTTTTATAAAGTACAAAAAAGATTTTCATAAATCCGAATTTGTGAAATGATTTCACTAACAGTACAGTATTACAGGAGAGGCGCCTATGAAAAAGTATATTGTAGAAATTGTAATCTTTTGTATACAGCTTTTTATGTTTTACATTTCACCGCTGTTTGCCGGGCCAACCGATGGTATGGGAATGGTTGTTTTGATCCTATTGGTAACATTGATACTGTCAATCTTACTTGGCAGTATTTCCAAAAACAAAATAAAATACTTTTATCCGGCAGCAACGGCAGTGGTCTTTTTGCCATCTGTATTTCTTTACTACAATGGAACAGCATTTATGCATGCAATCTGGTATTTTGTTGTATCGGCAGTTGGTATGTTGGTTGGAATGATCATATTTAAGGTGTTGCACTAGAAAGCGTAAGTTACTAGTATGGAACATAAGTAAAGCATTAGAGCTATATTATATTTTGAAATGGGCAGTAAAAGAATATTTTAAGGATAAGGACAAGGAATAATATAGCGTGGGTTTTGTGAAAGGAATATATTATGTGTACAAAAAAAGAATTGCAATTCAGCATTTTTCTTATCTATAATCTGGCGGAGAAATGGCAGAAGCAACCTGCTGATGTTTATAAGACTTTAAACGAAACGAACATATTGGATAACTACATTTTTGTGTGTTATGATACATTGCACACATTAGGAACGGAGTATCTTGTTGAAGATATTACGGAGTATGCAAGGGAAAAAGGTGCTGCTGTATGATTTTATTTCATGGTACAACTGAAATTGTAGAGAAACCAGATATATCATTTTCAAAAAGCTATTTGGATTTCGGGAAAGGATTTTACTTAACGACATATCAGAAACAGGCTGAAAAGTGGGCACTGCGTAAGGGCTTGAGAAAGCAAAAACCGGCAATTGTCAATGTGTATGATTTGTCTGATGATCTGGGGAAATATGATGTTTTGCGGTTTAAACAGGAGAATGAAAAATGGCTGGATTTTGTATGTGCCTGCCGAAAAGGAGATAATATTTATAGAGGCTATGATATTATAATAGGTGCTGTGGCAAATGATGATGTCTTTAAAATAGTAGACATGTATTTCAGGGGCATATGGAGTAAACAGAAAGCTCTGGATGAGCTTCGTTATTACAAAATGAATGATCAGATCTGTATTATAAATCAGGATGTTTTAGATAAAGAATTAATTTTCCGGAAAGCGTATCAGGTGAGCCAAGATGATAAATAAAAAGAATATTGATTTTATATATAAACAAAATCTGGAAGAATCCATTATTGAATATCTGTCCAGAGAAAAGAACTTGGAATTGCGACAGGCAATGGATATTTATTACCACAGCAGACTGGCAAAACAGATCGAACAGGGAACCTATGGGATAGAAAATATGGATTACAAGTACCTTGCAGAAGATTTGATGGAGAATGAACCTGAGTTGTTTCAAAAGAAAAGAACTGAAAGAAAATTACATTGAAGATAAAACATCATATGAAGGAGGTCAACATGAAAATAGGGATTTTAGGCTGCGGATCTATGGCGGGGAAATTCGCGGAGACATTAAGGCAGATGGAAGATGCGCAGTGTTATGCAGCGGCTTCGCGCACGTATGAGCGCGCGGAAGGATTTGCGGAAAAATACGGGTTTGAGAAGGCGTACGGAAGTTACGAAGAACTGTGCGCGGATCCTGAAGTGGAGCTTGTCTATATCGCAACGCCTCATTCCTGCCATTATGATAACATGGAGCTGTGTATCCGGCATAAAAAGCCGGTTCTGTGCGAGAAAGCATTTACCCTGAATGCAGGGGAGGCAGTGCGGATCCGGGAACTTGCAAAGCAGGAACAGGTCTTTGCAGCAGAGGCGATCTGGACCAGATATATGCCGTCGAGAAATATGATAAACGAGATCATTGACAGCGGGATCGTCGGAAAGGTCTCTGCACTGACCGCCAACCTGTCATATCCGATCACCCACAAAGAGCGGATCATGAGACCGGAACTGGCAGGAGGCGCGCTTCTGGATATCGGTGTGTACGGGCTTAATTTTGCGATGATGCACTTCGGGACAGATATTGAGGGGATCGAGTCGTCAGTCCGTATGACAGATACCGGCGTGGATGCGATGGAATCCATTACGATCTTCTTCCGTGACGGACGGATGGCGGTGCTGACTCATGACATTTACGGCAGATCAGACCGAAAGGGCATTTTCTACGGGGAAAAGGGATACATCATCGTGGAGAATATCAACAATCCCCAGAGCATCTCTGTATATGATACAGAAGACCGGCTTATCAGAAAGACAGACGTGCCGGAGCAGATCAGCGGATACGAATATGAAGTGCAGGAGTGCATAGACGCAGTACGCGCAGGGAAAAAGGAGAGCGATTCGATGCCTCTTGCCGATAGTATTGAAGTCATGAAAGTAATGGATCATCTGCGGGGACAGTGGGGGCTTGTCTATCCGCAGGAAAAGAAAGAACAGGCATTATGAGAAAAAAATACGTATTTTTATTATTTGCGGCTTCTGTTTGCATGATGGCCGGATGCGGAAAAGGAAATGTATCGGACGTACAGATCGACTATGGTGATTCCGCAATTTATTCAAAAGAAGATATGGATGAGGCGATAGCGGTCATAAAAGACGAATTTAATACATCGCAGTGGAGCGGTTTTGATCTGAATCATATTTCTTATTCATCGGATGATAAATGTGATCCGGATAATCTCGGGTGGCTTAAGGACCTGGCGGAAGCAAATCTTAAGTCAGGAGATTTTACGCAATGTATTATGTTCGAGAGTGATTTTCATACTCCCGAGGATGCTCCAGGGACCTGGAATGCTGATTCAGATTACTATGATTACCAGTGGTGGCTTGTGCGCACGGACGACAGCGGGTGGGAAGTACTTTCCAAAGGGTACTGATAAAGACCTGACAATACACAGGAACTCGGCAAACGGACATGCCTGCACATCTGCGCAGCCCGCTGCTTCGTAGGACTAAACGAAAAGGAGAGTATAAAGAAATGAATTTTCCCAGAACAGAAAAATATGATAAAGAATTCTTAAAGAAGAATATGATGGGGCCGAACTCCATAATGATCCTGGAAGAGCTTCTGAAGGAAGTTCCCCTGAAGCCGGAAATGCGTGTTCTGGATCTGGGCTGCGGGAACGGGCTGACTTCGATCTTTCTTGCAAAGGAATACGGAGTGCAGGTCTTCGCACTGGATCTGTGGATATCTGCCACGGACAATTACAGAAGGTTTCAGGAGGCGGGAGTGGGTGAGTCGGTGATCCCCATCCATGCAGACGCTCGTAAGATGCCGTTTGCGGACGGGTATTTTGACGCTGTCGTCAGTGTGGACGCCTACCATTATGTGGGAAATAACGATACATTTTTCCCGGAGAAAGTGCGCCCTCTGCTTAAAAACGACGGTGTCGCGGCAGTCTCTTTTCCGGGAATGAAATATGAGGTGAAGGATAACGTGCCGGAGGAGATGAAACCGTTCTGGCCCGAGGAAGCTCTGGAAATGTGGCATTCGATAGAGTGGTGGAAACCAAAATTCGAGGACAGGCTGGAGCATCTGAAGATGTGGGAAATGAGATGTTTTGATCAGGCATGGAATGACTGGCTGGAGACAGATAACCCTTATGCTGTCGGGGACAGGGCAATGATCCGTACAGATAACGGGAGATACATGAACCTGATCGGAATAACCGGGCGTGTAGAATAGAACGAGGAGGGTTGACAATGAATATCCCGAAAGTATTAGATTCCGAAGAAGTATATAAGGGCAGGATCATAACAGTCAGAAAAGATACGCTGACCCGCGGAGACGGGAAAACTTTTGTAAGGGAGACGGCAGTATCCGCAGATGCCGTCGCGGTCGCAGCGCTCGATGAGGAGAACCGGATATTGCTCATCCGTCAGTACCGGCACCCGATGGGACAGCCGGTCTGGGAGATCCCTGCGGGGAAAATGGATGTGGACGGGGAAACGCCGGAAGAGACGGCGATCCGGGAACTGCAGGAAGAAACAGATACTACGGCGGGAACGCTCAGGCTCCTGACCGTATTCTATAACTCGGCAGGGTGGACGAATGAAAAGACCTATGTCTATCTGGCGAAAGACCTGAAGGAAGTGCCTGAATTTGAGAGAGAGAATGAGGAGGCTGACATTGAGAAGAGATGGCTCCCTCTGGCTGAAGCGTATGAAATGGTAAAATCGGGCGAACTGGCCGATGCAAAGACCGTGATCGGCATACTCCTCGCCTGTAAGTAAAACGGGCGTTTTTGTCTTTTTTATCTGGTAGAATCCGCCCTGTGCAGACAGTATAATAAGTTCATCATACAACAAGGAGGAGAAACGATGACTTTAGGAAACTGTTTATTTCATGCGAGGAAGAAATGCGGACTTTCACAGGAGGATGTGGCGGAAAAGCTGGGGGTGAGCAGACAGACCGTCTCAAAATGGGAAACAGACGAGACGATCCCGGATATCCGGCAGGCTAAAAAAATGGCTGTGCTGTACCATTTATCTTTAGACGAACTGATCGATTTTGATATTGATGAGGCAAAGATCCAGGAAGCAATCGACAAAACGAGTGAAGAGACTGAGAAAAAGATCGACTGGACAAAAGCGTGGGGGAAGAAGTATCCCATCCTGCTCCAGTATCAGGATAAAGTGAATATACCGAATTATGCCTGCAGATTGAGCATAATGCTGGATGAACTGGAGGCAGAATATCACTTCAGCAGCCAGGACGCAATGCTTGTCCTGAAAGATATTATGTATCACGCATGGAAAGACCGCAAAAAATAAAGTAATCTGAATGAAGAGTCATAGTTAAGAAGAGGAAAACAGTATATTTATGCATGATCGCCTAATGCCGTATATATTATCTTTTTAAAAACTGTCAGTCCGTTCCATATCCAACGATTGTTATCTATGTCTGATTCTCCGCAGTCAATGATTTCAGTGTGTGTATGAATTTGTTCCATCAGCGTAAGCACTGCTTTTGACAGTACAGGCGGAAGGCGGTCTCCTATAGAGGATACTGCTTCTGAAAAGGTATCGACATATGTATGTGCAAGAATTTCAATCGCCAGTGAATCTTTACTGATCTTCAGTTCAGATCGCCGGCGATTTTTATATTCCTCCAGAATGTAGATACTGAGCCTGAGCGCACCATTTCCCGGCTCTTCGAGATAATTTTTCAGGGCGTCATCACAGGTGATCTGAACGAGCCTGTCGCAATAAGTTATTGTGATTTTTTCAAAGTTTTTATCTGCATTTTTTTCATTTGTATGGCTCATGATATTTTCTCCGTAAATGGATGATATATAGAAATTATTGTACTTCTGATTCCGCTAAATGACAAGTACAGAGAGGAAAAGAAATGACAGAGAGAACCACATATAGTATAATAATGTTCGAACTCAATGAGTCAGACTATTATGACGTTTGAAAAAGAATATTTAAATAGATATGGAAGTGTAAAACCAGATGGGTTAGCCGGGAAGATTGCGACATATCTACAATTAAATACGGAGGAAATAAATTATGAATTACTACGACAGCGAACTTCAGCGTCTCCAGTCGGAGATTATGGAAAAGCAGCGGACAGATGCAAAACTGTCTGATCTGCTGCTTCAGCAGTCGGATCTGGAAAAGAAAACCGAAGAACTGGAAAAGACCATGCAGAAGGAACAGGACGATGTCGACCGTCTCAACGGCAGAAGCCTTGCAGCATTCTTTTACAGAGCGACCGGGAAAATTGGTGAAAAACTGACAAAAGAAGAAGCAGAAGCCTATGCGGCATCGGTGAAATATGAAGCGGCGAAAAATGAACTCCAGGCCGTAAGCGATGATATAGATTACTGTCAAAGACGGCTCTCCCAGCTTCAGGACTGCGAACAGCAATATGAAAAAGTTTTGGAAGAAAAGACGGAGCAGATCAAGAAGTCCGGTGTTCCGGAAGCGGGCAGGATCATGAATCTTGAAAATGAGATAGCGTTTCTCGAAACTCAGCAGAAAGAGATACAGGAAGCGGTAACAGCCGGAAACCGGGCGCTTGATATCACGCGGAAGATCCTTGAAGATCTGGACAGTGCAAAGAACTGGAGCACATTTGACCTGATGGGCGGAGGTCTTATTGCGGACATGGCCAAGTACGACAGGCTTAATAAGGTACAGGATAAGATACAGGATCTTCAGGCCGCGCTGCGCGGATTCAGGACAGAGCTTGCAGATGTTACGGAGAGGATATCAGGCGACCTGCACGTAGAGATCGGGGATTTCCTGCACTTTGCCGATTACTTTTTCGACGGACTGTTTACAGACTGGATGGTTTATGACAAGATTAATGACTCACGCGGCAGGACGCTGCGGACAAGAGATCAGATACAGAAGATCCTGGGGCAATTGAACGTGATGGATAATGAGCTTTGCAGTAAAAAGGAAAATCTGAAAGAAGAATTGGAACAGGCCGTACTGGATTCCTGATGCATAGAGAGAAGAGGTAAAATAAAGCGAGGTGTATAGACATGAAAGCAGTGGTTTATAAAGGAAACGGACAGATTGCTCTTGAAGAGAGACCGATGCCGAAGATCATAGACGGCAGGGATGCGATCGTGCAAGTGACGCTGACGACGATCTGTTCCAGCGATATCCATATTAAACACGGCGCAGTGCCGCGGGCGGTGCCGGGAACGATACTGGGGCATGAGTTCGTGGGAAAGGTCGTAGAAGTCGGCAGCGCTGTGAAGAAAGTAAAACCGGGCGACCGGGTGGCGGTGAATGTGGAGACATTCTGCGGAGAGTGCTTCTTCTGTAAACGGGGGTTTGTTAATAACTGTACGGATGAGCATGGAGGATGGGCGCTCGGGTGCCGAATCGACGGCGGCCAGGCGGAATATGCCAGAATACCGTTTGCAGATAACGGGCTCACAGTGATACCCGGCCATGTGACGGATGAGCAGGCGCTCTTTAACGGAGATATACTCTCCACCGGATACTGGGCGGCGAAGATCGGAGAGATAAAACCGGCGGATACAGTGGCTGTGATCGGGGCAGGGCCGACAGGACTGTGTACGATGCTGTGCGCCCGGCTGTACACACCGGCCAGGATCATCGCTATAGATACAGATGAATACAGGCTGGATCTTGCAAAAGAAAAGGGACTGGCGGATCTTACGCTCATGCCGGGCAGAGATGATCTGGAAAAGCAGATCAAGGAGATAACGGAAGGGCGGGGAGCTGATACTGTATTTGAAGTGGCTGGAGGGAAAGATACATTTCAGACTGCATGGAAGATCGCAAGACCGAATGCAGTCGTAGTGATAGTCGCTATGTATGAAGAGCCGCAGATGCTTCCGCTTCCCGATATGTACGGCAAGAATCTCGTATTCAAGACGGGCGGCGTGGACGGCAGCTGCTGTCAGGAGATCATGGATCTGACCTCATGCGGGAAACTTGACGCCGGATTCCTTATTACCCACCGGTGCGCTCTGGAAGAGATCATGGAAGCATACGATGTGTTTGAAAATAAGAAAGAGCACGTCATAAAGTATGCTGTGATGCCGTAACTAAATGAATATTTTCAGGGGAAATTCCATGTGGAGATTTTATAATGGATTTCTGCATATATGATTGAAAGAACGATGGCTTATGGATGGATTGAAAATTGCCCTGCTGCAGATATCACCCTGCGGCTCGTTGGAGAAAAATCTTGAAAAAGGAATACAGTGCTGCAGACAGGCAAAGGAAATGGGAGCCGATATTGCGCTCTTTCCCGAGATGTGGAGCTGCGGATATGATATCTGTTCCCGGTCTGCATATGAATGGACGAAAGACGCAGTACCGGCAGACAGCGTCTTTGCCGAAAGATTTCGGGTTCTCGCAGGAGAGCTCGATATGGCGATCGGTATCACGCTGCTCGAAAAGTACGGCGGCGGCGTCCGTAATACGATGATCCTTTATGATCGGCACGGCGAAAAGAAGCTGACCTATGCGAAAGTGCATACATGTGATTTCAGCGCGGAGAGATACCTGACGCCCGGAGAAGCGTTTTATGTTACAGATCTTGATACGGCACGAGGGACTGTGAGAGTCGGATCGATGATCTGTTATGACCGCGAATTTCCGGAGAGTGCCCGGATCCTCATGCTCAAAGGAGCAGAACTGATCCTTGTACCTAATGCATGCCCGATGGAGATAAACAGGCTCTCACAGCTTCGTGCAAGGGCTTATGAAAATATGCTGGCGGTCGCTACCTGCAATTATCCGGAAAATGTGCCGGACTGCAATGGTAGATCAACAGTTTTTGACGGTGTGGCATATCTGCCGGATATGGAAGGCTCTCGGGATATGTGTATTCTGGAGGCAGGATGCGGCGAAGGGATCTATATCGCAGAACTTGACCTTGAGCAGTTGAGAGATTACCGAAAGAGTGAAGTGCACGGCAATGCATACCGGCATCCGCAGAGATACGAGATCTTGACAGAAACAAAAGTGGAGGAGCCTTTCATAAGAGAAGATTCCCGCCGGTAAAATGTTATCAAACAGGATGCAACAAAACTGTACATATGACACTCTTATAGACAGAGAGAGGAGAGAGTGCCGATGAAGAGACACCGAAGACTGATATGGGCATCCGTCACTCATTTTATGATCGATTTTATCTGTGCATGGATGATCGTAAACAGGATCCCCGGAAGTGAAGCATGGTTTGTAAAAATGCTGGCCTATAACTTTTTCGCATTTGCAGGACAGCTCCCGGCGGGCGTTATCCTTGACCGCCTTGCGTTCAAAAACCATAGAGCGGCAGGAGCGGCGGCTTCAGCAGGGTGTCTGTTATGTCTTATCGCCCTCATTGCAGGAATGGATTCTTATGCGCTGGTGATAACCGCAGGCATCGGGAATGCGCTGTTCCATGTGGGAAGCGGAGCTGAGATCCTCGAAATATATAAAGGCAGGGCAGCAGGGCCGGGAATATTTGTGTCGACAGGAGCGCTCGGGATATATGCAGGATCTGTGATACCCGTGATGAAGGAGATCGGTATTCTTTCGGGTGCGATCCTGTCTGTCCTGCTTATATACTCGTTAATACCGGTATTGGCAGGGAAAGAAGAGATTCCTTCAGGCGGACCGGCGGGCGGGGGTGAAGTGCGCAGCGGAAAGATGTTTTCATCCTCTCCAGTGCAGGAGACGATCGCTGTCCTCTGCCTGGTCCTTGTAGTGGCTTTCCGCTCCTTTGAAGGTTCTGTATTTACGTTTCCATGGAATCGCAGCATCTTTACAGGGATTGCACTGACGGGGACGGTTTTTCTCGGGAAAATGCTGGGAGGCTTCGCTTCTGACCGCTTCGGAAGTTACAGGACGGCAGCAGTATCTCTTGCAATTTCCGCAGTTCTTCTTGGCGTATCAGACCGGACGGGCGCGGGACTTGCAGGTGTCCTTCTCTTTAATATGACAATGCCGGTCACTTTGGTCAGTCTGTATCGGAAATTCCCGGGATATCCGGGGACTTCATTCGGCCTTTTGACATTTGCACTGTATCTCGGAGTACTCCCCGTATTTGCGGGTGTTCCGGAATGTCTGCATTCTCCTGCTGCATATGCAGCCTTGACGGTAGTCTCACTGATCCTGATCTCGGCGGGGCTTGGGCTTCCGCTGCAGAGAAGAAACGGCATCCAGGATACACGAAACAGGAGGGAAATGCTATGATCCGTTTATGTATGTTATTTATCTTATCATGGGCGCTGACAGCCGCGGTTGAGGGAGTGGCAGCCCGGATTTTCTTCGGCATAGAGAAAAAAGATCAGTTACTTCTGCTCCTCGTCAATACTGTCACAAATCCGGCGGCCGTCCTGCTCAGCCAGTTGATCCCTGCTTACACCGGGATCCCGTTTAATGCAGTGGTATTGGCAGCAGAGGTGCTGGTTTTTATTTCAGAAGGAGTCTTGTTCCGGAAATGTATGATATGGCAGGATAAAGAGTACGGCCCATGGAAAATGGCGCTTGTCCTGAACCTACTGTCATTTACTGCCGGACTCATTATTTCAATGCTGCTGTAATAAGTAAGGAGGGAAGATTATGAAGAAAGAAAATGACAGAAAAAGGAAAGTCTTTTTGAGAATGATAATGTCTGTCTGTATTGCTGTCTTTCTCTTTGGAAATACGCTTCCGGTGTCGGCGGACGTTATTTTCGAGCCGGATAATGATTTCTACGGAAGACACAGTGATGAGTGTACTTATTTTGACCGGACGTGCATTGCGGGAGCGGATACATATCTGTGGAATGCTCCGAATCTGGCTGCGGGAGAACGCAGGGCGCAGGAGGGAGAGGATATCCATATTTCTTTTGTCTATACCGATAAAGACGGGCTCGAGTGGGGATTGGCAGAAGACCGGGACAAATGGATCTTAATGGCGGATCTGTATCTGGAATATGGAAGCCCGGAATTCATGGAGGAATATTCTGATGAAATATATGAAGACGAGCCTTATCTGCTTCCCGACGGAACAGGATTCGTATCATGGTCTTATCCGGAATCCGGCGTTATTGATTCATCCGGCGCTTCTGTGATGGATGATTATGAGATCACAACATTCTACAAGGATCCTGACGGACGGCTCTGGGGATATTCAGCGTATATGTACGGAACAAGAGACGTGTGGATCTGCCTCTCGGATATGAACAATGCCCGGATTCCCCAGAGAACAGAACATGAACTGATCCCGGCGCAGGAAGCTGATGCATCGCAGATCGCCGATGTAAAAGAAAGCGGACAGTTTTCTATTCTGTTTCTGGTCATTCCTGTTATTGTCGTTGCAGGGCTGGCAGGATTTCTGATCTGGTGGTTCTGGATCAGGAAGAAAAGTCTTGTCTCATAGAAACGTATGTGTTATGATGATACAAGTTTAAGCAAGGGAGGTGGCTTGATGTCGGCTGTTCGCAGATAATAAGGACGATAAATATTATCTCATCATCAATGATTGCGATGAGTTCTTTTGTTGTACCTGTTTGCGGATAGATCATTCATCAGGCTGGCTTCATAGCACGGGCATTTTTTATTCCCGCGAGCAACGAGCCAAGCGGACATGCTGGCATGTCCATTTGACTGCTGTGCGCATATATTTATATGTGAAAATAAACGGAAATGGTATCATTGGATACAGATGATACGGTCACAGTCTGTTGTAAATAATATCGAAACAGGTATACGGATGACTCAGAGTAATGAGCCGTCCGTTTTTTATTCTGTAAAATTAAAGTACGATTTTAAGGAGAAGTATCATGAGTGAATATAAGAAAGAGTTTATATGCCCCAACTGCGGATGGTCTTCATCATTGGATATGAATATAGATGAGCCGGATCACTGTCCGAACTGTCTGGCAGCCATCCATAAAGAAGATACAGAAGGATATGAATGCGGCGGGATGCTGGAAGCAGTCGGTATCTGGGTAAAGTCAGACGATGAGTGGTATATTATCCAGAGATGCAGTCTGTGCGGAGAGATGATGCTTGCCCCGGTGACGGAACGGGACAGCCGCATCAAGATCCTGTCAATTGCGTCGAAACCGCTGTCATCACCGCCGTTTCCGGTGGACAGACTGGAGGAATTGACGAAAATGATGGGCGGACGAGGAAAGATAAAGATATAGAACGGGAAAGAGAGAAGAATAAAAATGAACAGAGAAAATAAGAGAAGAAAGTATGATAAAGGATATTTCAGGACACACCCGTGTACAGATTCGTTTACCTGTAAAGTGTGCGGCTGGCCTGTCGTATCAGCAGGAGCTGGAACTGGCCACAGAAATCACTGTCCGAACTGTCTGTACAGCATTCATCTGGACAATGAGCCGGGAGACCGGGCTTCGGACTGTCATGGCCGCATGGAGCCGATCGGCGTCTGGGTGAGGAAAAACGGAGAGTGGGCGGTCATCCACCGGTGTACAAGATGCGGCAAGATCGGCTCGAACCGCACGGCAGCCGATGACAACCCTATGAAACTGCTGGCACTCGCTATGCGACCCTTCGGGAGCCGCATGATATCAAGAAGCGAGATTAAGAAAATGACAGAATCGCTGGAGGGAAAATGAGCACGTCCCCCTTTTAGATATGGCAGGAAAAAAGGAGACAGAGGAGCTGGCGGATGCTATAATAAATCCGGAGACTGTTAGAGGACGGAGCACCGGAGGAATGAAGAATGTTATATTTAGAGTATTTTACTTTTCCTGACAGCGACAGGGAATTCGACTTTTTTCTGAAGCAGAAAAGGACATGCTATGACTCTTTTTATCCTTTTCAGATCCTTTCAAGGCATCATCTTCATCGTCTTGATTTTGAGCCGGTTACGATCCTGTATGGAGGTAACGGCTCAGGAAAAACGACGGCCCTGAATGTGATAGGGGAAAAACTTCAGCTTGCACGGGACAGCGCATTTAATAAATCTAATTTCTTTCCGGATTATCTGGATCTCTGCGGCTATAAATTGCAGGGAGCTTTTCCGGCGAACAGCCGTGTTATTACGAGCGATGATGTATTTGATTATATGCTGAATATCCGAAGCATGAATGAAGGGATAGACAGGAAGAAAGAAGCACTTTTCGAGGATTATCTGGATGCGAAGTATGCAGACTTTCAGATGCGTTCTCTGGATGATTATGAAAGTCTGAAAAAGATCACAAAAGCAAGACGTCTGACACAGTCACGGTATGTCAGGTCAGAGCTGATGGATAATATCCGGGAATATTCTAATGGGGAAAGTGCATTTATCTATTTTTCGGAAAAGATTACTGAAAACGGGCTGTTTCTGCTGGACGAGCCGGAGAACAGCCTGTCTCCGGCAAGACAGCAGGAACTTGTAAAGTTTTTGGAAGATTCGGCAAGGTTTTTCGGGTGCCAGTTTGTGATCTCTACACATTCACCGTTTCTCTTATCTATGAGAGGAGCAAAGATCTATGATCTGGATGAAGACCCGGCTGACGTGAAAAGATGGACGGATCTGGAAAATGTGAGGGCGTACTATACATTTTTCCGTGAACATCGTGATGAATTTGAAGACTGACATACAACAACTGAGGAGGAGAGGAAACATGTACGACACATGTATATTTGACCTGTACGGAACCCTCGTGGACATCCGCACAGATGAAAATAAAAAGGAACTGTGGGACAGGCTTGCGCTGTTCTATGCGTTCTACGGTGCGGACTATACTTCCGATGAACTGCATCAGGCTTACGACTGTCTGACTGAGAAGATGAGTGCAGGGAAAGGCGGGATAAGGAAGGATTCCCACGAGGCATATCCGGAAATCAGGATTGAGGAAGTTTTCGAGGCGCTTTTTCAGGAGAAAGGAATAGACGCCGATGAAGCTCTAGTAAGACATGCGGGACAGTTTTTCCGCATTTTGTCCATGGAATATCTGAAACTGTATGACGGTACGGAAGAGATGCTGTCCGCCCTGAAAAGCAGCGGCAAGAAGATTTATCTGTTATCGAATGCGCAGAAGATCTTTACGGAGTATGAGATGAACGCACTGGGGATCACGCCGTATTTCGATGGCATCTTCATCTCATCCGAACACGGCTGCAAAAAGCCGGATGTACGCTTTTTTGAAAAGCTGATCCATACGTACGGCATTGATATACGCAGGGCTGTCATGATCGGGAACGACGGTGTGTGCGACATAGAAGGGGCTAAGAATGCCGGGCTTGCAACGCTGTATGTGAGGACGGAGATATCCCCGAAAGAGGACATCCCGGATGCGGATCATGTGCTTGATAAGATGGACACAAAGCGGATGACGAAAATCCTTTTGTCGTAAATGAGCGGCAGCGTTATTGTAATTTCCATCCTTACTGTGTATAATAGGATAAGAAAAACAGAATGCGCTCTTTTTCAAAAGATTCCTTCTTTTGGAAAAGGGCGCTTCAGCGGAAAGAAGGAAAGATTATGACAAGCACGATGACAAGGGAAGAAGCGCTCGAACTGCTGAAAAAGTACAATAAAGAGCCGTTCCATATCCAGCACGGGATCACAGTTGAGAAGACGATGCGCTGGTTCGCCCGGGAGCTTGGGTACGATGATGAAGAGGAGTATTGGGGAATTACCGGGCTTTTGCACGACATTGATTTTGAACTGTATCCGGAAGAACACTGCCAGAAAGCGCCGGAACTTCTGCGGGAAGCGGGAGTCGGCGAGGATATGATCCATTCCGTATGTTCCCACGGCTACGGGATATGCAGCGATGAGAAACCTGAACATGAGATGGAAAAGGTGCTCTTTGCCACGGACGAACTGACAGGACTCATCTGGGCGGCGGCTCTGATGCGCCCGTCGAAAAGCGTATCGGATATGGAAGTGTCCAGTGTGAAGAAGAAATTCAAAGACAAGAGATTCGCTGCCGGATGTTCTAGAGATATCATACGCACAGGCGCGGAGTATCTGGGATGGGAATTAAACGACCTCTTTGACAGGACGCTTCGCGCTATGCAGTCCTGCGAAGCAGAGATCAGGGACGAGATGGCTGCGATCGGGGAATAGCGCCTGCAGGTCAGATGCAGAAAGATTTGATATTATTGGGAAGGAGCAGATGATCATGGACAGAGTAACACTGGGAAAGACCGGGATCGAGGTCAATAAAAATGGTTTCGGCGCGCTGCCGGTCCAGAGAGTGACAAAGAAGGAGGCAGTGTATCTTCTGCAGAAAGCATTTTATAACGGCATCAATTATTTTGATACGGCACGGGCTTATTCTGACAGCGAGGAAAAGATGGGCGCCGCTTTTGAATATACAAGGGACAAGATCGTTATCAGCACGAAAACCCAGGCGCAGACGGGAAGTGATATGAGAAAAGATCTGGAGGAGAGCCTCAGACAACTGAAGACGGATTACATAGATATCTATCAGTTCCATAATCCGGCGTTCTGCCCGAGACCGGGCGACGGGACCGGACTCTATGAAGAAGCTCTTAAGGCAAAAGAAGAAGGCAAGATCCGTCATATCGGCATCACGAACCACAGGATCGCCGTGGCAAAGGAAGCCATCGGATCCGGACTGTATGAGACGATGCAGTTCCCGTTTTCTTATCTGGCGGCGGAACAGGATCTTGAGATCGTCGAGATGTGCCGGAAGGAAAATATGGGCTTTATCGCAATGAAAGGCCTTGCGGGAGGGCTGATCAATGATTCGGCCTGCGCTTACGCCTATATGAACCAGCCGCAGTTTTCCCATGTGGCGCCGATCTGGGGCATCCAGAGAGAGTCTGAACTGGATGAATTCCTTTCTTATCAGGCATGTCCGCCGGAGCTGACCGGGGAGCTTCAGGCCAGGATCGAAAAGGATAAAGAGCAGCTGACCGGAGACTTCTGCCGGGGCTGCGGGTACTGCATGCCCTGCCCGGCGGGGATAGAGATCAACAACTGCGCGAGGATGAGCCTGATGCTAAGAAGGGCTCCCAGCGAAGCGTGGCTGACAGAAGAGTGGCAGGAGAAGATGAAGAAGATCGAAGGATGCCTGCACTGCGGCCAGTGCATGGAGAAATGTCCTTACGGCCTGAATACGCCGGAGCTTCTGGCGAAGAACTATGAGGATTACAAAACATTTATTTAGGAGGATATGAAACATGGAGTTCAAAGAAATACAAGTTTCAGAAATGAATTTTAATCCGTTCGATAAGATCAGTAAACAGTGGATGCTGGTGACAGCAGGGGACGAAGAGTCGTCCAACACGATGACAGCCAGCTGGGGCGGCGTCGGGATCATGTGGGGAAAACCGGTGGCAACCGTATATATCCGTCCTCAGAGATACACAAAGGAATTCGTTGATAAAAACGAGTACTTCACCCTTTCTTTCCTGCCGGAAGAGTACCGCAAGGCGCTGAATGTGTGCGGTTCAGTGTCCGGAAGAAATGTTGAGGATAAATGGCAGGAGGCTGGACTGCATCCTGTCAAGATCGACGGGACGACCGCGGTGGAAGAGGCGGAAGAGGTCTTTGTGTGCAGAAAGCTCTACGCGCAGGAGATGCTTCCGGAATGCTTTATTGACAGCGAATGTGATACAAAGTGGTATCCGGACAAGGACTATCACACGATGTATATTGCAGAGATCGTGAAAGTCCTGAAAATATAAAATGCTGATCGTGCGGACATTATTTTTTCAGAACTGAAGGAGACTGAATATGAAGATTAATTCGTTCTGTCTCACCTGTCTGATCCGGATGCAGGAGTCGCAGGTGCGGAAGTTTGACGACGAAGAGAAAAAAATGAAATATATGAGGGAAGTGCTGGCTTTTCTCTCATCCTGTAATCCGGATCTGTCGGCTCCGGCTCTTGTGAAGCCTCTGTCGAGGATCTATGAGAAATACTGGGGCAGGCGGGACAGTATGGATGCGGTGAAAAAAGAGTTTAATGACTTCCTTCTGTCCATGGAGAAGGATCTGGAAACGCAGATCCGGAAACATAGTGATCCGCTGGAAGCGGCGCTCTGTTTCGCCCGGACGGGAAACTATATCGACTATGCCGCAGTAAAAGATATCTCGAAAGATAAGCTTCTGGAGCTCTTTGAAGAGCAGGAACAGGCCGGACTTGAGAAAAACGAATACAGTCGGTTTTTGAAAGACATGGAACATGCTTCAAAACTTGTCTGTCTTACGGATAACTGCGGAGAAGTCGTCCTTGACAAGATCGCGCTTAAGATCATACAGGAGAGATATCCGGATCTGGAAGTGACTGCCGTTGTCCGGGGAGAACCTGTTGTAAATGACGCGGACCTCGAAGCTGCCCGTTATGTAGGGCTTGACCGTGTGGTGAAAGTGATCGGGAACGGAAGCGGCATTGCGGGAACGGATCTGGACGATATCAGTGACGAAGCGCGCAATGAAATAGAAACGGCAGATGTGATCCTCTCGAAAGGCCAGGGAAATTTTGAGACCATACACGGATGCGGGCTCAATATTTATTATCTGTTCCTGTGCAAGTGCGACTGGTTTGTAAAGAAATTCAACGCAGAGCGGTTCGAGGGCATGTTCATCAATGAAAAAAGGATTCCCGGATAAAAGGGATAAAGAAAAAAGATTCCCGGATAATGGGAACAAAAGAATAAGGAGAAGGAAAATGGTACATCATATCGTAATGTGGAAATTTAAACCGGAGATCGAAGAGGCAAAGAAACCGGAACTGAAAAAAGCGATGAATGAGAATCTGAGTGCACTGGTGGGGAAGGTGCCGGGGCTTCTTACTGTAGAATTCGTGGAAGATCCGATCCCGTCAAGCACCCATGATGTGGCGCTTGTGACAACATTGGAAAAAGCGGAGGATATCGCAGTTTACGCAGCACATCCGGCTCATGTGGCTGTTGCGGACACGTATGTCAGACCGTACGTGACAGAGCGTGCGTGCCTGGATTATGAGTAGAGAACGTATACGGCGATGCGATCGGAATCAGCGATCCGCATAAAAGTTAAATGAATAGGACATTATATGCCGCACATATACTGGTTATAAAAGGCGTATGTGTGGCATTTTAATGGGAAAAGAACAGTTGGGAGAACGGCTTGCGTCAGCTGCTGGTATGCCGAAAGATGTAGTCATGAAAGCGGCAGTCCTTACCGCATTGGGGAATTTTGAAGTCTGTATCGAAAACTACAGAGGGATAACGGAATATACGGAGTGTCTTGTCAGAGTGCAGACAAAAGGCGGGCAGATCCGTCTGGCAGGAAAATGTCTGCAGGTAGAGTATTATACAAACGACGAGATGAAGATCACAGGGAAGATCGAGAGTATCGAATTTGCTGACGGGAGGAACAAAGAATGATCCGTTCATTTATCCGTTATCTCAAAGGCTATGTGAAGATCAGGATCCAGGGCTTTTCTCCGGAGCGGTTCCTCAATATGTGCTCCTATCATGACATTTATATCTGGGGACTCTCGCCTGCGGGAAACGGATATGAAATGTATCTCAGTATCGCTGATTTCCGGAGACTGAAGCCTCTGGCAAGAAAAACGCACTCAAAAGTCATACTGATCAGGCGCTGCGGTTTCCCGTTCTTTCTTTTCCGCTACAGGAAGAGAAAGCTGTTTTTTTTCGGGTTGTTCATATGCATTATCCTTTTAAAGATATACTCTCTGTTCATATGGGATATCCATTTTGAGGGCAATGAAAAATGGCCGGATGAAACGCTTGCCGGGTATCTGAAAAGCGAGGGAGTCGCCCCGCTTATGCTGAAAAGTGAAGTTGACTGCCCGGGTATTGTAAAAAATATCCGGAGAGAATATAATGATATCGTTTGGGTTTCCGCATCGATTGACGGGAGCCTCCTGAAAATACAGATCAAAGAGAATGAGGACACTCTTTTGAATGAGACCGGTGGTAAAAGCGCGGATGAGAAAACATCTGCCGGGGGAAAGGAAAGCCCGACAGATCTGATCGCTGCGTCGGACGGCGTCATAACGAGTATTGTGACCCGTTCCGGGGTGCCGCAGGTGCATGCGGGCGATGAAGTGAAGAAAGGGGATATCCTTGTGCTCGGCCGCGTGGACGTGGTAAACGACAGCGGAGAAGTGACAGGATATCAATACCAGCAGTCGGACGCTGATATATTCGCCGACACAGAGCTCGGATATAGAGACAGGATTTCCAGGACTTATCAGCAAAAGGTCTATGATGACAGAAACAGATATCAGCCTTATATCAGGATCGGAGATTTCCGGATATCGGCGGGGACTGTCTCCAATCAATATGAAAACAGCGAACTTTCTGCAACTGAGCATCAGCTCAAAGCGGGCGAGAACTTTTATCTGCCTCTTTCCTGGGGAATAAAAAAGGCAAGATCTTATACATTTCAGGAAAAAACATATAGTGAAGAAGAGCTCAGGGAGATCCTGAGCGGGAATTTTCAGCGGTTTTGTAAAGATTTGGAGGAAAAAGGTGTTCAAATCAGAGAAAATAGTGTTAAAATACATCTGTATGCCGATTCCGCCGAGGCTTCGGGCATCCTCTATCTGAATGAAAGGATCACGGAAGAGGCGGATACGGAAATATTGACGATCGAAAGGAAAGAAACGGATGAGTCTGTCAGAACTGATGATTGACATACCGGCTGAACATGAGGCGAATGTGTTCGGCCAGTTTGACACATATGCAAAAAAACTTGAGCGCACATTCCATGTCACGCTGATCGCGCGCGACGGGGCTACAAAGATCGTGGGCGAGACGAATGCCGCGCAGAAAGCCCAGCGGGTGCTGACACAGCTTCTGGAATTGTCGAAGCGGGGAAATACGATCACAGAGCAGAATGTAGACTATGCGATCTCCCTTGTGTTCGAAGACCAGGAGGAAGGAATCGTCGAGATCGACCGTGAGCTGATCTGTCATACGCTTCAGGGCAAGCCGATCAAACCGAAGACCCTGGGACAGAAGAAATATGTCGACGCGATACGGAAGGATATGATCACATTCGGCCTGGGGCCGGCCGGAACCGGCAAGACTTATCTTGCGATGGCAATGGCGATCACGGCGTTTAAGCGGAATGAAGTAAACCGGATCATCCTGACCCGCCCGGCGATCGAGGCGGGCGAGAAGCTTGGATTTCTGCCCGGCGATCTGCAGAGTAAGATCGACCCTTATCTGCGGCCTCTCTATGACGCACTGTACGAGATCATGGGAGCGGACAGTTTTGTGAAAAATTCAGAGAAAGGTCTGATCGAGGTCGCGCCTCTCGCATATATGAGAGGACGTACTCTTGACAATGCATTTATCATATTGGATGAGGCGCAGAACACGACTCCCGCGCAGATGAAGATGTTCCTGACCAGGATCGGTTTCGGCTCAAAAGTAGTGATCACGGGCGATGCAACACAGAAAGACCTGCCCTCCGGCACGACATCCGGACTTGACGTGGCAGTCAAAGTGGTAAAAGATCTGGAAGGGATCAGTATCTGTACACTGACGAGCAAAGACGTGGTCCGTCATCCGCTTGTCCAGAAGATCGTAAAAGCCTACGAGGAATATGAGAAGAAAAGCACTGCAAAGTCACGGGGAGCCGGCAGGAGGAAACGGTCATGAGCCTTTATATAGAGACAGAGGGGGATATTGATTTCCCGTTTGATATAAGAGAAATTGCGGAAATGACAGTGGATGCGGCACTGGAATATATTGATTGTCCTTATGAGGCGGAAGTGAATCTTTTGATCACGCATGATGATGAGATCCATGAAATGAACCGGGAGCACAGAGGGATCGACCGGGCTACCGATGTATTGTCGTTCCCTATGCTGGAGTTTGAGAACCCCGGTGATTTTTCCGGGATCGATGAAGAGATGCCGGAGTTATTTGATCCGGAGACGGGCGAACTGATGCTCGGAGATATCGTCATCTCCGCGGATAAAGTCAGGGCGCAGGCAGAAGAGTACGGACATTCACCTAAACGTGAATATGCGTTCCTTATTGCCCACAGCATGCTGCATCTGTGCGGATATGACCATATGGAAGACGGCGAAAGAAAAGAGATGGAACAGAAGCAGAGGGAGATCCTGGAGAAGATCAATATTCTGCGATAACAAGGAGGACGTACATGTCTGATACACCAAGGAACAAGAAAACAAAATCCGGAGGAGGGGACTATATCGTCCAGGGCTCGATCCTTGCGGCGGCAGCCGTGATCACAAAGGTGATCGGCGTCGTCTATCGGATCCCGCTGACAAATCTTCTGGGAGATGAAGGAAACGGCTTTTACGGCTATGCATATCAGGTGTATGCATTTGCCCTGATGATCTCCTCCCTCAGTCTTCCGACCGCTGTATCAAAGATCGTATCGATGCGTGTCTCTGTCGGACAGAAGAGAAATGCATTCCGCGCGTTTCTGTGTTCGCTCGTCTTTGCCGTTATCGTAGGATTTATCATCGCAGTGGCTATTTTCCTGGGCGCCGGGGCGATCTCGGACCATGTCATGAAAGCGCCGCTCAGTGTTTATGCGCTGAAAGTGCTCGCACCAGGTCTGTTTATCGTGGCTGTCATGGCAGTGCTCCGGGGATATTTCCAGGGACTTGGCACAATGATGCCGACCGCCGTCTCTCAGGTGATCGAACAGCTCATCAATGCCGTAGTGAGTATCGTCGGAGCAGGGGTGCTGTTCGGGATCGGGACACGCGCAGGCCGGGAGGCCGGCGAGGAACTTCTGGGACCCGCATATGGAGCTGCCGGGGGCACACTCGGTACTGTGACGGGTGCATTGGCGGGACTGCTGTTCCTTTTATTCGTGCTCTGGCTCTTCAGAGGCGGTATCAAAAGACAGCTGAAGCGTGACCGTTCAAGGAAGAAAGAGGCATATTCCCATATCCTGAAAGCGCTCATCCTTACCGCGGTCCCTGTGATCTTCAGTACAGCGATCTACAATATCAACCAGATCATAGACCTTACGGTGTTTAACCATATCATGTCATGGCAGGGATTCTCCGAACAGGAATATATGGCGCTGCAGGGAATCTATACAGGAAAATATGATCCTCTGATCAATGTTCCGCTGTCCATCCCGTCGGCAGTCAGCGCTTCGATCGTTCCGACACTTACGGCGGCGGTCATGAACAGACAGAGAAAGAGGGTACACTACCAGATCGATCAGACGCTCCGGATCGCGACGATCATCACGATCCCGAGCTGTGTGGGCATTGCGGTACTGGCGTCTCCTCTTATGGTGCTTTTATATAATGACTCCAGTGCGACGCCCGCCAATCTTCTCATGCTGGGAGCTATTGTTATCGTATTATACGGGTGGTCATCGATCACAAACTCTGTGCTGCACGGACTGAATTATATGTCCAGCCCGGCTAAGAATGCTGCTGTGGCACTTGTGATCCATCTGATCGCATTCGTAGTCATGCTTGTGGCTTTCCGCATGAACGTGTATGCACTGGTTGGAAGCAACATCGTATTCGCACTTATCATGTGTATCCTGAATCAGCTGAAGATCCGGAAAGTATGCGGGTATAAGATCAATATCCGGCATATGTTCCTGAAACCTTTCATCGCGGCGGCGGTGATGGGAGTCGTTACATATATCATCTGGTTTGTACTGGATCTGCTGATCGGCGGCCGTGTGTTCCCGACCGTGATCGCGATCTGTGTGGCTATCGCTGTTTATATTGTACTGATACTTAAAATGGGAACACTTTCGGAAGATGATATCCTTTCCCTTCCGATGGGAGGCAGATTGCTCCGCTACAGCCGGAAATTACATCTGATCCCTGAAATGGAAGAAGAGGATGATATAACTGAATAAAAAGATCAAAAAAGCCAATACTGTATGAAAAAAGGACGTGGGAACATGAAGACAAAATACATTGTTGGCTTTTTTGCTGTAATACTGATCTTTGGAGCGCTTCTTACAGCCGGATATCAGATATCCTATGAACGTATCGCAGAGCGCAGTGCCGCGCCTGATAATGAGATCACGGACACACGCAGCATCACGGCCGAAGGGGAGGCGGCAGCTGAAGACGCCAGCGGGGAAGAGGGCTATTATCTCTGTGAGATGCAGGGATTTGTAGTGGTATATCTCAGTGACAGACAGACGATCTATGAAATGACAGAGATCCCTCTTTCAGATCTCCCGGAGGAAGTCCAGCAGGAGATCGCGGCCGGAAAATATATTGCAGACAAAGATGAACTATATGGTTTTCTGGAAAACTACTCGAGCTGACGGAACAGATATTCTGGACGAACCTGATGAAATAGTGTATAATACAGTCCGGTGAACGAGAAAACCGGATCGGATCATGAAGAATATTCATGAAAAATATATATTTTGAAAGGATCGGTCATGGACAGACAGAAGATAAACAGGATCAATGAGCTGTACCGGAAATCAAAAGCAGAGGGACTTACGGAAGCGGAAAAGAAAGAACAGAAGCTCCTCCGAATGGAGTATCTGGAATCCGTAAAACGCAATCTCAGGGTGCAGCTTAACAATATCGATATCGAAGAAAAAGACGGAACGGTAGTGAATCTTGGTGAAAAATACGGAAATAAGTCAGAGAAAAAAGGAAATTAGAGAAAAATACCGGCGGATCAGGGAGGCAATATCGCCCGAAATCCGAAAAAGCGCGGATGCAATGATCGCAAAGCGGCTCTTTGACGGGGAGTTTTACCGGGATGCCCGGTTTATCTATTGCTATGCGTCCCTTAAAGACGAGGCTGATACAAATGAGATCATAGAAGAGTCGCTGCGAAACGGCAAGAGAGTAGCCCTGCCCAGGGTGAGAGGAAAACGGAGGATGGAGTTCTGCTTCATCAAGAGCCCGGCGGATCTGAAACCTGGATTTATGGGGATCAGAGAACCCGGTCCGTGGTGCCCGAAGGCACCTGCGCCGTTTAAAGACACATTAGTGCTGGTACCCGGCCTTGCATTCGACCGGACTGGTACAAGGGCAGGCTACGGCGGCGGCTACTATGATACGTATCTGGAAGGACATGCCGAATGTACGAAAGCGGCTCTGGCCTACTCCGCCCAGATCGCACCGGAGATACCGGCTGACCCGACCGATATAAAGGTTGATATGATTGTTACAGAGGAGGAGTTGATCCTATGCTCACAGGACTTCCGGGAGACCCGGTAATACTCTTAAGTGTTATCAATACGAAGCTGAGAGACTATTATCCCACATTAGAGGCACTGTGCGATGATATGCAGATTGACAGAAAAGAGCTTTCAGAGAAGCTGGATCTGATCGATTATGAATATGATGCACGGCGCAATCAATTTGTATAACACAGACGTACAGCGGAGATCCCTGTACGTCAGATCTCGGAACAGAGGGGTTATGAAACAGAGGGATTATGGAACAGAGGAATTTCAGAATAGAGAGATTACATAAGATTGGAAGATAGTATGGAGAATATATGGAACGCTGCCGGACAGGATACGGAAATCCCGTCGACAGAACCTCAGAGGCAGTATTATTTTATTGATAAAGCAAAAAAATATCTGGAAAAAATGAACGAGGCGGCCGGCCGGCCGCTTACTTTTTGTGTTACCACATTCGGGTGTCAGATGAACGCGCGTGATTCAGAAAAACTGACCGGCATTCTTGAGCAGATCGGCTATGTCGAAGAACCGGAAGAGGAAAAGGCTGACTTTGTCATCTATAATACATGTACCGTCCGCGAAAATGCCAACCAGAGAGTATACGGACGTCTGGGGCAGCTTGGCAGGATCAAAAAGAAAAATCCGCACATGATGATCGCTCTGTGCGGCTGCATGATGCAGGAGCCTGAAGTAGTAGAGAAGTTAAAGAAGAGCTATCGTTTCGTTGATCTGATCTTCGGCACCCACAATATCTTTAAATTTGCCGAACTTCTGGCAACCCGCATGGAGTCCGGGCGCATGGTGATCGATATCTGGAAAGATACAGATAAGATCGTGGAAGATCTGCCCGTAGAGAGAAAATATCCCTTCAAATCCGGAGTCAATATCATGTTCGGATGCAATAATTTCTGCAGCTACTGTATCGTGCCTTATGTGCGCGGGCGGGAGCGGAGCCGTGATCCGAAAGCGATCATACGGGAGATCGAACGTCTCGTCGCCGACGGTGTGGTTGAAGTTATGCTCCTCGGGCAGAATGTGAATTCCTACGGCAAGACGCTGGAGCAGCCGATCACGTTCGCAGAGCTTCTAAAAGAGATCGAAAAGATCGACGGACTGGAGCGGATCCGCTTTATGACCTCACACCCGAAAGATCTCTCGGACGAGCTGATCCAGGTCATGGCGGAGTCGAAAAAAATCTGCCGTCATCTGCATCTGCCGGTGCAGTCGGGCAGCACAAGGATCCTGAAGATGATGAACCGCCGGTATACAAAAGAAGGATATCTCGACCTGGTAAAACGTATCAAAGATGCAATACCTGACATTTCTCTGACCACAGATATCATCGTAGGCTTTCCGGGAGAGACGGAAGAAGACTTTCAGGAGACACTGGACGTAGTGAGGAAAGTCCGCTATGACAGCGCTTTTACCTTTATTTACTCAAAGCGCACAGGCACGCCTGCCGCTGTCATGGAGGATCAGGTGCCGGAAGATATCGTAAAAGACCGGTTTAACAGACTGCTCACAGAAGTACAGGATATCTCCGCAGAAGCGTGCGCTGTCCATGAAGGGACTGTGCAGACCGCCCTGGTAGAATCCGTAAACGACCACGACAGCAGCCTGGTAACAGGACGGCTGAGCAATAATCTGCTCGTCCACTTCCCGGGAGATGCATCGATGATCGGGAAATTCTATCCGGTGCTGCTCAAAGAATGCAGGGGGTTCTACTACATCGGGGAGCGGAATTCGTGATTGCCGGCTTGAATGCCGATAGAGATAAAGTCCGAAAACGGACGGAGATAAGGCGCTAAAATACTTCTTTGAGATGACCGGCATGTGCTTCAGGCTCCGCTCCATAATCTGAGAAAAACTAAAGGGTCTGGAAACTGATTAAAGACAAAGCCGCAAAATGGATAACTCGCCTCTGGCTCAGACAATCCATTTTGCGGCTTAACATCAGCTCCCAGCCCCTTAACTTTTTCTGGCAGATTATTCCGAAGTCGCCTTCCGCACATACCGGTCATCTCTTTTTAAGTCTTTCTGCGCCTTATCTCCGTCCGTTTTCTACTTTATCGAATCCAGCATTCACTTCGGCAATCACGAAGTTCACTTGAAACCGGTCGAAATGGTGGACTTAGCCGAGTAAGTTCCGATCTCTTCCGGTTTGTATGAGTGTTTGTTGAAGGATGATGCTGCGGAGGAGGGAAAGACTACTGGCCGGATGAGACAGCGGAAAAAGAGGATACTGCATAAGCTGTGCATCGACATGGAGCGTTCCGAATACACCTCGTTCTCCATGTTAGCGAGATTAAAATGCGAGTCCCTTTGGACGAGCATTTTGACCTCGCGTTACACGGATTCGAGGGGATGAGGCAGAGCGGGTCGGCACAGCGCTGCAGGATCCTCTTTTCCCGCGTCCCACATTCGCACCTAGTAGTTATTCTTACTGCTGCAGCGGCATCTGTTAAACAGACACGAATTTTATTCATAATTTCAGTGGGTCCACATATATTGTGTAAAGAGGTGGACAAGATGGAAAGAAGTGATAGAAAACAGAAAACGGGAAGAGACGGACAGATCCTAAGCATTCTGGCAAAGAGTGTCAGAAGGATCATACAGGAGGATGCGGGCGGTCTTGAGGGACTGCAGGAAATAAGGCTGCGGACAGGACAGCCTGTGAGGATCGTGCGCGGCAACAGGGAAAAGATCCTGCCGTCAGAATCAGATCCGCATATCATAACGAAAGAAGAAGTGAGGGAGACAATGGACTATATCAGCCATTACTCCCTCTATGCATATGAGAACGAACTGCGGCAGGGGTTTTTGACGATCGAAGGAGGGCACAGAGTGGGAGTGGCGGGCAAAGTGATCATGGAGCGGGATAAGGTAAAGAACATTCAATACATATCATCCGTAAATATCCGGATATCGCATGAAGTGATCGGGTGTGCCGACGGTCTGCTTCCGTATATCACGAAGAATAAACAGGTATGCCATACTCTGATCATATCGCCGCCCTGCTGCGGCAAGACTACGCTCATACGGGACCTGATCCGCCAGATATCGGACGGGAACCAGTATGTAAAGGGGTGTTCGGTAGGTGTAGTCGATGAAAGATCCGAACTGGGCGGATGTTATCTTGGGATCGCCCAGAATCATCTGGGCTCCAGGACAGATATCCTGGACTGCTGCCCGAAAGCCGAGGGAATGATCATGCTGATCCGGTCGATGGCTCCCCAGGTGATCGCTGTAGATGAGATCGGTACAAGTGAAGATATCCATGCGATAGAATATGCAATGCAGTGCGGATGCAAACTGATCGCAAGCGTACACGGACTTGATATGGAAGAGGCGAAGAAGAAACCGGTGCTCGGCGAGCTGATCCGGCGCAGGATGTTCGAGCGGTATGTAGTGCTCGGCAACGAGGAACACCCGGGAGAGATCCGTGGAATCTATGACGAGCGGGGGAGTGTATTGTGCAGAGAGTGATAGGCGGGATATTGATCCTTACCGCGACGACCGGCGCTGGGTATGTTTATTGCAGGGAGCTGAAAGCATATCTGGAGAAAATGCTTTATCTGAGGTATGTTTTCAGTCTGATCAAAGGCGAGATCGCTTATACCCATGCTCCTCTGCCTGAAATATTTACAGAGGTGGCAAGGCGGGTGAAAAAGCCGTACCGCACATGGCTTCTTGAAACTGCTCAGGCGGTGGAAATGAGGGAGGAGAGCGGATTTGCCAGAGCGTGGAGCCGATGTGCGGACAGATATCTGAAACCACTGGGATTAAAACAGGAACATTCGATCCTGATGAAAGAACCCGGTACTTTTCTGGGGAGCCTGGAGCAGGATACACTGGATCACACACTGCAAATGTATCTGAACCGGGTAGATCTTGAGATCGAAAAGCTCAGGGAAAGCCTTGCGGCGAAAACACGTATCGGCAGATGTCTGGGTGTGATGAGCGGGATCTTCCTTATAGTGATCCTGATCTGAGATGGGAGGAAATATGGATATCAATCTGATTTTTCGAATAGCTGCGGTCGGGATCCTTGTATCAATCCTCAGTCAGGTGCTCAAACACAGCGGCAGGGAAGAACAGGCATTTCTGGCGAGCCTGGCAGGATTGATCCTGGTGCTTTCCTGGGTGCTTCCCTATATTTACGATCTGTTTCAGACGATCCGCCAGCTGTTTGCGCTGTAAAATATCCGGGATATGAAGTGCTTCACCGATTTCAAGAACAGGAGGGAAAAGAATGAGCATGATACAGGCAGGGATTATCGCCGTGATCGGTGCAGTCCTTGCGGTGCAACTGAAAGCAGGAAAGGCAGAGTACGGCATTTATGTCTGTGTCGCAACAGGTGTGATCCTGTTTTCACTGATCGTCGACAGACTCGGGATCTTTATCAGTACTTTCAGGCAGATCACATCCTATATAGATCTGGATACGGGATATATGTCTACTATGTTCAAAATGATCGGGATCACGTATATTGCGGAATTCTCATCGGGAATCTGCAAAGATGCAGGATATCAGACTCTTGCAGGACAGATTGAGATTTTTGGAAAGCTGACGATCCTTGTGCTCGGGCTGCCGGTGCTCCTTGCACTGCTCCAGACGATCCGGGAGTTTATGTCATGAGCGGAAGAAGAGGAAGGTTTCTGTTCACGATATTACTGGTGCTTATCGTATTCAGCCTGGGAACGAAAATCGTAAATGCAGAAGAAGATCCGGAAACGGACATTCAGCAGGACGAAATACAGGACGCGCTCCTTGCGGAATTTGATTTTAACGAAATAGAAGAAAATCTGGACCAGATGTTTCCACGGGAAAAGATAACATTCAGCGACGTGGTTTCGACTTTGATATCCGGGGATGTGACAGAGGCGGTCCGGATATTTCTGCAATTTGTGACAGATCAGATATCCTATGAATTTGACTATAACCGCAGAAGCCTTGTATATGTGCTGATAACAGCCCTGACTGCAGCAGTATTCAGCAACTTTGCAGGAGCATTTAGGAACAGGCAGATATCAGACATCAGTTTCTATGTTATGTATATGCTGCTTATCACCCTGTGCCTGACTTCGTTCCAGACATCAGCAGAAGGTCTGGAAGAAAGATTGGACGCTTTGCTGGAGTTCATGCAAGTCCTGTGTCCAAGTTTTTTTCTGGCAGTGGCATTCGCATCTGGAAGTGTGACCTCGCTCTTTTTTTATAATGTGATCCTTTTCCTCATTTATATAGTGGAGCTGGTGATCGTCCGTTTCCTGCTGCCAGTGGTCAATATTTATATTATGGTGCGCGTACTGGGCAATCTGACAGGCGAGGATTTCCTTTCGGAATTTGCCGATTTGATCCGCAAAGGAGTGTCGTGGATCTTGAAGACGATGCTGGTCTGTGTCGTCAGCGTCAATGTGGTACAAGGCCTGCTTGCTCCGGCTATCGATACAGTAAAAAGAAGTGCGCTTACACGTACTGCGGAAGCCCTGCCATGGGTCGGAAATGCTGTGGGCGGAGTGGCCGAGGTCGTACTGGGCACGGCGGTTCTCATCAAAAATGGGATCGGTATGGCGGGAGCTGTGATCACCATCGCCATGTGCGCCGTACCGATCCTTCAAATGCTGATCATGGCGTTTATGTATAAACTGGCTGCCGCTCTCGTACAGCCGGTTTCAGATAAACGGATCACTACATGTATCAGCGGAGTCAGCGAGGGATATGAGATCATGGTGAAAGTGATCTTTACTGCCGGACTCCTTTTCATGATCACAATAGCGATCGTTGCTGCATCCACATCCTGAACACGCCGGAGAGGAGCTGAGCCTTATGTTTCAACAGATTTACAGTTGGATACAGGACATTACAGTGTATCTGATCGTTACGGCTGCCATAATGCACGCCGTACCAGGGAAAGATTACGGGAAGTATATCCGCTTCTTTTCCGGATTGATCCTTATTCTTCTGCTGGCTACGCCGCTATTGAACCTGACAGGAATGAAAGAACGGTTTGAGACTCTCTATAGAAACAATGAATATGAACTGGAGAAACAGGAGATTGAAAGAGTGGAAGAACTCTATACGGATCCGGTGCTTTCAGATCATCTTCGGATGGATAAAAACATACAGGAAGGGGACGGGCGGGATGAAAACAGCCGGATCGAAGTGGGGGAGATAGAGATTGGACAATAATAAATGGAAAGAATGGTTTCAAAGCATTCGGTCAGGCGATAGACTGCCTAAGAAAAATCATCTTCTGATCCTGTTCCTTGTAGGAATGATCCTGTTTGTCGCTGTATTTCCTTTTCCGGCGTCGGATCATACAGGAACAGATACAGCCGAAAACGTTTCCGCAACTACAATAGAGGAAAGAAGCACGGCAGTGGGAGAATATGAAGCTTATCTTGAAAAAAAGACTGCGGATGTATTAAAACAGGTGGACGGAGTAGGAGAGGTGACGGTTATGATCACGCTGAGATCCGGAGGACAGAAGATCATAGAGAAAGACCAGTCCGGATCTTCCCAGACAACAGAAGAGGAGGACAGTGCGGGAGGTAAGCGGACAGTGGAAGAGAGCACTTCAGACAAGACGAGTGTTTATGAGCAGGGGGCTGACGGTTCATCGATCCCTTATGTGAGCAAGGAACTCTCGCCGGAGATCGAAGGAGTAGTGGTGATCGCAGACGGAGGCGGGAACGCTGTTACAGCGCAGGATATTACGGAAGCAGTTCAGGCATTATTCGGTGTGGAAGCGCATAAGATAAAAATAATGAAACGGGCTTGATACATAAAAGTAGGAGGATGGAGAAAGTGAAACGATTATTCAAAAAGAATCAGATCATCATCGCAACGCTGGCGGTCATGATCGCAATTGCCGGATACCTGAACTATTCCGGTATACTGTTCGGTGAGAGCGGTGACAGCACGACAGAGGCAAACGCAGATCTTGCGAATCAGGAACTGCTGGATATTTCCCAGGATGACATTGAAAGTTCGACAGAAGATATCGAGAGCAACGATTCGGATGTGGAAGGGACTCCGGGCGAAGCTGTCCTCACGAGCGGTGCTGCCGAAGCTACCGTGGCCCAGGCAAAAGTAACAAGAGAGCAGGTGAGGGCAGAAAACAAAGAAACCCTTCAGGCTATTATCGATAACACAAATTTAAGCGACGCAGAGAAACAGGATGCCGTAGACCAGATGGTCAGGATCACGGAAATAGCAGAGCAGGAGGCGGCGATCGAAACGCTTATGTCATCAAAAGGATTTTCAGAAGCTGTGGTAAGTCTGGATGAGGATTCTGCGGATGTTGTTGTAAAAGCAGACGAACTGACAGATGCGAACCGGGCGCAGATCGAGGATATCGTAACAAGGAAAACCGATATCGCGCCGGAAAATATCGTGATAACACCGATCCGCGAATGAGCACGGATGCCGGATCCCCGTAGAAAGTACACAGAAAGGTACGAGAAAGTGCAGCCGTTGAACAGTTGAAGTATCGGTCCAGATATGCTAAACTGAATAAGCATGCCCGGAGACAGGCTCCGGGAACTTCATAGAGCGCCGGTGACAGAGCCGGCGCTGCTATCGTGTCAGGAAAGGGAATTAGTATGTCTGATATTAAGAGTGAAATAAAAAAGAGAAGAACATTTGCCATTATCTCTCATCCGGATGCAGGCAAGACGACGCTTACAGAGAAATTTCTTCTCTACGGCGGAGTCATCAATACGGCAGGATCTGTAAAAGGCAAGGCGACGGCGAAACACGCTGTTTCCGACTGGATGGAAATCGAGAAAGAAAGAGGTATTTCCGTAACCTCTTCTGTGCTGCAGTTTAACTATGACGGATATTGCATCAATATCCTGGACACGCCTGGACATCAGGATTTCTCGGAGGATACGTACCGTACCCTTATGGCGGCGGATTCGGCGGTCATGGTGATCGATGCGTCGAAAGGTGTGGAGGCGCAGACAAGAAAGCTGTTCAAGGTATGTGCCATGAGACATATCCCGATCTTTACGTTCATCAATAAGATGGACAGGGATGCGAAAGACACGTTTGACCTGTTGGATGATATCGAAAAAGAGCTGGGGATCCCGACCTGCCCGATCAACTGGCCGATCGGCTCGGGAAAGGCGTTTAAAGGTGTCTATGACCGTCAGGAGAAAGAAGTGGATCTGTTCTCTGACACAAGAAAAGGTACGTCCATGGGCGAGGTAAAGAAAGTTGCCATCAATAATCCGGAGGTGGACTGGCTGATCGGCACAGAGGCAAAGGTCACACTGGAGGAAGAGATCGAGCTTCTGGACGGCGCATCAGCGGAATTTGATCAGGAACTTGTAGATAAAGGGCAGCTCTCGCCTGTGTTTTTCGGCTCGGCTCTGACGAACTTCGGCGTGGAGACATTCCTGAAGCACTTCCTTGCCATGACCACATCGCCGCTTCCGCGTATGTCCGACCGCGGAGAGATCGATCCGATGACAGAACAGGATTTTTCGGCATTTGTCTTCAAGATACAGGCAAACATGAATAAAGCGCATAGAGACAGGATCGCTTTTATGAGGATCTGTTCCGGTGAATTTGATGCCGGAATGACAGTCTATCACGTACAGGGCGGTAAAGACGTAAGGCTCTCGCAGCCCCAGCAGATGATGGCAAGCGAACGGAAGATCATCGATAAAGCCTACGCCGGAGATGTTATCGGCGTCTTTGATCCGGGAATCTTTTCTATCGGAGACACGCTGACTACATCGAAAGATAAGTTTGCTTTTGAAGGAATTCCCACATTTGCACCGGAGCATTTTGCAAGGGTGCGTCAGGTGGACACGATGAAGAGAAAGCAGTTTGTAAAAGGCATTAACCAGATCGCCCAGGAGGGAGCGATCCAGATCTTTCAGGAGTACAACACCGGCATGGAGGAGATCATTGTCGGAGTTGTGGGAGTACTGCAGTTTGACGTGCTGAAATACAGATTAAAAAATGAATACAACGTTGAGATCATCCTTGAGAACCTGCCGTATGAACATATCCGTTGGATCGAGAATGAAAATATCGATCTCGATCATGTCAGCGGAACTTCGGATATGAAGAAGATCAAAGACTTAAAAGACCGTCCGCTGCTCCTGTTTGTCCATGAATGGAGCATCCGTATGACACAGGAACGCAACGACGGCCTTATCCTCTCTGAATTCGGGCGTTCGTAAAAGGTTTTTCTTTGCAAATGAACGGATATTTGCTATAATGGGGAAAGAGATTAGACAAAACGGGAGGTTTTGAAGATGGCTAAGGACGAAAAGAACACTTATACGATACAGAACGAGGCAAGCCTGGGTGAAGTAAAGATCGCTGACGAAGTGGTTGCGATCATTGCAGCGCTTGCGGCTACAGAAGTTGAAGGCGTTGCTTCCATGGCCGGTAATATCACCAATGAGGTGATCGGAAAACTCGGGATCAAGAACCTTTCAAAGGGAGTAAAAGTAGATGTTCTTGAGGGTGTGGTGACAGTATCCCTTGCACTTAACATCAAATATAATTACAGCATTGTCGATGTGACCGGAAAAGTTCAGGAGAAAGTGAAAAATGCCGTCGAAAATATGACCGGCCTTGAGGTTGCTGATGTCAATATTAAAGTGGCCGGGGTCGAGATGGAGAAACAGGACTGATCCGTTTCGGGTGTTATTGCAAATCATGCACCCCGTGTTGTATAATAGAGGATGTCGCAAGACATCCTTTTTCTATAGTTATGACAGAAGGAGAAGATTACTATGACAAGATCAGAGCTGAGAGAGCATGTATTTAAGATGCTTTTCCAGATTGAATTTAACGATGAAGCGGAGATGCCGGAGCATCTGAAGTATTATTTCGAGTCTATCGAGAATGCCAGCGCAAAGAACAAGGATGATATACAGAAAAAGTATGAAGGCGTGATCTCCCACGTAGAAGAGATCGACCGCCTGCTCAATGACGTGTCAAAGGGATGGAAGACAGCCCGGATGAATAAGGTGGATCTTACGATCCTGCGCCTTGCCGTCTATGAGATGAAATGGGATGACGATGTGCCCGAAGGCGTCGCGATCAATGAGGCTGTAGAGCTGGCGAAAAGATTCGGCGGCGACAGCAGCTCTTCCTTTGTCAACGGCGTGCTCGGTAAAGTCGCAAAACAGGAGTCCTGAAGATGAAAAATGTCTACACGGTGAGGCAGGTCAATTCCTATATCAAAAATATGTTTGCGCAGGACTTCATGCTGAACCGTATCTATGTCAAGGGTGAAGTCTCCAACTGTAAATATCATACATCAGGGCATATATATTTTTCGTTAAAAGATGAGTCCGGCATGATCGCCTGCGTCATGTTTGCAGGCCACAGGTCAGGGCTTTCTTTTCGGTTACAGGAAGGACAGCAGGTGATCGTGCTCGGTGCGGTCAGCGTGTATGAAAGGAGCGGCCAGTATCAGCTCTATGCAAGAGAGATCATGTTGGACGGTGCGGGCGCACTCTATGAGAGATTTGAAGCCCTGAAGAAAGAACTGGAAGAAATGGGCATGTTTGCCCGGGAATACAAGCAGCCGATCCCGAAGTATATCCATACGCTCGGAGTCGTCACCGCGCCTACGGGAGCCGCTGTCCGGGATATCATCAATATTGCCGGACGCCGCAATCCATATGTACAGATCATCTTATATCCTGCACAGGTGCAGGGCGAAGGCGCTGTGGAAAGTATTGTCAGGGGGATCCGCGCACTCGAGAAGAAAAAAGTGGATGTAATGATCGTCGGACGCGGCGGCGGAAGTATCGAAGATCTCTGGGCGTTTAATGAAGAGCCTGTTGCCAGAGCGATCTTTGAGTGCAGGATACCGGTCATATCTGCGGTCGGACATGAGACAGATACTACGATCGCAGATTTCGTTGCAGATCTCCGCGCCCCGACGCCGTCGGCGGCTGCAGAACTTGCCGTCTATGATCTCCGGGAAGCAAAAGAGCGGATGCGCATATATCGGGAATCCATGCAAAGACAGATCACATTGAAACTGTCAGAGAAACGCGCTGTACTTGAACGGCTGCGGATGCGGCTTGACTATGCACATCCCCGTCAGAAATTAAACGAGAGCAGACAATATGCAGCGGATCTGGAAACCCGTCTCAGGCTGCTGATGAAGAACCGGCTTGACCGGGAGAGACACCGGCTGGCTCTGTGCGTGGAAAAGATGAAAGGATTATCACCGTTAGAGAAACTCAGCCACGGTTATTCCTATATACAGGATCAAAACGGAGAAAATGTCAGAAGTATCCGGCAGGTCAGCGACGGGACCAGGCTGGAGATCTTTGTCAGTGACGGCAGGATACATGCATTGGTCACCGGAACCGGAGAAGAAATCGAATAGCAGAATAAGGAGGCCGCAAAGTGAGCGATACTGCGAGTAAAGTAACGGAAACTGCAGTGGAAAATGCAGAGGAGACAGGTAAGAGAGAAAACCTGGAAGAGATGTTTGAAGATCTTGAAGAAGTGATCGGGAAGATGGAGGACAGTGATGTGACGCTGGAGCAGTCTTTTGACCTGTATCATAAAGGCATGAAGATCCTAAAAGAGTGTAACCGTACAATCGATGAAGTAGAAAAGAAAGTCCTTGTTCTGGACGAAGATGGAGAAACTCATGAATTTTAAAGAAGAATATCAAAAAAGAACGGAATTGATCGAGGATATCCTGCAGAAATACCTGCCTGAGCAGACCGGATATCAGAAAGTGATCATGGAAGCCATGGAGTACAGCCTGATGGCAGGCGGAAAGCGTCTCCGGCCTATGCTGATGCGGGAATCTTTTGAACTGTTTGGCGGAAAGGGAAAACGGATCGAGCCGTTTATGGCTGCGATCGAGATGATCCATACCTATTCCCTGGTACATGATGATCTTCCGGCAATGGACAATGACGACTACCGCCGCGGAAGAAAGACGACCCATGTAGTCTATGGAGAGGATATGGGGATCCTTGCAGGGGATGCTCTTTTGAACTATGCGTTTGAGACGGCATGCACTGCCTTTGAACTGGAGCCTGAAAACAGCCTTATGATCGGACGGGCGCTCAAAATACTGGCTGATAAGGCGGGGATCTACGGTATGATCGGCGGCCAGGTGGTGGATGTCAAAGAGTCCGGCCGCAGGATAACCGGTGATGTGCTCGACTTTATCTACCGTCTGAAGACGGGAGCGCTCATAGAGGCGTCTGTCATGGTCGGAGCTGTCCTCGCAGGCGCATCCGACGAAGAGGTCTCAAAGATCGAAGAGATCGCGGGAAAAGTGGGGATGGCATTCCAGATCCAGGATGATATCCTAGACGTCACGAGCACGACGGAAATGCTGGGGAAACCGGTACACAGTGATGAAAAAAATGAGAAGACTACGTACGTAACCTTAAGAGGCATAGATGAATCCAGGGAAGAAGTAAAACGTCTGACCTCAGAGGCTCTCGATACGCTCAAGGAAATGCAGAATGAGGATATGTTCCTGAACGAACTGCTGGAATGGCTCGTATACAGAGAAAAATAAACAGGAAAGACAAGGAGGATCGTTATGGTACTTGAAATGATCCGTCATGCAAATGATATAAAAAAATTAAACGGAGAGCAGCTCAAACTTCTCGCGGATGAGATCCGCCAGTTCCTGATCGAGAAGATCAGCCGTACAGGAGGGCATCTTGCATCTAATCTTGGAGTCGTAGAACTTACGATGGCGCTGCATTTGACTCTTGACTTTCCTGAAGACAAACTGATATGGGATGTAGGGCATCAGTCCTATACACACAAGCTGCTCACAGGCCGCCGGGACGGGTTTGACAGTCTGCGCAAATATGGCGGGATGAGCGGATTCCCGAAGCGGAAAGAAAGTGACTGTGACGCGTTCGATACAGGGCACAGCTCCACTTCTATATCCGCCGGGCTCGGCTATGTGGCCGCACGGGAACTCAGAGGAGAAGAGCACAGCGTCGTGTCGGTGATCGGGGACGGATCCCTGACAGGCGGCATGGCTTATGAAGCGTTGAACAATGCATCAAGACTGAAGAGTAATTTTATTATCGTCCTCAATGATAACAATATGTCGATATCAGAGAATGTGGGCGGCATGTCCAGATACCTGAACGGGATCCGGACCGCGCAGGCATATACGGACATCAAAAAGGGCGTCGAAGATACCCTGAAAAAAATCCCCCGGAAAGGGGACCGGATCATCAGCCAGATCCGAAGGACAAAGAGCGGTATCAAGCAGCTCCTCGTGCCGGGGATGTTCTTTGAGGATATGGACATCACCTATCTCGGTCCGGTAGACGGACATGATATCCGTAAGCTTGTGAAAGTATTCAATGAGGCAAAGCGGGTAGATCATGCAGTGCTCGTGCATGTCATAACCAAGAAAGGGAAAGGATATCCTCCGGCGGAAGAGAACCCTGCGAAATTCCACGGCACAGGCCCCTTTCAGATTGAGACAGGGGAGCCGGCGGAGGCCAGCACGACAGACAGCTACACGCAGGTTTTCTCAAAAGTACTCACGGATATTGCGAAAAAGGACGATAAAGTTGTTGCCATCACCGCTGCCATGGCGGATGGAACAGGGCTGTCTACATTCGCGAAACATTTCCCGAACCGCTTTTTCGATGTGGGGATCGCGGAAGAACATGCCATGACATTTGCCGCAGGGCTTGCGGCGGGCGGCATGAAGCCGGTGTTCGCCGTCTATTCTTCCTTTTTACAGAGAGCGTATGACCAGACGCTTCATGATGTCTGCCTCCAGAACCTTCCGGTGGTGATCGCAGTGGACCGGGCAGGGCTTGTGGGAAGCGACGGGGAAACGCATCAGGGAGTCTTTGACCTGTCGTTCCTGTCAACGATCCCGAATATGACGGTCATCTCGCCGAAGAACCGATGGGAGATGGCGGATATGATCCGCTTTGCCGTTGACTTCCAGTACCCGATCGCGGTCCGGTACCCGCGCGGAGGCGCATACGAAGGGATGCGGGAATTCCGGGCTCCGGTTGAATACGGCAAAAGTGAGATCCTCTATGAAGAAGAGAATATCGCGGTCATATTTGTAGGACATATGGCGGAGCTGGCGGACCGTGTCAGACGGAAACTCAAGGACACCGGCTACAGCTGCAGTCTGGTCAACGCAAGATTCGTGAAGCCTTTTGATAAAGAGATGCTGGAGCACCTTTCCAAAGATCACTGCCTGTTTGTGACGATCGAGGAGAACGTACTGACAGGCGGATTCGGCGAACAGGTGATGGACTATGTGTCTTCTGCAAAGCTGGATGTGCATGTACGAAATATCGGGATCTCAGATGATTATGTGGAGCATGGAAATGTGGAGATCCTCAGAAAAGAGGTCGGGTTGGACTGTGATACGATCGTGAAACAGGCGATCTCGGACTATTTGATGATAAAGGACAGATAAGATGAAAGAACGTTTGGATGTATTACTTGTAAAGAGAAATCTGGCGGGATCACGCGAGAAGGCGAAAGCCGTCATCATGTCGGGAAATGTATTTGTCGACGGCCAGAGAGAAGACAAGGCGGGGAGTACTTTCGCTCCGGAAGTAACGATCGAAGTACGGGGGCATACACTCCCGTATGTAAGCCGTGGAGGTCTCAAGCTTGAGAAAGCCCTGGCAAATTTCGATGTGGATGTAAGGGATAAAGTGTGTACGGATGTCGGATCTTCGACAGGAGGGTTTACAGACTGTATGCTGCAAAACGGCGCCAGGAAAGTGTTCGCCATTGATGTAGGCCGCGGCCAGCTGGACTGGAAACTGCGGAACGACCCGAGAGTCGTCTGCATGGAAAAGACAAACATCCGTTATGTCACGCCCGATGACATCGGAGAGCCTGTGGACTTTTCTTCGATCGACGTCTCCTTTATCTCTCTGACGAAAGTCCTGACGCCGATCCGTGATTACCTGAGAGACAATGGGGAGATCGTAGCCCTGATCAAGCCCCAGTTTGAGGCGGGCAGGGAGAAAGTGGGAAAGAAAGGCGTCGTGCGGGAGAAGAGCACCCATCTGGAAGTGATCCGCAAAGTGATGGACCATGCCATGTCTATCGGCTTTGATCTCTGTGCCCTCGACTTTTCACCGATCAAAGGCCCGGAAGGAAATATCGAGTATCTGATCCATCTCAGAAAAAGTGCAGAGAAGACAGGGGAAAACCACGGGATCGATCCGGAGACAGTTGTAGACAATGCATTTGCGGCGCTGGCAAAGTAAAACTGTAAGAGGTACAGGATGGACGGCTTTTATATTATTACAAACAAATTAAAGGATCCGGATTTCGCGATCACAAACGAGATCAGACAATATATTGAAAGCAACGGAAAGAAATGTTACGTTTCGGAAAAAGACAGCGAAGGACACATCATCCCGGGAACTGTTCCTGCGGACGCCCGGTGCGGGCTCGTACTCGGCGGGGACGGCACGCTGATCCGTGCGGTACGTGACCTCGGCAGGAACACGCTGCCTCTTCTGGGCATCAATCTGGGCACGCTCGGTTATCTGACCGATGTAGAGCTTAAAGATTTCAAACCGGCTCTGGACCGGCTTTTTGAAGGAGAACCTGATATCGAAGAGCGTATGATGCTGGAGGGGGCGTTCCGCGGTTCCCGGACAGACATTGCAATGAATGATATCGTCCTCGCAAGAGAGGGAAAGGTGAGGATCGTCAGTTTTAACATTTATGTAAACGGCACGCTTCTTAACACCTATCACGCAGACGGCGTGATCCTCTCTACGCCGACAGGCAGTACCGGATATAATCTTTCCGCAGGGGGGCCGGTGGTTGAGCCGACGGCAAAGATGATCGTGGTCACTCCGATCTGTTCCCATGCGCTCAATACCAGCAGTGTCGTACTCTCGGCGGGCGATACGATCGAAGTGGAGGTCTGTGAAGGACGTTACGGCAGACAGGAGCAGGTCTCTCTCTGCTTCGACGGAGCGGAACAGACAACACTTGTGACAGGCGAGAAAGTCTGCATCAGGAAGGCGGAGCAGACCGCGAGGCTCATCAAGCTCAGCCGTGAGAGTTTCATGATAACAATGCGCAGAAAAATGAAAGGAAATTAGAGAAAGATGAAAGTCAGCCGACATGCAAAAATCATTGAACTGATCAGCCAGTATGATATCGAGACGCAGGAAGAACTGGCGGAATACCTGAATAATGCAGGGTTCAAGGTGACACAGGCAACTGTCTCCAGAGATATCCGCGACCTGAAGCTGACCAAGATCTCGGTCAGCGGCGGCAGACAGAAATATGTCATACACAGACAGGAAGAACCCGAAATGAATGAGAAATACATCCGGGTGCTGCGCGACGGCTATGTCTCAATGGACAAGGCGCAGAATATCCTTGTCATTAAGACGGTATCCGGAATGGCAATGGCAGTCGCGGCTGCGGTGGACGCTATGAAGTGGCATGAAGTCGTCGGCTGCATTGCGGGGGATGACACGATCATGTGCGCGATACGTACGGCAGAAGATACATCAATCGTTATGGAGAAGATCCGCAGGATCGTTTCAAAAGGAGTACAGGGATAAATTATGTTACAGAATCTTCATGTAAAAAATCTTGCATTGATCGATGAGACAGAAGTGGATTTTGGTCCGGGGCTGAATATACTTACCGGCGAGACCGGCGCGGGAAAATCTATCCTTATGGGATCGGTGGGCCTGGCGCTCGGAGGAAGATACAGTGCGGATATGCTCAGGAGCGGGGCTTCGAGCGGCCTTGTCGAGCTTACATTTACAGTCGAGGATGACAGGATCCGGGAAAAATTAGGGGCAATGGATATTTTCCCGGAGGATGATATGATCACCCTGAGCCGCAGGCTGATGGAAGGACGGAGCGTCAGCAGGATCAACGGGGAAAATGTAAGCATGGGGACGCTCAGGGAAGCGGCATCTCTTCTGATCGATATCCACGGCCAGCATGACAACCAGACTCTGTTGAACCGCAAAAATCATCTTGCGCTCCTGGATCTTTTTGCGGGAAAGGAGATAAGCCCGGTAAAAGAACGCATGACAGAAGCCTATCGTACATATCGGGAGGTCAGCAGGCAGTTGGAAGAGGCATCGCTTGACGATGAGAGTAGGCGAAGAGAGCTTTCCCTTGCTGAATTCGAGGTAAATGAGATCGAAGAGGCTGCTCTGGCAGAGGGTGAAGATGATGAACTTGAACAGCTTTACCGGCGGATGACAGAGAGCAGGAAAGTCACGGAAGCCATCGCCGAAACCTATCGCTATACTTCCGAGGATTTATCTGCAAATGCAAGCGACTGTCTGAGCCGGGCGATCCGTGCATTCCAGGAGATCGCGGACTTTGACGGGAACGCCTCCCAGCTGTACAGCCAGCTTCTGGATGCAGACAGTCTGCTCAATGATTTTAACCGCGAACTCTCTGAATATGCCAAGACGTTTGAGTTTTCCGAAGAGGAGTTTAATGAGACAGAGGAACGGCTGAACCTGATCAATCATCTGAAGGCAAAATATGGAAAAACTGTAAAGGATATCCTTACATACTGCGACAGAAAAAAACAGAGAATAGAAGAGCTGAACGATTATGACGCTTTTATGCAGGAACTGGAAGAAAAACTGAAAAAAGCAGAGTCAGAGACCGACCATGTATCGGAAACGCTTCACGGGATACGTGCAAAGTATGCCGGGATCTTTTCCGATGAGATCAAAAAGCAGCTGCAGGAACTGAATTTCATGGACACGAGACTTGAGATACGTCTTACAGACAGCGGACGATGCAGTGCAAACGGACGGGACGAAGCAGAATTCTATATCGCCCTGAATCCGGGAGAACCGCTCCGGCCGCTGGCGGATATTGCATCGGGCGGTGAACTTTCCAGGATCATGCTGGCGGTCAAGACCGTGCTGGCTGACGAAGAAGATACACCTACACTGATCTTTGATGAGATCGATGCAGGAATCTCCGGCATTACCGCGGACAAAGTCGGCGAAAAGCTCCGGCTGATCGGGAAGAGCCGTCAGGTGATCTGCATCACGCACCTGCCTCAGATCGCCGCGGCTGCAGATATTCATTTCCTGATCGAAAAAAATGCAGAAGATAATTCCGTAAAGACAAGGATCGAACGTCTGGATCAGGACGCTTCTATAAAAGAACTGGCCCGGATACTCGGAGGCTCGAAAATAACAGAGTCTATCTTGAAAAGTGCAAAAGAAATGAAAGAACTGGCAAAGGGTGAAAGATAATACCAGTGTGAAAACAGAAAAAAACACACATAATAGAAACGGATACGGCAATGAGTATCCGTTTCTTTTGGTATGCAGACGTTTTGCATATAGATCAGGTCAGGAAAGGATGTGAAAATATGGCGGTAAGCCGGAAAAAGAGAGCCGGCCGGGCGCTTATGTGGGCTTTTCTGTTTCTTTCCGGCGTTGTTGTGTGGGATCAAATACAGACATGGCAGGAAGAAAAAGCGCTCTGGCAGACAGAGGCAAGCACATCGTCGGCGGGAAACGATACAGTACTGCTCGGAGGAATGCCTGTCGGCATCTATATGGAAACAGACGGTGTCATGGTGCTGAATACAGAAAAGGTCGAAGGGATCGACGGAGAGGAGCATGAGCCGGCAGCGGATGTGGTCGAGACGGGGGATTACATCACGGCTGTGGATCATCATGCGATTTTAGGGAAGGCGGATCTTCTCGATGCGGTCGGACAGATCGACGGCGGTGATATCGTCCTCACGCTGCGCAGAGGAGAGGAGACGATGGATAGAAAGATCAGCCCGATCGAATACGAGCCGGGGCAGTACAGGCTTGGGATCTGGGTCAGGGACAATGTCCAGGGCCTTGGCACGGTCACGTTTCTCACGGAACAGAGCAGATTCGGCGCCCTCGGACACGGGATCAGTGATACAGACACCAATATGCTCATGACGATCGAAAGCGGAAGAGTCTATCGCACGAGTATACAGGATATTACGAAAGGCAGCAGCGGTTCGCCGGGAACAATGGAAGGGATCATTGTATACAATAAGTATAATATCCTCGGCACGATCGACAAAAATACAGAGGCAGGGATTTATGGAACCATCGAAAAGATCGATGAACTTTTTGATGAACAGATCCCCGTCGAAACAGCGTCAAAAGAGGAGATCGAAATCGGAGCTGCAAAGATCCGCTGTTATATCGACAATGAGATAAAAGAATATGATATCCAGGTGACAGATATCGACATGACAGCATCGGAGGCTAATAAAGGACTCGTGATCCAGGTGACGGATCCGGAACTTCTGGAAAAAACAGGAGGTATCATCCAGGGAATGAGCGGAAGCCCGATCATACAGAACGGGAAGCTGATCGGAGCAGTGACACATGTGTTCGTGCAGGATTCGACAAAGGGGTATGGCATATTTATAGAAAATATGCTGGATCAGGTCGAATCGTCTGAAATGTCGAAAATGGTGTCGAATTAGTGCTACAAAATATTCTTGATTCTGCATTTTCGTGCGGATATAATAAGCGGGTGGTGTTTTAAGGGAGGTATTCATATCTGGAGGAGAGGAGAAAATGGAGCATTTGCGTGTGGCCATCGCTGATGATAATCAGAAAATACTGGATGTTCTTGACGAGATCATCAGTACGGACAAAGAGCTGGACCTGGTCGGCAAGGCCAAAAACGGCGAGGAAATGTGTCAGATCATCAAGGACAGAAAACCGGATGTTGTTCTTCTCGATCTGATCATGCCGAAAATGGACGGACTGACCGTCATGGAGAAAGTGGGACAGGACAACTCTGTCAGTAAACATCCGTATTTTATTGTGATCACAGCGGTCGGCCAGGAAAAGATCACAGAAGACGCATTTGACAAAGGCGCAAATTACTATATTATGAAACCGTTCAACAACAGGATGCTGCTTGAACGGATAAAATCCATAAGAAATCTGTCAAGAAATACGGAAAGGAAGAATGACGATATTACGACAGATAATACTCTGAAAACAGAGAATCTGGAGAGCCGTGTCACAAATATGCTCCATGAGATAGGAATCCCTGCTCATATAAAAGGATACCATTATCTGCGTGATGCCATCATAATGGCAGTAAATGACATGGATGTCTTAAATGCAATAACAAAGATACTCTATCCTACGGTGGCAAAGAAGTATCAGACAACTTCCAGCCGTGTGGAACGGGCCATACGGCATGCCATCGAGGTGGCCTGGAGCAGAGGGAAACTTGACACACTGGACCAACTGTTCGGATACACGGTAAGCACAGGAAAGGGAAAACCGACAAACTCTGAATTCATTGCACTGATCGCGGATACGATCCAGCTGGAATATCGCCACAAAAGCTGATAAAATCCTTTGCAATATACAGGGAATGGAGTATAATAGCAAGTGATAAGATGCCTTTTGCGGCGAGGAAAGGCAGAAAATGGAGGATCGTAATATGAAGAACATTTTGTTTGCTGCATCAGAGTGTGTCCCGTTTATCAAGACAGGAGGACTTGCCGATGTTGTCGGCTCGCTCCCGAAAGAATTTGACAAATCGAAGTATGATGTCCGTGTAGTGATGCCTAAATATACCTGTATGAAACAGGAATGGAAAGACCGGATGGAATATGTCACACATTTCTACATGGATATAGCAGGCCAGGATCAGTATGTAGGCGTACTGAAGACTGTACTCAATGACATTACGTTCTACTTTATTGATAATGAACATTATTTCAGCGGATTTGCACCGTACGACGGTGATCCGAAGTGGGGGATCGAGAAATTTGCTTTCTTCTCAAAGGCCGTTCTGAGTATACTGCCGGTGATCGGATTCCGGCCGGATCTCATCCACTGCCACGACTGGCAGACGGGACTGATCCCTGTTTATCTTGATAACTTCAGATATCTGGGTGAATATTACCGCGGGATCAAGACGATCATGACAATACATAACCTGAAATTCCAGGGTGTATGGGATACAAAGACAGTCAGAGGTATCACAGGACTTCCGGAGTATTACTTTGTACCGGATAAGATGGAAGCTTACAAAGATGCCAACCTGTTAAAAGGAGGCCTTGTATATGCTGATAAAGTAACGACAGTCAGCAGCAGTTATGCAGAGGAGATCAAAACTCCGTTCTACGGAGAAGGACTTGACGGGCTCATGTCTGCCAGATCCGGTGATCTGTGCGGTATCGTGAACGGACTTGATTACGACGACTGGAATCCTGCGACTGACAACCGTATCGCAAAGAACTTTACGATCGATGATTTCAGAAAGAACAAACCGATCAACAAGACATCTCTTCAGGAAGAACTCGGACTTGAGAAAGATCCGAAAGTAATGCTGATCGGTATGGTATCCCGTCTGACAGACCAGAAAGGATTCGACCTGGTCGACTATATCATGGACGAGCTGTGCCAGGATGCAGTCCAGATCGTAGTACTGGGAACAGGCGATGTGAAATATGAGAATATGTTCCGCCACTTCGCATGGAAGTATTCCGGACGCGTGTCGGCAAACATTTATTATTCCGATGAACTCTCGCACAGGATATATGCGTCATGTGATACATTCCTGATGCCGTCGCTCTTTGAGCCATGCGGACTGAGCCAGCTCATGAGCCTTCGTTACGGAACACTTCCGATCGTCCGGGAGACAGGCGGACTCAAAGATACGGTTGAGCCGTACAATGAGTACGAGAAAACAGGTACCGGCTTCAGCTTCTGTAACTACAATGCGCACGAGATGCTGAATACGATCCGCTATGCCGAAAGGATCTACTACGATAAAAAGCGTGACTGGAATAAGATCGTGGAACGTGCCATGAGTCAGGATTTCTCATGGAAGAATTCGGCAAGACAGTATGAAGATCTCTACAGGAGCCTGATCGGAGAATAGGTACGATACATTACAGAAGACAGGAGCAAGCGGGCTGAATGAAGATAATCGACAGGTTAAAAGAGGATAAGATCCATATTTCGTTTGAAGTGTTTCCGCCAAAGACGGACGAGGGTTATGACAAAGTGGTCCGTGCGGTAGATGAGATCTCACGGCTGGACCCGGCGTTTATCAGCGTGACATACGGAGCGGGCGGCGGCACGAGCAGGAATACGGCAAAGATCGCATCCCACATAAAGGATGATCTGGGTGTCTTAAGTCTTGCTCATCTGACATGTGCATCTTCCACCAAAGAAGAGGTGCGCACGGTCATAGGGAATCTGGAGAAACTCGGGATCGAGAATATACTGGCGCTGCGCGGGGATATTCCGGAAGGGATGAAGTTCCCGGATGCAGACCGTTTCCGGTATGCATACGAGCTGGTGGAGGAGATAAAGAAACACGGGGATTTCTGTATCGGGGCAGCGTGCTATCCGGAAGGGCATGTGGAAAATGAGCATAAGGCGGACGATATCCGGTATCTGAAGCAGAAAGTGGACTGTGGCGTTGATTTTCTGACCACACAGATGTTTTTTGACAATGATATCCACTATAATTTTCTCTACCGGATCCGGGAAGCCGGGATCAGCGTCCCGGTACTTCCGGGGATTATGCCGATCACAAGCGCGGCGCAGATGAAAAAGAGCCAGCAGCTGTCAGGCACGGTATTTCCGCGCAGATTCCTGGCAATCCTTGACCGGTTCGGCAGTTCGCCGGCAGCGATGAGACAGGCGGGGATTGCCTATGCGACCGACCAGATCATCGATCTTCTTGCCAACGGTGTGAAGAATATACATATTTATTCGATGAACAAACCCGATATCGCGGCGGCGATCATGGAGAACCTGTCAGAAATTATAAAAGCTTAGAGTATAAAGGATCAATAAATGGAAAAACGGATGAAAGAAGCCATCCGCTATCTGGGATATGGAAGAAATACGGCAGATGAGAGGACCCGTATAATGATAGAGAACGCTTTTACCGAGGTGGAAAGAGCGTCCGGGCCCAAATCCATCTGCCGCGTTTTTGATGTTAAGCAGACTGCGGATAAAATGATCAAAATAGGAAATTTGGAAATCGGCAGCAGCAGCCTTGCGAGAAATTTGAAGGGGTGTACAAAAGCCGTGATTTTCGGGGCCACGCTCGGCTCAGGCGTCGACCGGCTGATCAGGCGCACTTCGCTGAAGGATATGAGTATGGCCGTGGTACAGCAGGCGTGTGCTGCAGCGCTCCTTGAAGAGTACTGCGATGAAAAACAGCTGGAGATCGGACAGGAAATGGAAGAGGAGGGGCTATATCTCAGGCCGAGATTCAGTCCCGGATACGGAGATTTTGACATTCATTATCAGGAACCGATCATGAGAATGCTTGACTGCGCAAAGAATATCGGACTGACGATGACGGACAGCTATATGATGACCCCGACGAAATCGGTGACTGCGGTGATCGGGGCAAGCCCTGTCAAAGAACGGTGTCCGATCGCCGGCTGTGAGGCGTGCGCCAGGACAGACTGCGCGTACCGAAGATGAGCATACTGCAGCCTGTAGAGCAAGGGCATACGTGAGATGAAAATGATATTAACGAGATGAGAAAGGACCAGAATATGATCAGAGAGAAATTGGGAAACGAGCTGCTTTTCTTCGACGGCGGGATGGGGACGCTCCTTCAGGAACGCGGACTTGCCCCGGGAGAACTTCCTGAGACGTGGAATCTGACCCGTCCGGAACAGATCAGGGCGATCCACAGGGCTTATATCGAGGCGGGCAGCGACATTGTGCTGACAAACACATTCGGCGCGAACGCGCTGAAATTCCATGCCGACGGATATTCGCTGAAGGAGACAGTCAAAAGAGCGGTACAGCTTGTCAGGGAAGCCGCAAAAGAGGCAGGAGCAGGAACCGGGGAAGAAACGGAACGCACAGGAAAGCGCAGGATTTACACCGCCCTTGATATAGGTCCCACCGGCAAGCTGCTCAGGCCGATGGGTGATCTTGATTTCGAAGACGCTTATGACGCTTTCAAAGAGGTTATGGTGTGGGGAGAAGAAGCGGGCGCTGATCTGATCCATATCGAAACGATGAGCGATACGTACGAGTTGAAGGCGGCTGTCCTTGCGGCAAAAGAAAATACATCCCTGCCTGTTTTTGCAACCGCGATCTTCGATGAGCGCCGCAAGCTTCTCACCGGCGCAGACGTTCCCTCCGTCATTGCTCTTCTCGAAGGGCTGCGGGTGGATGCGCTCGGCATCAACTGCGGCATGGGGCCGGAACAGATGCTTCCTGTCGTAGAAGAGTATATCAGATATTCTTCACTTCCTGTGATCGTGAAGCCAAATGCCGGCCTCCCGAAACAAAGAGACGGGCAGACTTACTATGATGTGTCGCCGGAAGAGTTTGCCGGATTTATGGAGAAGATCGTTTCCATGGGGGCATGTGTGATCGGCGGATGCTGCGGCACTACCCCGGAACATATACAGGCTATGATAACACAGTGCAGAAAGCTGGACATCATCCCGCCATCTGAAAAAAGCGATACGATCGTTTCTTCCTACGGGCAGAGCGTTTCCCTCGGGAAGGGTTCAAAGATCATCGGAGAGCGCATTAACCCGACGGGCAAGAAGAAGTTCAAGCAGGCGCTGAAAGAACATGACCTGGAATACATCCTGCGCGAAGGAATCGCCCAGCAGGACAACGGCGCACATATTCTTGATGTCAATGTGGGACTGCCGGATATTGATGAAATATCTATGATGAAAGAGACCGTGCAGGAACTGCAGAGTGTCGTCAATCTGCCTCTCCAGATCGATACGGTAGATGCCGGTGCGATGGAGGCGGCGCTGCGTATCTATAACGGAAAAGCGATGGTCAATTCCGTCAGCGGCAAGCAGGAATCCATGGATAAAGTATTTCCCCTGATCCGGAAATACGGAGGCGTTGTCATCGGGCTGACACTGGATGAAGAGGGGATCCCCGCGGATGCAGAGGGTCGTGTCCGCATTGCTGAACGGATCATCTCGGAAGCTGCAAAATACGGGATCAAGAAGAAAGATATCGTGATCGACGCACTGGCTATGACGATCAGTTCGGAACCGGACGGAGCGAAAGTGACGCTCGAGACACTCCGGCGGCTGAGAGATGAAGTCGGTGTCAATACAGTACTCGGCGTTTCCAACATATCTTTCGGACTTCCGTCGCGTCCTGTCATCAATGCCGCTTTCTATACAATGGCAATGATGAACGGACTGAGCGCGGGTATTATTAATCCGTCCTCAGAAGATATGATGAAAGCATGGTATGCATATCACGCCCTGATGGGACTGGATGCAAACTGTGAGCGCTATATCGAAAGATACAGCCGTATGCAGCCCGCAGGAGCCCTGTCGGATCCGGCAGGAGCAGCTCCCTCACGGAGCGGACAGGAGAGTATTCTCAGCCTGAGAGAGTCCATAGAAAAGGGTCTGAAAGAAGATGCTTCGGTGATCACCGCACAGCTTTCAGAGAAACAGGATCCTCTCGAGATCATCAACACAGAGCTTATCCCCGCGCTCAATCATGTGGGCGACGGATTTGAGAAAGGAACTGTTTTTCTTCCTCAGCTTCTTATGAGCGCTGAAGCAGCCAAGAATGCGTTCGCAGTCCTGAAGGATAAGATGGACAGGAGCGGGGAAGTACAGGAGAAGATCGGCACGATCGTCCTGGCTACCGTAAAGGGCGATATTCACGACATCGGGAAAAATATCGTAAAAGTCCTTCTTGAAAATTACAGCTTTGATGTGATCGACCTGGGCAAAGATGTAGCACCGGAACTGATCGTGGAAACAGTCCGTGAAAAGAATGTGCGGCTGGCGGGGCTGAGCGCTCTTATGACAACGACTGTCGTGAGTATGGAAGAGACGATACGGCTGCTCAGAGAAGAAGCCCCCCAGTGTAAAGTAATGGTCGGAGGAGCAGTCCTCAATCAGGATTATGCGGATATGATCGGGGCTGACTTCTATGGGAAAGACGCGATGCAGTCCGTCCGCTTTGCCCAGGAACTGTTTGCCGGCTGATGGATATCCTGCAGGTCATATCCGGAAATATTGTATTTCAATTTATACAGGGTTTGTTAAATAAATCACTGGGAAAAAACAGCCGCCCATGGTATATTAGTGGGAGGAAAGTATGTGTAACCGTACTTTGTAACTGAAAAGATTATCGTTATGGAGGAGAAGAGTTTTGAGGTACGCAGATGCAAATGTAATCAAGATCAAACATGCAGTTCTGGAAGAGGTGGCGCGTCTGGCTTTTGCCGGAGAACTGGAGGAGCGCAAGGACGACATCCCGTTTAAGCTGATCCCTGGACCGACACCGCAGTTCCGCTGCTGTATCTACAAGGAAAGAGAGATCATCCGTCAGCGTGTACGCCTTGCAGAGGGAAAAGCGCCGGGCACAGAAGACGACGGCAATATCATCCAGGTCATCAGTTCGGCATGCGAGGACTGTCCGATCTCCAGTTATACAGTGACGGAGAACTGTCAGAACTGTCTGGGAAAAGCATGTATCAATGCATGTAAGTTCGGTGCGATCGAGGCAGGACGCCACCGCTCGCATATCGATCCGTCTAAGTGTAAAGAGTGCGGGAAATGTGCCGACGCCTGTCCGTATAACGCGATCGCACATCTTCAGAGACCATGTAAGTTCAGCTGCCCGGTAGACGCGATCTCATATGACGAGTACGGCATTTCCGTGATCGATGAAGAAAAGTGTATCCGCTGCGGAAAATGTATCCACAGCTGCCCGTTCGGCGCTATCGGTTCCAAGACATGGATCGTGGATGTCATCAATGCGATCAATTCAGGAAAACATGTATATGCGATGCTCGCACCGGCGACAGAAGGACAGTTTGGTCCGGACATCACAATGGCGAGCTGGAGAAAAGCGATGAAAGAACTCGGCTTTACCGAATTTGTCGAGGTAGGATTAGGCGGCGACCTGACGGCGAAATACGAAGCAGAAGAGTGGCGCGAGGCATATCAGAACGGCGAAAAGAAAGTGACGTCCTGCTGCCCCGGATTCGTCAATATGGTGCGCAAACACTATCCGGAGCTCAGCGACAGGATCTCCACGACAGTCTCTCCGATGTGCGGCGTTTCCCGTATGATCAAGGCGAAAGACCCGGAGGCTGTTACGGTATTTATCGGACCCTGCCTTGCGAAGAAGTCAGAGATCGTTGACCAGAAGATCGAGGGCAATGCAGACTACGCCATGACATACAGTGAGATCCGCGCGATGATGCGTGCAAAAGGCGTAGCGCTGGAGCCGGTAGAGAATACATATCAGGAAGCATCCGTATTCGGCAAGAGATTCGGCAATTCCGGCGGTGTCGCTGCGGCAGTGCAGGAGAGCCTGAAAGAATCCGGAAATAATATTGACGTGAAAGTATACAAGGCAAACGGAGCGGCAGAATGTAAGAAAGCGCTCCTGCTCATGAAAGTGGGAAGACTTCCGGAAGACTTCATCGAAGGTATGGCATGCGACGGCGGATGTGTCGGCGGTCCGAGCTCTTTCAAAGATCAGATGATGGCGAAAAAGTCCAGGGATGCCCTGATCAAAGAGGCGGATGACAGAGGAATCTATAAGAACCTGAGCAATTACGACGAGGATTCTTTCTCCATGCACAGATAAGTCCAGATGTAAATAATGGAATTTATAGCAGAGCGGGCGCCAAACAGGCGTCCGCTTTACAAATCTTTACAAATATATTCTGCTGTGATATATTATAAAACAGGCTTTTTAAGCGAAAGAGGAGGATTTTTAACATGCAGCCATATGGAGTAAACGAGCTGAGAAAAATGTTTCTGAAGTTCTTCGAGAGCAAGGGCCATCTTGCGATGAAGAGCTTTTCCCTGGTGCCTCACAATGACAAGAGCTTGCTGCTCATCAATTCAGGAATGGCACCTTTAAAACCATATTTTACCGGACAGGAGATCCCGCCGAGGAGAAGGGTAACGACCTGTCAGAAGTGTATCCGTACCGGGGATATCGAGAATGTGGGAAAGACCGCGCGTCACGGCACATTCTTTGAGATGCTCGGCAACTTTTCTTTCGGCGATTATTTTAAGACCGAGGCGATCCACTGGACATGGGAGTTCCTGACCGAGGTCGTGGGACTCGACCCTGACCGTCTGTATCCGTCCGTCTATGTGGATGACGATGAGGCATTCGAGATCTGGAATAAAGAAATCGGAATTCCTGCCGACCGGATCTTCAAATTCGGAAAAGAAGACAACTTCTGGGAGCATGGTTCAGGCCCGTGCGGTCCGTGTTCGGAAGTATACTATGACAGGGGCGAGAAATACGGATGCGGCAAACCGGACTGTACGGTAGGATGTGACTGTGACCGTTACATGGAGATCTGGAATGATGTGTTTACCCAGTTTGACAATGACGGGGAGGGGCACTACTCCGAACTGGAGCAGAAGAACATCGATACCGGAATGGGACTTGAGCGTCTCGCAAGTGTCGTACAGGATGTGGACTCCATCTTCGACGTTGATACGATCAAAGCGCTGAGAGACCATGTGTGCCGTCTCGCAGGAAAAGAGTACGGGAAAGAATATAAAGACGATGTGTCTATCCGTGTTATTACAGACCATATCCGTTCCGTCACATTCATGATCTCGGACGGGATCATGCCGTCCAACGAAGGACGCGGATACGTGCTGCGCCGTCTCTTGAGAAGGGCATGCCGCCACGGAAGACTGCTCGGCATCCACAAAGGATTCCTGCCGGAGCTTGCCGAGAGCGTGATCGCGGGTTCCAAAGACGGATATCCGGAGCTGGAGGAGAAGAGAGAGTTCATCCTTAAAGTGATCTCCAAGGAAGAAGAACAGTTCAACAAGACGATCGATCAGGGACTGGGCATCCTGTCCGATATGATCGCCGACATGGAGGCAAAAGGCGAGAAAACATTGAACGGCGAAGCGGCATTCCGTCTCTATGACACATACGGATTCCCGCTGGATCTGACAAAAGAGATCCTGGAAGAGAAGGAACTGGATGTGGATGAAGAAGGTTTCCACGCATGTATGGAAGTTCAGAGAAAGAAGGCGCGTGACGCCCGCGAAGTGACAAACTACATGGGCGCGGACGTGACAGTATATGAGTCTATCGATCCGGGCGTGACAAGCACATTTGTCGGCTATGACAATCTGACATACGGATCTGACGTGACAGTACTCACAACAGAAGATGAGATCGTGGAGGCGCTTTCCGAGGGACAGAAGGGTACAATCTTTGTACAGGAGACGCCGTTCTATGCCACGAGCGGCGGCCAGGAGGCTGACACCGGATATATCCGTACTGCCGAGGGCGAGTTCAGAGTAGAAGACACTGTGAAACTCCTGGGCGGCAAGATCGGCCATATCGGCGTCATGACAAAAGGCATGATCAAGAACGGAGATAAGGTGACACTTGAAGTAGATGCGAAGAAACGTGCTCTTTCCGCGAGAAACCACAGTGCAACCCATCTGCTCCAGAAAGCGCTGCGCACCGTACTCGGCACCCATGTCGAGCAGGCAGGGTCCAGCGTAAATGAAGACAGGCTGAGATTCGACTTTACTCACTTCTCTGCGATGACAGCAGAAGAACTTAAGAAAGTTGAGGATATCGTCAACGAACAGATTTCTAAAGGACTTGATGTCATCGTGAAGAATATGCCGATCGAAGAGGCAAAGAAAACAGGAGCACAGGCACTCTTCGGTGAGAAGTACGGCGATATCGTGCGCGTAGTAAATATGGGCGGATTCTCGATCGAATTCTGCGGCGGTACTCATGTGAAGAATACTTCTGAGATCATGGCGTTTAAGATTATCTCCGAGACCGGCGTGGCTGCAGGCGTCCGCCGTATCGAGGCTCTGACTTCCGACGGGCTGATGAAGTATTATGCACAGATCGAAGAGACGTTAAAGAATGCAGCGCATCTTGTGAAAGCAACTCCGGAGAATCTGGCGGACAAGATCACCCATCTTATGGCGGAAAACAAAGCGCTCCACGGTGAAGTAGAGAGCCTCAAGAGCAAGATGGCACAGGAAGCCGCCGGAGATGTGATGGATCAGGTCAAAGACGTCAAAGGCGTAAAACTGCTTGCAGCCCAGCTTGACGGCATCGACATGAACGGCCTTCGCGACCTCGGAGATCAACTCAAGGCGAAACTGGGAGACGGCGTTGTCGTGCTCGCATCTGCAAACGACGGAAAGGTCAGCCTGATGGTAACCGCTACAGACGGCGCGATGAAGCAGGGCGCACATGCAGGTAATCTTGTCAAAGCGATCGCAGGATACGTCGGCGGCGGTGGCGGCGGACGCCCGAACATGGCACAGGCAGGAGGAAAGGATCCGGCAGGCATTCCGGATGCGCTTGCAAAAGCTGCCGAGGTCCTGGAATCCCAGATACATGGTTGATTTGCGACTTTTGCGAGTTTTTAGCGTAAAATAGTTGACGGGAAAGAAAAATATGATATAATCTTTACTAGTGCAATAAAAATACCCGAACAGTCGTATTATGCACAATACCAGGCTGGAGGGGAGGTAAGGTGTGAGACTATGTCAAATGTAATCGTTAAAGAAAACGAGACGTTAGACAGCGCTTTACGCAGATTCAAAAGAAACTGCGCTAAAGCTGGCATTCAGCAGGAGATCCGCAAGAGAGAACACTATGAAAAGCCAAGCGTAAGACGTAAGAAGAAATCTGAAGCTGCTAGAAAACGTAAATATAATTAATAAGTGCACTTTAAGCAGGATGTTGTTTCGGCAGCATCCTGTTTTTGTATATCGGTATTGTTGATAGAAGTTCTGGCGAACTTTGCAGCACTGTACGCCTGAGAACCATCGTGACAAATGGATAGAAGAGGGGAAGTGCAGCATGCACATGTGAGTTCCTGCAATTTTCCCGAGATAAAGTGATAAAACTGTAAAATATTGAAATTTCCGATTGACATAAATTCATTTTCTATATAAAATAAACGGGTAGACAAAGATGTCTGGCATGCGGGCAGATTTATCTCCCGCAATTTTTATTTTAGGAGGTTGTTTAAGATGTCTTACGTTGATGAGGTAATTGATCTTGTCGTAAAGAAAAACCCGGCTGAGCCGGAATTCCATCAGGCAGTGAAAGAAGTACTTGAGTCTCTCCGCCCGGTGATCGAGGCAAATGAGGAGAAGTACCGCAAGGAAGCGCTTCTTGAGAGACTGACAGAGCCTGAGAGACAGATTAAGTTCCGTGTGCCGTGGGTAGACGACAACGGACAGGCTCATGTAAACACAGGTTACCGCGTACAGTTCAACAGCGCGATCGGACCTTACAAGGGAGGACTTCGTCTCCACCCGTCAGTAAACCTTGGTATCATCAAATTCCTCGGATTTGAGCAGGTATTTAAGAATTCACTGACAGGACTTCCGATCGGCGGTGGAAAAGGCGGTTCCGACTTCGATCCGAAGGGAAAATCAGACAGAGAGATCATGGCATTCTGCCAGAGCTTTATGACAGAGCTGTGCAAACATATCGGCGCTGATACAGACGTTCCGGCTGGTGATATCGGAACAGGTGCAAGAGAGATCGGATATATGTTCGGACAGTACAAGAGGATCCGCGGCGTATACGAAGGCGTTCTTACAGGAAAAGGACTTTCCTACGGCGGATCCCTTGCGCGTACAGAGGCTACAGGATACGGACTTCTGTATTTCACAGATGAGATGATGAAGCTTAACGGTATGGAGCTTGCAGGAAAGACAGTTGCAGTATCCGGTTCCGGAAACGTTGCGATCTATGCGACAGAGAAAGCGCAGCAGCTGGGCGCTAAAGTTGTTACAGTAAGCGACTCCAACGGATGGGTATATGATCCGGAAGGAATCGATGTAGCTGCTCTGAAAGAGATCAAAGAAGTAAACCGCGCAAGACTGACAGAGTACAAGAAATACCGTCCGAATTCAGAGTATCACGAGGGAAGAGGCGTATGGTCCGTGAAAGTTGACGTTGCTCTTCCGTGCGCTACTCAGAACGAGCTGCTCCTTGACGATGCGAAGATGCTCGTTGAGAACGGATGCCAGGTAGTAGCAGAGGGCGCTAACATGCCGACTACGATTGAGGCTACAGAGTACCTGCAGCAGCACGGAGTCCTCTTTGCTCCTGGAAAAGCTGCAAACGCAGGCGGTGTTGCTACATCTGCACTTGAGATGTCACAGAACAGCGAGAGACTGAGCTGGACATTCGAGGAAGTTGACGCAAAACTGAAAGACATCATGGTAAATATCTGCCACAATGCTGCAAACGCTGCAGAGAAGTACGGCTTCAAGGGCAACTACGTAGTAGGCGCCAACATTGCCGGATTTGAGAAAGTCGTTGACGCTATGGAGGCACAGGGGATCGTTTAAGATTCGTTTAAGATTGTGAAAAAACGGTAAAAAGCGTTGACACTTCCGGAAAATTCCTTTATATTAGTTTTTGGTAAAAGGGAGTAACTGGCGCTTGTGCCAAGCGTTTGCGATATCGTCAGTACGATGGCTGTGCCATCCGTATCGCGATTAAATAGTGAGACTTTTATTGCATTACATAACAACGTCGTGCAATAGAAGTCTCATTTTTTATTGCACCGCACAGTTACAGGAGGAGAGACAAAGATGAAACAGTATTATCAATTATCCGGTGAAGAGACGATCATGCAGGTCAACGGATCTCTGGAGCCTCTCACCGAAGAACAGGTATTGGAGCATCAGGAAAAATACGGCCCGAATGAGCTGGTTGAAGGCAAAAAGAAGACAGTCCTTCAGATCTTTCTCGAGCAGTACAAGGATTTCCTTGTTATTATCCTGATCATTGCAGCTATCGCGTCCGGATTTATGGGTGATCTGGAAAGCGCGGTCGTTATTCTGATCGTGATCACCATGAACGCGATCCTAGGAACAGTCCAGACGATCAAAGCCGAGCAGTCGCTGGCAAGTCTGAAGAAACTGTCCGGACCGGAAGCAAAAGTCCTTCGATGCGGAAATGTGGTACAGATCCCGTCATCTGAAGTGACCGTGGGCGATATCGTGATGCTGGATGCAGGAGATTATATCCCGGCAGACGGCCGTCTGACAGAATGCGCCAGCCTGAAAGTGGACGAAAGTGCACTGACGGGAGAAAGCCTCGGCGTTGAAAAGACGACGGATATCATTAAGGAAGATGAAGTTCCGCTGGGAGACAGGCTTAACATGGTTTATTCCGGAAGTTTTGTTACCTACGGGCGGGGCGCCTTTGTCGTGACAGGCATCGGTATGGAGACCGAGGTCGGTAAGATCGCAAGCCTGCTCAAGACGACATCAGAGAAGAGGACGCCGCTCCAGATCAATCTGGATCAGTTCGGGCAGAAACTTTCGATTCTGATCCTGGTATTCTGTGCGATCCTGTTTGGTATCAGTATCTTCAGGGGAGACAATATCGGAGATGCATTCCTGTTTGCAGTTGCGCTTGCGGTTGCAGCGATCCCGGAAGCATTGAGTTCCATCGTTACGATCGTGCTTTCTTTCGGTACACAGAAGATGGCAAAAGAGCATGCTATCATGCGTAAGCTGCAGGCTGTGGAAGGTCTTGGAAGTGTATCCATCATCTGCTCAGACAAGACAGGTACACTGACACAGAACAAGATGACGGTAGAAGACTACTATGTGGATGAGAAATGTATCAAAGCCGCAGATGTTGATATTAATGACCCGTCACAGAGCCGTCTGCTCATCAGCAGTATGCTCTGCAACGATTCAAAGAACACAGACGGTGTGGAGATCGGTGATCCGACAGAGACAGCGCTTATCAATCTGGGAAGCAAGCTGGGACTCGATCCTGAGGCAGTACGTGCGAAATATCCGCGCGAGAGTGAAAATCCGTTTGACAGTGACAGAAAACTGATGTCCACAAAACACACGATGGAAGGCGTACCGACTATGGTGATCAAGGGGGCGGTAGACGTGCTCCTTGACCGCATGACACAGATCCAGATCGGAGATGTGATCCGTCCGCTGACAGATGCTGACCGCAGAAATATCGAAGACCAGAACCAGAGTTTCTCGAGGGAAGGACTCCGTGTACTAGCATTTGGATATAAAGTGGTATCAGATGAAGAGGAGCTTACTCTTGATGACGAGTATGACCTTACATTTATTGGTATGATCGCTATGATGGATCCGCCGCGTGAAGAATCCAGGGCAGCGGTCGCAGAGTGTAAGAGAGCCGGTATCCGGCCGATCATGATCACCGGAGACCATAAAGTGACTGCAGCGGCGATCGCAAAACGCATCGGTATCCTTGAAAATGAATCTGAGGCATGTGAGGGCGCTGAGATCGATAAAATGTCAGACGAAGAGCTGAAAGATTTTGTCGAGGGCATCTCTGTCTACGCGCGTGTATCACCGGAGCACAAGATCCGTATCGTCCGCGCATGGCAGGATAAGGGAAATATCGTATCTATGACCGGCGACGGTGTTAACGACGCTCCGGCGCTGAAACAGGCTGATATCGGCGTTGCCATGGGTATCACCGGAAGTGAAGTATCAAAAGACGCCGCGGCAATGGTGCTGACAGACGACAACTTTGCGACGATCGTAAAGGCAGTTGAGAACGGACGTAATATTTACCGCAATATCAAAGCGTCCATCCAGTTCCTTCTGTCCGGAAACTTCGGTGCGATCCTTGCAGTACTCTACGCATCGATCATGGCGCTGCCCGTGCCGTTCGCACCGGTCCACCTGCTGTTCATCAACCTGCTGACAGACAGTCTCCCGGCGATCGCGCTTGGTCTGGAGCCGGGATCAAAAGACGTAATGAATGAGAAGCCAAGACCGATGAACGAGTCGATCCTGACCAAAGACTTTATGATCAAGATCGGAACAGAGGGATTGTCGATCGCTGTGACAACGATGATCGCATTTATGATCGGCTATCACGGCAGCAATGAACTGCTTGGAAGCACGATGGCATTCGCTACACTGTGTTCTGCGCGTCTGTTCCACGGATTTAACTGTAAGTCTGACAGACCGGTCGTATTTACGCGCAAAGTCGTAAATAATAAGTTCCTGATCGGCGCATTTGTCCTCGGGATCGTTCTGATCACAGCAGTCGTTATGATACCGGGACTTCACAATATGTTTAAAGTGCAGACACTCACGCTGACGCAGCTCCTTACCGTATACGGACTTGCGGCAGTAAACATTCCGATCATCCAGGCGATGAAAGGGATCCGTCTTCTGTTTAAGAAGAAAAAATAAGGAGATTATTAAATGAAACAGGTACAGAAGCCAAAGAAACCTCTGATAGTCTATTATCTGATCGTGCTGGCTGTGCTGCTCTTATTTAACTTTTTCGTATTCCCGGCAATGACGGGAACCCATATTGAGGAAGTGGACTACGGTACATTCCTCAATATGGTGGAGGAAAAACAGGTATCGAAAGTCCAGCTGGAAGGAGAGACGATCTACTTTACAGATAAAAGCGACACTCCGGTACAGTATGAGACGACCAGGTTCGAAGATCCGGATCTGGTGAACCGGCTGCAGGAGTCGGGATGCGAGTTCGGAAGGGTTGCTGAAGAACCGATGAATCCGATCCTCAGCATGCTGCTCTCGCTTGTGATACCGATCGTTGTATTCATCGTTATCGGGCAGATCCTCTCAAGGATGCTCATGAAGAAGATGGGCGGGGGAGCTGACGGCAGTCCGTTCATGCAGTTCGGAAAGAGCAATGCCAAGATGTATGTCCAGTCGCAGACCGGGATCACGTTTAACGATGTGGCGGGGGAAGACGAGGCGAAGGAACTGCTCACAGAAATTGTAGACTTTCTTCACAATCCGCAGAAATACCAGGAGATCGGCGCGATCTGCCCGAAAGGCGCGCTGCTCGTAGGACCGCCGGGCACCGGCAAGACACTGCTGGCAAAAGCGGTCGCAGGAGAGGCGGGCGTTCCATTCTTCTCCATTTCCGGATCTGAGTTTGTGGAAATGTTCGTTGGTATGGGAGCGTCAAAAGTCCGAGATCTTTTCAAACAGGCAAATGAAAAGGCGCCGTGTATCGTATTTATCGATGAGATCGATACCATCGGAAAGAAACGTGACAGCCAGGGCTTTGCCGGAAATGACGAGCGCGAGCAGACTTTGAACCAGCTTCTGACCGAAATGGACGGATTTGATGCGTCCAAAGGCGTTGTGATCCTGGCGGCGACAAACCGTCCGGACACACTGGATCCGGCTCTTTTGAGACCGGGAAGATTTGACCGGAGGATCCCGGTAGAACTGCCGGACCTGAAAGGCAGGGAAGAGATCCTGAAAGTCCACGCAAAGAAGATCAAGGTCGGAGATGACGTTGATTTCGGCGCCATCGCAAGAGCGGCATCGGGAGCTTCCGGTGCGGAGCTTGCCAACATGGTAAATGAAGCTGCGTTACGGGCTGTACGTGAGAACCGTAAGTATGTGACCCAGTCTGACCTGGAAGAGAGCATCGAGGTCGTGATCGCGGGCTATCAGAAGAAAAACAAAGTACTCTCTACAAAAGAGAAGCTGATCGTGTCATACCACGAGATCGGTCATGCTCTCGTAGCGGCGCTGCAGACCAATCCCGCGCCTGTCACGAAGATCACGATCATACCGAGGACTTCAGGTGCGCTCGGATATACGATGCAGGTGGATGAAGAAGAAAGAAACCTGATGTCGAAAGAAGAGCTGGCAAATAAGATCGCCACACTGACCGGAGGACGCTGTGCAGAAGAGTTGGTATTCGGCTCTGTCACCACAGGCGCTTCCAACGATATCGAGCAGGCGACGAAACTTGCCCGCGCCATGATCACACGTTACGGCATGAGCGACAAGTTCGGTATGGTGGCGCTTGAAACTCAGGCAAATCCCTATCTGGGCGGCGACAGCAGCTTAAGCTGTTCGCCGGAGACTGCAACACTGATCGATGATATGGTTGTCGATACTGTAAAAGAAGCGTACGATAAAGCTATGACGCTCCTGAAAGAGAACCATGAAAAACTTCATGAACTTGCCAAATATCTGTATGAAAAAGAAACGATCACCGGTGAAGAATTCATGCGGATCCTGACGCAGAAAAAACTTTCCGATGAAGAGCAGAAACCAGTATACAATGAGAAGGAAGAGTAATGCCGAAGAATATGCCAAGGAGAAAAACAGTACAGACAGAAGAAAAGAAGGACAGAAGGATCCCTACAACGCGTTACGATCCTGAATATAAAAAGGGGCTTACCAGCCAGCAGGTACAGGAACACCGCCTGCATGGCTGGGTGAACCGCTCTGTGGAACCACCTTCTAAGACGACAAAAGAGATCATACACGAAAATGTCTTTACATATTTCAATCTTATCTTCGCTATTTTAGCTATATTGTTGATCCTGGTCGGCTCTTTCCGTGACCTGACCTTTCTGCCGGTCATTATCGCCAATACACTGATCGGTATCGTACAGGAAGTGCGCGCCAAACAGGTACTGGACAAGCTTACGATGCTGAACGCACCGCACGCTACTGTCGTACGTGACGGCAAGAAGTCGGTCATAGATGCAGAAGAGCTGGTGATCGATGATATTGTTATTTTCAAAGCAGGAAATCAAGTCTGTGCAGATGCTGTCGTCAGCGCAGGAGAAGTACAGGTCAACGAATCGCTCCTGACCGGAGAATCCGACGAGATCACAAAACGCAGAGGCGATAAGCTCATGTCCGGAAGCTTTATCGTATCCGGGCAGTGTCATGCAAGACTGGACCGGGTGGGTGAAGATTCCTATATTTCCAAGCTGACGCTGCAGGCAAAACAGATGCAGTCAGGGGAGCAGTCCGAGATGATACGCTCTCTCGACAAACTGGTAAAATGTGTGGGCGTGGCGATCATTCCGATCGGGCTTGTCCTGTTCTCGCAGGCATTCTTTTTCCAGGATGACGGATTCCGTGAAAGCGTGACTTCCATGATCGCCGCCGTGATCGGCATGATACCTGAGGGACTGTACCTGCTGGCAAGTGTAGCGCTTGCCGTCAGCTCTATACGGCTCGCACAGAAGAAAGTCCTGCTCCACGATATGAAATGCATCGAGACGCTGGCGCGGGTAGATGTGCTCTGCGTGGATAAGACCGGAACGATCACAGATAATACAATGAAAGTACAGGGTGTGATCGAGACAGACGAATATGATCCAGATACAATGGATCCGCTCCGCACGCTGATCGGAGATTTTGCCGCTGCCATGACAAAAGATAATATCACTATGGCAGCTATGAAAGAATATTTCACAAAAGGTTCCGGAAAGAAAGCTGTTTCAAAAACAGGCTTTTCTTCCGCTACAAAATACAGCAGCGTTACTTTTGAAGACGGCGCATATGTGCTTGGAGCCCCGGAGTTCGTCCTGAAAGAAAAATACGGTGACTACGCGGAAGAGATCACGGAACATGCCTCCACAGGAGCCCGTGTACTTGTGTTCGGCTCTTATGATGAAGAAGTGGACGGTAAGCCTCTGGATCACGGGATCACTCCGCTCGGATTCATCCTTCTGGCGAACCCGATCCGTGAGGCTGCGAGGGAGACGTTTGAATATTTTGCCGAGCAGGGGGTAGAAGTCAAGGTCATCTCCGGAGACAACCCTGTCACAGTATCCAAAGTAGCAAGGCAGGCCGGGATCAAAAATGCAGATAAATATGTAGATGCATCTGAGCTGGAAGACGAACAGTCTCTCCGCAAAGCAGTGCTCAAAAACACGGTATTCGGACGCGTTACCCCGGATCAGAAACGCAAATTCGTCCGGGTGCTGAAAGAGGCAGGACATACGGTCGCGATGACAGGAGACGGTGTCAATGACGTCCTGGCGCTGAAAGATGCGGACTGCAGTATCGCCATGGCTTCAGGGAGCGATGCGGCGGCACAGGCATCACAGCTCGTTCTTCTGGAATCAGACTTTTCCTGTATGCCGGAAGTCGTGTTAGAGGGCAGGAGAGTAGTGAATAATATCCAGCGTTCAGCGAGTCTTTTCCTTGTGAAGAATATATTCTCGTTCCTGCTGAGCCTGATCTCGGTCGTGTTTATGTTCACGTATCCGCTGGAACCGTCGCAGATCTCTCTGATCAGTATGTTTACCATCGGCGTTCCTGCATTCTTCCTGGCACTGGAGCCGAATAAGAACAGGATCAAAGGACACTTCCTGACAAATGTGTTCCTGAAAGCACTTCCGGCAGCGATCACAGATGCGCTTGCGGTGGGAGCCCTGGTCATCTTCGGGCGTACATTTGGAGTCGATCCGACGGATATCTCAACGGCGGCCACTATGCTGCTGGCTATCGTCGGCTTCATGATCCTGTATAAGATCAGTGCGCCGATGAACAAGATCCGTATCGGCATACTCGGCGGATGTATTGCCGGACTGCTGTTCTGCAGCATCTTCTTAAACGATCTGTTCGCGATCACAGGCATGACGATGGAATGTATCATGCTGTTCGTCGTATTTGCCATAGCGACCGAGCCGGTTCTTAGATATTTGACTATACTTGTAGAAAAACTAAGGTTCTATTATCTGAGGCTCAGAGGAAGAAAGCCTGAGGAAGACTCATAAACCACTCTGCTGCAGAGTGTAAGAACAGGAAAACTTGAGACCTGTGCGGAGAAAAAGCCGTGCAGGTCTTCTTGTTTTCCCGCTCTCAAAGGTATATGATGTTAAGGCGGGAGTCTTGTAAAGCATCCCGAAAGCGCGCCTCTTCCCGCAGGGAAGGCGCAGAATGAAAGAGACAGAAAGAAGGTTTGCTCATGGCAGAGAAATCCTATTCAAAAGATATCATCCTGGTACTTGCCGCCAGCTTTTTCTATATGGCAAGTCCCATGCTCGTGACGCCGCTGATCACGGGATTTACGGAGAGCATCGGCGCATCGGCGGCACTGATGGGACTGGTGGGCGGAATGATGAACCTTGTATCTTTATTCTGCCGGCCTCTGGCGGGCAATCTGGCGGACAGGATCAGTAAATATAAGCTCTCCTTTGCAGGCGCTGTATTCATGACGGCCGCCTGCGTCGGCTATATCTTTGCACCGAATGAGGCCGTCGTGGTGATCGCCAGGATCATAAACGGCTTCGGGTTTGCCTGCTGCTCTGTCTGTATGGCGACCTGGATGTCCAATATGCTTCCGAAGGATAAGATCGGATCAGGCATGGGATTCTACGGCACGATGAACGCCCTGGCGATGGCAGTCGCCCCTGCCATCGGTGTGAGCGCGTACCAGGCGCTCGGATACCGCGCTTCGTTTGTCATTGCCCTGGTGTTCTCTGTGGCGATCATCGCGGTGATCCAGTTTATCGGGGATAAGGGAGAGCCGGTAAAAGCAGACGCTCCGGCAGAGACAGACATTCCGGCGGAGACAGACATTCCAACAGAGACAGACGCTCCGGCAGGGACAGACATTCCAGCAGCGGCAGACGCCAGGGAAAGGGCGGGGAAGAGGCGGATCGAGCTGATCGACGTCAAGGTCATCCCGATCGCGCTGATCATCATGCTGTTTGCGGTTCCGTACTGCGCGACCCAGTCGTTCCTCGTGACCTATGTGGAGACGCGGGGACTGGACGTTGCAGTGAGCATGTTTTTCCCATCCTATGCGGTGGTGCTGATCGTGCTCAGGCTGAGCCTGCGCAATCTCTTCGATAAGCTGCCTTTCCGGGTGTTCCTGCTGGCCGCCTGTATCTCGGAGCTTCTTGCCATTGCGCTGCTTGCGGTCATGCACAGCAATGTGACCATGCTCATCTCTTCGGCGCTTCTGGCGGGAGGATACGGGATCATGAGTTCGGTGTGCCAGTCCACGGCGATCCTTCTGGCGGGCAAAGAGAAGAGGGGCCTGGCGAACAGCACGTATTATATTGGCCTGGATCTCGGCATGACCCTGGGGCCTGTGATCGGGGGAGCGCTGTACGGAGGACTGGATATCAGACTGTTCTATCCGACGCTGGCAGTGACGATGCCACTGGCAGGACTCGTGTATCTGACGGCTGGGAAAGGGCTGAGAAAAAGTGCTGCCGCTCGCAGCTGACCGTCACTGACCGCCGCCTGTATGGCTTGCACAGAAGATGCCGGAGCGACAGTTTCAGAAGAAAGGACAGAAAGACGGACAATGATATACGATCAGGAACAAACCAGATTATTCAAAATACAGACGCTTAAAACATACTTTGGATATGACGCCTTCCGGCCGGGACAGGAGAAGATCATCGACCAGGTCCTCGCCGGGCGGGACGTCCTTGCAGTCATGCCGACCGGCGCCGGGAAGTCTCTGTGCTATCAGCTGCCGGCGCTTCTGATGCCTGGGATCACGGTGGTGGTGTCGCCTCTGATCTCGCTGATGATGGACCAGGTGAAGGCGCTCAACGAGGCGGGGATCCACGCGGCCTACATCAACAGTTCCCTGACGGAGACTCAGGTCACAAAGGCGTTGGAACTGGCAAAAACAGGACGGTACAAGATCATCTATGTGGCTCCGGAGAGACTGGAGACGCCGAGGTTTCTGGACTTTGCCTGCCACGCGGAGCTCTCCATGGTCACTGTGGATGAGGCGCACTGCATCTCCCAGTGGGGACAGGATTTCCGTCCGAGCTATGTGCGGATCCTCGACTTCATCCGGCGGCTTCCGGCGCGGCCGGTGGTCTCGGCGTTTACCGCGACGGCGACAGAGCGGGTGAGGGAGGATATCATCGCTTCGCTTGAACTGGAACAGCCCTATGAGACGGTCGCCGGATTCGACCGGGAAAATCTTTACTTCGAGGTTCGCAGAGCAGGAAACAAGAAGGAACAGATCCGCAGCTATGTAGAAGAGCACAGGGAGGAAAGCGGGATCATCTACTGCGCCACGAGAAAAGGAGTGGACGAGCTGTACCTGGAACTGGAGAACGCGGGATTCCCTGTGGGAAGATACCATGCAGGCATGAGCGCGGAGGCGCGCCGGTCGAGCCAGGAGGATTTTATCTATGACCGGACCCGGGTGATGATCGCGACCAATGCGTTCGGGATGGGGATCGACAAGTCGAATGTACGCTATGTCCTGCATTATAATATGCCCCAGAGTATGGAAAACTACTATCAGGAGGCAGGAAGGGCCGGGCGCGACGGCGAGCCCGCGGAGTGCATCCTTTTCTACTCACCCCAGGACACGGTGATCAACCGGATGCTCCTGGAGAGCAGGGAAGACTACCGGGATTATACAGTAGAAGAGCTGCGGGTGATCCAGGCGCAGGATGCGGAGCGCCTGCGGAAGATGGAGTCCTACTGCACGACCACGAAATGTCTGAGAAACTGCATCCTGACCTACTTCGGAGAACAGGCGGAAGAGCGGTGCGGGAACTGCTCCAACTGCCTGACGGAATTTGAAGAAAAGGATGTGTCGGATGCGGCCGCCGATGTAGTCCGCTGTATCCGGACTTCAGGCCAGCGCTTCGGAAGGAACATGATCGCCGGGACGCTGCTCGGCGAGAATACGGCGAAGATCCGGAATTACCGGATGGACCAGAATCCGGCCTACGGCAGTCAGAGAAAGATGGGGCAGGCTATGGTCAAGGAAGTGATCCGCACCATGCTGGAGTGCGGATATCTCAGACAGACGGAAGACAAGTACGCTCTTCTGAAGCTGACGGAACAGTCGGACCTGCTCCTTGCCGGAGAAGAGCCTTTTGTGATCCGCTATAAAAAGGAAGTTGAGAGGCAGAGCGCATCCGGCGCAAAGACTTCCGGAAAGAAAGCCGCGCGGACGGCAGACCTGACGGAGAAGGGCAGAGAGCTGTTCGAAGAGCTCCGAAGGCTTCGCACCGAACTGGCACAGGAACGCTCCGTGCCGCCCTATATGGTGGCGTCAGACCGGACGCTGAGGGACATGTGTCTTCGGATCCCTCTCACGGAGGATGAGATGCTGGATGTGAACGGGATGGGCGCGAAGAAGATGGAGCAGTACGGTGGAAGGTTCCTTGAGAAGATCCGGTCAGTCACCGGCGGCGACCGGGAAGGATGGGGCGCAGATCCGTCCCTCTTTCTGTCCGGAGCGGACGCCGCCGGAGAGAAGAGAGGGGATCCTACGGCACTGCTGACGGAGAAAAGGGCAAAGGGCAGGAAGGAAGAGTTCCGCCTGACGGATGAGATCCTGTCTGCCGTCCGGTATGTCCCGGAGACTACGATCAGCGATTTTGCAGCGCAGATCAATGACCTGCGGGATGAGAGCCGGATGAAACGCCTGACCATCAAATGGCTGACGGAAAAGCTGTTGGAAGAGGGCTGCCTTGAGAAAAAATACTGGAACGGATTTACAAGAACGGTCCTGACAGAAAAGGGCAGGGAAGCGGGAATCCGTGCGGAGGAGCGGATCAGCTCGAAGGGGAATCCCTATGAGGTATACATGTATACAGAGAAAGCGCAGAGATATCTTGTAGAACTGCTGAAAAAGAAAGGTGCAGACGAATGAAAGGCAAAGTATTAAACCGAGATGTGATCAAGTATATCGCTATGTTTACGATGCTTATGAACCATATCGCAAATATTTTCCTCACGCCGGGCAGCCTGCTGTTCGAGATCCTTGTGGACGTTGGATATTTTACAGCTCCGGTCATGTGCTATTTCCTCGTGGAAGGTTATCACTACACACATTCAAAAAAGCGCTATGCAGAGCGGCTGGCGGTATTCGCCCTGGTCTCAGAGCTCCCGTTCTGCCTTGCTTTTTCCGAGGCATACAACGGCGAGCGGATCATCTCCTTCTGCGGGTTCAACATGATCTTCACTCTGCTGCTGTGCTTTGGCATCCTGTATGTGAGGGAGAATGTGCGGGATAGAATCCTTGCAGGAGTGTTGACCGCCGTGCTCTTCCTGATTTCTCTGTTCTCAGACTGGGCGCTCATCGCTCCGCTGTTCACCCTTCTGTTTGCCAGGGCAGATAGGGACAGAGGGAAAGTGCGTAATGCCTTCTTCATCGGAGCGGCAGCGTTCGCTTTCCTCGGTTTTGCGCCTGGCGCCAGCGCGGCGCAGACCGTGCAGAGCCTGATCTATGCCGTTTTATCAGCATCGGGGATACTGGCGGCGGGAATCACCGTCGTCTGCTTCTATAACGGAAAACGGATGGAGCGGGGAAGGACGTTCTCAAAGTGGTTCTTCTATCTGTTCTATCCGGTGCATCTGCTGATCCTCGGCATGATTCGGCTTTTTGTGATCTGATTTATTCATATTTTCGTCTATATACTGTAAATATGGAGGGAACAGTATGGATCATTCAACTACAATATATTCTTTTGTCGCTGTCATCGGCGACATCAAAGATTCCAGGCTTCTGGAAAACAGAAAAGAAGTACAGCTCCGTCTCCAGGAAGTGCTGGAGAGGCTGAACGAAAATTACAAAGAGGAGATTGTGTCCAGGTTTCTGATCACGCTGGGAGACGAGTTTCAGGGACTTTTGTGCAGCGGGAAAGCAGTCCTGGACATGATCAATGAGATCCGGATGGAGATGTACCCTGTGCGTCTGCGCTTCGGGATCGGATTCGGGCAGATCACGACGGACATCAGGACAGAAATGGCACTGGGCGCGGACGGTCCGGGGTATTACCGGGCGCGCGAGGCAGTGGAGCTTTTGAAGGAACGTGAGAAGAAGAACCGTCCGGTATTGGCGGAACTCTGCCTTAAGATGGATGAGAAACTGCGGGACAAAGAGATCCTGCTGAACACGGTCTTTGACCTGATGTATGTGGTGGAGAGCGGCTGGACAGACCGGCAGAGAGAGGTCATATGGGATATGCTTTTCCACGGGGATGGCCAGCAGAACACAGCCGGCAGGCTGGAGATCACCCAGTCGACAGTCCAGAAGACACTGGCGGCGGGAAGTTACTATACCTATGAAAGCGCGCTGAGAAATGCGGCGAAGATACTTGGAGAGATACGGGATGATTAAATCAGTTTTTACAGTGTTGTTGTGTGTGCACCTGCTCGGAGACTTTTACTTTCAGACGCAGAAAATGGCGGACAAAAAGCAGGGACAGTTCTCCTGGACGATCTGCCACTGCCTGATCTACGGTGCGGGTTCATGGCTTTTGCTTTTCCTTTTCCTGCCCGGGATGAAACTGCGGTATATCCTTGCGTTTGCCGCTGCCCACGCTGCGGTCGATATCGTGAAATATGCGGTGTGCCGGATTTTCAGGGAAAGGCGTCCGCTCAGAGAGTTCATAGAAAGTCCGAGGGGAAGGAGAGATGTCTTCCTGCTCGACCAGGCGGTTCATCTGGCCGCGATCCTCGGAGTTTCATATTGGACGGCGCAGTCTGACATTGCATCCTTATACAGGGAGAGCAGCGCTGTCCTTTTTGACTCTTTCGGCATTTCGGAGATAACATGCCTGCGGTGGGCGGCAGTCCTGCTGCTGATCCACAAACCGGTGAATATCCTGATCGCGAATATCCTTTCCGGATACAAGCCGGATAAGGACGGCGGCGCGGACAATGGAGGAGAAGCAGACAGCGGAAGGGAACCGGACAGCGAAAGGGAGCCAGACAGAGGAAGGGCGATACAGAAAGACAAAAACGCAGGAAGGATGATCGGTACTCTTGAGCGGATCATCATGGTCATCTTCATTTCGATCGGGCAGTATTCTGCGGTGGGACTTGTCCTGACTGCTAAATCCATCGCGCGGTACGACAGGATCTCAAAGGATCAGGAGTTTGCGGAGTACTATCTGCTGGGGACACTGTTAAGCACGATCTGTGCGGTCATTGCAGCGCTTCTGTTCCTTTAGGACCAACCGTGCGGCACGGACAGAATGGTAAATGCATACATACGGCTGAAGGTTATCTATAGGTGATAAATAAGCGGAACAGAAACAGATAAGGGAGGACATCGGGATGAAGTTTTTTCATCTTTCAGACCTGCACATCGGCCTGAAGCTCTTTAACCGGGATCTTCGGGAAGATCAGGAATATATT
>DWVY01000027.1 GCA_019119995.1 Candidatus Mediterraneibacter faecavium | reverse complement strand
AAGGATTCAATACACAGAAAAACCAGGGGTATCACCTGGAACATCGGTTCAGCCATGATTACCAGGGGATGAAGAACCATTATTATCTGATACAGATCGGACACATGATCGCGCAGATTATAGAAGCATGGAAGATGCTGTGGAAGAAAGTAAAGCAAAGCAGGGAGCAAAAGCACCGGCTCCTGCTGACGGCATGGAAAAACAGAGGGCTGAAAGAAAGCCTAAGGGAATTAGAAAAAAAGATACAAGTAAGATTTGCATAGAGATGAAAGAAAGGAAGTGATGAGGGGAGATAAGGGGAAATAAAAAACAGCATAATATATTTTGCTCGTCAGAGCTGTGCGGTCGCGTGAAAATCTTGACATATCGGGTTTGAAATAGTATTCTAAAAAGAGGAGTATTCTGCCGTTTTACAGGCGGATTTTACAGGAGAGAGAGGAATCAGGAAATGGCAAATGACCATGGAGAACAGATAAGAATCGTACAGGAAACCGTAGCCGGAAAGGAGATCACATTCGCCCATGTAATGGGCGGCCCGGCACCGATCATTTATCAGAAACTGGGATTGAACCCGCAGCTTGATTACCGTTCGTCCGCGATCGGCATCATGAACATGACGCCGCCGGAGTCTGCGGTGATCGCATCGGACATTGCAGTGAAGAGCGGCAATGTTTATCTCGGATTTGCAGACCGTTTCACCGGCACGCTGATCGTGACCGGCGAGATTTCAGATGTGACGGCAGCACTGACACAGGTTGTGGAATATTTCCGCGACACCTTGGGATATGTTGTCTGCAACATCACAAAGAGATAGGAAGTGTACGCATGGCTCGAATGACTAGAGAGGAATTTCTGGAACTTCTGTTCCATGATAATTACGAACACCTGAAAGGAAAACGGCTGCGTCTGACCCGTGTGCGCGTTCCCGGCAAGGAAGTCTGCATGGCGCACGTGATCAGTCCTTCAGAAACCTGTATCTATCATAATCTGGCGCTGCACATCGGTGTGCACGAGGGCGAAGACCATACCGGTGAATCGATCGGTCTGATGCGCTTCACGCCCTGGGAGGCTGTGGTGGTCGCGGCGGATACTGCGGTCAAGAGTGCAAACGTGGAGATCGGGTTTATGGACAGGTTCTGCGGTTCGCTGATCCTTACAGGCGGGCTGGCGGAAGTCCAGACAGCGGTAGAAAGTGTTGTAAAGTTTTTCGATGAGGTGCTGGGATTTAAAACCTGCGAAATACACAGAAGTTGATTAGGGTGACAATATGAAGAAAATGTTCCTGATGGGCCGGAGCGAGGCGGGGAAGACTTCGCTCACACAGGCGCTCAAAGGAGAAGAACTCCATTATATCAAGACACAGTATACATATTCTGAGGATGATACCATCGACTCTCCGGGAGAGTATGCGGAGTCCAAACGCTTCAGCGTGGGACTGGCATGCTTTTCTTTTGAGGCGGACGTAGTGGCTATCGTACAGTCCGCGGACGAGCCGTTCAGTTTGTTCTGCGACAGCAGCCGCTCCTTTATCCAGCGGCCTCTTATCGGCATCATCACCAAGATCGATTCCCCGTATGCCAATATTCCGATGGTCCGCCAGTGGCTCATCAATATCGGATGCGAGCGGATCTTCCTGATCAACAATGTGACCAGGGAAGGCGTCGATGAACTGCTCGACTATCTTAAGGAAGATGAACCGCATGTAACGCTTGAACAGGCAATGTTCAAGCAGAGCCTGGGGCTGAACGAGTGGGATCCACTGCCGGAGGGCGTGGAATATCCGGAGGAGATCAGGGGTGAATAAAAGTGAAAACTCCCGGACAGATCGGAAGTGAAAACAGAAGATCTGCCGGGAATTTTTTTAGACAGGAGATAGAAGCATGTCATTTTTTCAGTCGGTAAGCGAACGCTTTTTTAATCCATTTACAGGGAAGAACCGTGAGATTTATTTTGCCTGTATTACAGAGCTGATCGAGATATCCAAGGAAATCCCGGTATTATACGAGGCGGATGCGAAGAACTGCCTGACAATTTACTTGAGGAACTGCCAGTATGCCATTGAAACAGAGCAGATTGGAGAGAAAGAAGACATTATCACCAACAGCCGGAGTCCGCAGGAGAATGCGGCGGCGATCCTGCGCTATTTCCGGAACTGCGGATGGATCACCCCGAAAGAAGTGGGGAGAAACGGGGATAATATTGCATCTGTATCGGCGTATTGCAGAAAACTGGTTGACGCAGTTCACAAGATCTTTGATATGGATACGAACAGTGCGATCACGAATCACATTTTCTCCATGTACGAGATCTTAAATTCTGCATTTGCAAAAGACAGCGGGCGGGCGGCCCGGCCGTATTCCAGCATTCTTGTTCCTCTGATCGAGCATGAATGCGATCTGAAAAATGAGCTGCTGATCTTGAAAGACAGCATCCGTGAGATTATGAGGGCAGTATTAAAGATGGGGGATGTGAACAGCTTTGGACATTTCCTGATGAAAGACGAACTGCTGGATCGTTTTTTCAGAGATTATTTTTTTATCAAGAAGAGCGGACTCATCCCGTCCTATATCGCCAATATCGACCGCCTGCTGCAGAAACTCCGGCGCTCAGACATATATGGACAGATGATTGCAGAGTACACCGGCCTGAAACGGACGGATGAATTTCAGGCACGGGAGGTCGTTGACCGGCAGTTTGGAGAACTGGACAGCTTTGTGAATCTGGAATATGAGCGGGATATCGGCTATATTGATAAAAAGATCAATACTTATTATAATCTGTACGCCATGCGCATCTCCATGGTGCTGGGAAACGGAACGAACCTGGAGCAGACACTGAACCGGCTTCTCCTGCTTTTAAAAGATGCCGGGAAAGAAGAGCGGGAGGCAGTGCTTGGTGCCGTATCGGGGGCATACCGCGTCATGGAATACGGATATGTCGGCAGGAAATCCCTTGAGAGAAGGAAAAGGAGAAATCAGGACGCGCCCGCTCCGGGGATTGTCGAGCCGGTGCTCTCAGAAGAGGAACGGGAACGGCTTACAAAGGAATTGCTGACAGAGCGTCCGGACCGGTACAGTATGGACAGGGTACAGCAGTATTTTGACCGCCTGCCGGTCACGGAAGCCGGGATGCCGATCGAGGCCTGCGGACTGCATACCCGTGAGGATGCAATGATGGCAGCTGCCAGTATCATTTATTCCGGGACGGCCGGTTTCCCATATGAGGTGGAATTCGGCGCCGGGATGGTAGAGACGGAAGCAGCGGCGGTCCGTGCATTCCGGATAAAAAAGATTAAAGACAAGAGGAAACGACCATGAGTGATATCATTCTCCAGATGAAGATCAAAGAAGAAAACGGCAATCTGTTTAAACGGTGTATCAGGAAACTTCTGGCCTCTACATTCATTCTCCGGGACAAAGACGAGAAGTTGTATGCGTTTGCCTCGCGGGAGTCAAACCGGCAGGACATCTCCGAGTATCTGCGCATGATCGGATTTGACGTCATGGTGGAGGAGAAAAGCGGCGTCTGTATGCTGACTGCAAGTGAAGAAGACGAAGAGACCGTGGGGCTCAAACGGGCCAATGTGGTGACGTTTACAACGGTACAGTATCATCTGCTTCTTGTCCTGTGGAAAATCTATCTTGAGAATCTCGGATACAACGAAGGTAATTTTATTACCAAGGGGGATCTTATCGACAAGATCATGTCTTACGGGGATATTGCCGGGAAACAGGAACTTTCAGCTGCATTCCGTCTTTTTAAAAAGTACAGTCTGATCAATTATAATGAAAATGAAGACGGTGAGGATATGCTGATCCAACTCTATCCTTCACTGCAGTTTGGTTGGGACATCCCGCAGTTTGAGGCGGTGGTCCGCGAATATGTAAAGGATGAAAGTGAGGAACCGGAACATTGATTTTATTGAAAAAGGTACGTTTGATCAACTGGTATGCATTTTCAAATGAGACGGCTCCGGTCGGACGGTTTACGCTGATCGCCGGGAAAAACGGAAACGGGAAGTCTGTCCTGCTGGATGCGGTCAAATACGCAGCGTATGGGGATACAGTTTTTAATAAATCATCGGAGAGTAAGGGCAGCCGGACGCTGTCTTCCTATACCCGCGGGCTTCTTGACGCCACGGCGGGGACTTACATGCGTCCGTCGGACCGCTTCCCAACGGTATATACGCATATCGCGCTGGAATTTTTTGACGAGCTGGCAGACAGATATTTCGTCCTGGGCACGGTGATCGAGACAAGCGCGGCAAATAACTGTCAGACGCTTCGCTATGTCATGAACGACAGGAAACTGGATGAAGTCTCGCATACATATGAAGACAACGGAGCAGTGCGACCGTATTCTGCATCCGGGCTGCAGAAAGCATACGGCCTGGTCCTGATGAACCGGGAACAGGGACTGCCGAAATTTCTTCAGATGACAGGCATGAAAATGGGGCTGAGTCAGCTGCCGGCCTATCTGCGGAGGCTTCGGGGGATCATGTCCTATGACCCGGACGCGCGTGTTGACCGCTTTATCAGAGAGAGCGTCCTGGAAGAGAAGAGCGTTGATTTTACCAAGCTGATCGAGGCAAAGGAAAATATCGACCGCCTGAACCATACATTTCAGATGATTGGAGAAGAGGTAAATGAACTTGAGGTGATCCTCGGCGAATATGACGCATGGGAGACAGAGAAGAACCGGCTGTTGACAGATGATATCAAGAGAAGCTATAAGAAAAAAGCGGAACTGAAAAAGGAAATCTGCGAACTTGAACAGAAAAAGCAGCTGGCATCGCGCCAGAAAGAAGAAAACGCTGAGCTTCTTAAGACGATTGACCGCCGGAGCCAAGAGGTCGACAGACGGCTGATCCAGGCGCAGGTCAACCTGAATGCTATGGACTGTGCAAAGATGATCGCTGAGGAAGAGAAGCATCTGAAAGAGCTGAATCAGGAAAAACAGATCCTTCAGGCAGATATGAAAGAGTTGGAAACATTTCAGACAAAGGTCAGTGAGATGATGTATATGCTCCGGGAAGCGGGACAGGAGCCGGCGCAGCGGCAGATTCTTGCGGCGCTGTGTGAGAGCTGCCGGTTCTCTTCAGCAGAAAAGGAAACGGCAGTGGAACAGCTTAAGACTGCCGCAGATGAAGAGTACGACCGAACAGTCAGAAGCCTGGGGGATATCGAGCGAAAACAGAGAGAGATTGAAGAACACATGGAGAAGCAGCTGCGGATTGTGGAAGAATGCCGGAAGCACAGGAACGCATATGCGCTGATCCCGGACTATGTCGGACTGCGCGAGGAGATTAATCAGGAGTTCCGGAAACAGGGGGTCAAGTCAGAAGCGCAGTTCGCATGTGAGTATGTGATCGGTCTGACGGATGAAACGTGGAGGGATGCGGTCGAAGCATTCCTCGGGGCGAGGCGGTATACCATCCTTGTGGATCCGGAGTATTATGATATCGCAGATGATGTTTTGAACCGCTCAAAGAACAGATACGCACATCTGTTTAACACAAAGCTGCTCATGCAGAAAGAAACCGCTCCCGAGACTGATTCGCCGGTACATTTTCTTGATATACGCAATAAGGTGGCAAAGAAATATTTTGAATACCAGCTTGGGCGGATGCATGCGGTAGAGTTGGATGAAGTGCGCAATTACGAGAACGCCATTTCAAGGGAGGGAAGAGTGTCTGTTGCAATGGACAGCTATTTCCTTCGGTTCGACAGGATCCGTTCCTATTATCTCGGACAGGAGACATTTGAACTGAACCGGATCCGGGCGGAAAAGGAAGTGGAAAAACTGAAAGAAGAAAAGAAAGAACTGTTAGAGGAAAAGGAAAAAATCCGGATCCGCAGGAGCAGGCTGTTCAATGCCAGGAGCCTCTTCCGTGCTTACCGCTACGACGCGCACGAAGCATACCAGCGAACGATGGAGCAGTACAGAGCGTCAGAGGAGCAGCTTGCCCGTCTGAGAAAAGCTCAGGCGGATAACGGGGAATATATGGAGCTGTACAGGCTGACAGAGAAACTGCAGGCGGAAAAGGAAGCGGTTCGTCAGGAACAGGCGGAGAAAATGAAGCTGGACAGCGAACTGGCCACTGTGATCCAAAACAGTGAAGAGAGAATGGAAGCAAGAGGACAGGAACTGGACGATGCGGAAAAAACATTCCGGGAATACGAGATCACATCCTATCCGGTCGTCCAGAAAGCAGTCGAAGCTTATACAAAATTCCTTCAGAACGGCAGCAGCGGCCAGGGCGGGCTGATGCAGCCCCAGTCCAGAAAACGAACAGAGCAGAAAATCGATAAAGCCAGAGAAGACCTGATTAGGCTTCAGTCCGCATATCAGGCGCATTATCCGGACAGCGGCCTGAGCGTGGGGACAGAGAACCGGAATCTGTATGCTGCCAGGAAAGACCGGATCTGGATGGATAATCTGCAGGAGATCCGCCAGAAGCTGGAAGAGCAGACACACCGGTACGAGGAGATTTTCAAAAATGAATTCGTGCTTACGATCCTGAAATGCTGTGAACGCGCCAGGGAAGAGCTGAGGGAGATTAATATCGAACTGGCAAAACTTCAGTTTTCGTCAAAATATCAGTTCTCAGTCGACTATGTGAAAGACGGCTCCGAGTATATGCAGATTATCCGCTATGCCAAATATCTGGACGAGCAGGAGCAGCTCGGCGGAACAGACGGCCAGGGTGTTTTCAGTTTTCTCGGAACGCATTCTGACGAGGAAGTGCAGCAGTTGGAACAGGATCTGAAGCAGATCATCAATCGGGTGATCGAGAAAAACAGCGAAGAGACGATCGCGCGGTTCGCCGATTACCGGAACTATATGACATACGAGATTCTGATTACAAATGATGTGTTGGACCGTGCGAAACTGTCCAGGCAGACCGGGTTCAATTCCGGTGCGGAAGTACAGATCCCGTATCTGCTGATCCTGATCTCAGCGCTTTTGATGATCTATAATCAGAAGACGGATTCCACAAGACTTGTATTTATAGATGAACCGTTTGCCAAGATGGATCCGGGCAATGTGAAGATCATGCTGGATTTTATGAGACGGCAGGGTCTCCAGGTGCTTTTCTGCTCGCCGGATAAGACGGAGACGATTGGCGATGAGTGCGAGGTGATTCTTCCGGTCCTTCGGATCCGGGCAGACAGTATGAAGATGGGAGTGGTGCAGTTCCATGAAAGACCGTGATCATTATCTGGAAGAAATACTGACATATCTTGCGGAGGGGTACCGGAAAAGCAGGAAGGACAGCGGGACCAGCCTGATCCACAGGCGAACCATAGTAAAACCGGAGAAACTGTACCGGAAATACCGGGAAAATGACGGAGATCCCGGGGAGATCGAAGCGTTGAATGAAGCGGCTGAAATGTGCAGAATACTTGGCTTTGCAGATTATCAGATGAAGCGGTTCAGCAATGAAATCGAAGGGATCTGGTTGGATGATACACAGATTGAAGCGGTGGAAAGCTACCTGAAAGCACATTGCGGATATCAGTCAAAAGCTGACAAAATGCAGGAAGTCAGGGATATGATCCGGCGGTATGAAGGGCGGTCGCCGGCAGCCGACCTGGTATGCGGGGAACTCTGTGAAAAAATTTCCCGCAATCAGGTGCCGGCACGATATGAACAGACAGAAGAAATCCTTCGCGCCCTTGTCTTTATCGAGAATAACACCGTACCGCTGTATCTGAGAGAGGCTTCGCAGATAATCTATGGTTCTACGAAATATTTTGAAGAAAAGACACTGGACGCCGTGTGCAAGAGGCTCAGGACTTATCTCGGCCGTTCCTGCAGGCAGGATGAGATGCCGGGCGAGATCCTGAAGGAATATCATATTTACCCAGAACAGCAGCGCTTCTGCCTCAAAGGCGATGCAGTACTGAAAAAAGGCGGATACGAGATACCGTTGGGTGCTTTTTCGGATGGGATCGAATTCTCCGCAGATGAACTGAAGGATCTGCAGGAAATCCGTGTGAACGCAGAACGATTTATTACCGTGGAGAATAAAACTGCATATTACAGATGCTCCGGGGAAAACAGTGTATATTTTTATCTGGGCGGATACACAAATCGGACACAGCGCGATTTTCTGAAAAAAGTAAAAGGCGATAATCCGAATTTAAAGTTTCTTCACTTCGGCGATATCGATGCCGGGGGATTCTATATCCATGATCATCTTTGCCGGATGACAGGAGTCCCGTTCAGCTTATGGCATATGTCTGTGGAAGAATTGAAAAATCCCCGGTATGCAGGCTGCCTCCAGAAACTGATGCCTGGGGACAGGAAAAGACTGAAGAAACTGCGGGGAACAGAGCTGTACCGCCAAACAGCGGAATATATGCTGCAGGAAAATGTGAAGCTTGAGCAGGAAATCGTGAGTCTTTATCTGACAGATGGCTGACAGTTGTCCGGATTTTGCGGATTACTATATGCGACAGCGGACACAAAAGAGAATGTTTTGAACCGTATCGCCCGAAAAAGTATCTGAGAAACAATTAACAGAAGCGAATATCTCGTGCAGGATAATCCTGATGGAATCGGAGAAGCTGATTTACGGGCAGCTATCTCCGATTTCTTGTCCAATGGAGAACATAAGCTGCAGAGGATCAGCAGAACATGCATTCGGAAAATGTTGCACAAGGATAATAAGTGTAGTATATTAGAGTCTGAAAAAGGTGCGTACATTTATCATCCTTTTTATGAAACAAAAGAGGAAGAGAACAATGGAGTGGTATATATATGCATTATTATTTGTTATAGCGATGGTTACAGTTTATTTAGTCTCCTGGGTGGGAAATGTATTACATAGTGTGCCAAATGGAGGAACAAGTGGATATGCAGTTTTTACGTTTCGTGGTGACCAAGATAGATCAATGTCAACTAACATTCTAATGATGCTAGGGTCAAAAGCCCCCTATAGTACCTTGAAAAGTTCATATGTCTTGTAGTAAATACAAGCGCAAATACAGTACTTGCTGTATAATAGAGATATCTTAGGAAAGAAGGTAATCCCTATGTCA
>DWVY01000026.1 GCA_019119995.1 Candidatus Mediterraneibacter faecavium | reverse complement strand
GGGATGTTGGTTTGGCGATTGACATTATACCAGAAAAGGGAGGTCAATGCTCTTTTTATTTGCAAACCTCCGAAAATCAAGGTAAAACGTAACTTTTACAATAAAAAAAGATGGTAGTTTTGACACTACCTACGAGAAAGGAGAGGAACAGGAAATGAAGAAAAAAATATGTGTGTGGCTTATGGTTGCGACTATAGTGATAGGAATGGGAATGCCTGTAGATGCCGCAGAACCGGGAGGGGGGATAACCCCGGACGAGAATACTGAGACTGTGAAAAACATAAATGTTTCTGAAACTTCAGAAGATGAATCGGAGCATATTTTGGAAGATCAGGATAAGACAGTCTTAGAAAAAGAGGAAAAGGACGAAGCGGTTGAGAAAGCTGAGCGTGTAGAAGCAGATGAAACTACTGGGATTGTAGAAAACACAGAAATAGCGGAAAATGAGAAAGAAACAGTTATCTTAGATGGTGTAGAAAAAAAGAAGGAATCTGAAAAAATAGATGTCCTTGAAACTACACAGACTACGGAAACAAGTGTGGAAGATCAGATTTTGTCTGCAGATGAGACGAAAGCAATATCTTACAATTTGGTGCTCAATCCATCTGAAGTGACTCTGAAAGAAGGGGAAACCTGTAAATTAAGTGTTGAAATAGAGCCGGAAGAGCCGGAGGATCTTGTTTATACATTTTCAACCACAAATAACGGAAGCGTTGCTTTTGATGAGGAAACAATGACGATTACGGCTGTCGGAGCAGGCAAAGGATCGGTTAGTGTTAAGGCAACCTATAAAAAGGAAAACGGAACAACTGCAAGTACTACACGTTCATGCACGGTGAATGTTGAAAAAGCGGCAGGTGATACAGAGATACTGATTAATGGGACTCTGTATCTGGTTGATGACTCGGCAGAAAAATCCAACCTTCAGCAGGCGGTGGAAGCGGCTGGAATCACCGATTATAGGGATATTACATCAATAGAGTTTAAAAATGGTGTAATTCGTAAAGATGATTTTACATATATTTCTTCTATAGAAGATACTCTTCAGTACGGGTTAAAATCATTTATTATAGATGACAGCGTTCAGGTAAAAGGGTTGATAGATAATGCAATCCCAAATGCGGCTTTTCAAGTAAATACGACAAGTTATCCACATCTTACAACGGTTTATCTTGGCGTTAATATTAAAAAAATCGAGCAGAAGGCATTTTATGGATGCTCGGCGATCACTGACTTTGAGGCTCCGGGAGTAGAGTACATAGGGCGTAATGCACTGGACAGAATAAAGGTGACGACATTAAGCCTACCAAGTGTAACACGGTTGGATGAAGATGCTTTTGGAACAGGAAACAAAGCTATGACAGTTGAGCTGTATCTTCCATCCTTAAGTACAATGGGAACAAGCGGGGGAGCTTATGATGCGCTGGAATGTTTTACAGGACTTCAGAAACTGACTTTGGGCGTAAATCCTCCGAAGCTGATCAAAGCATTGAAGCTGAAAAATGGAGTGGCGGAAAATCTTGAGCTTGTACTTCCCAGAGGCGCTGTAACGAATTATCAGACAGGCGAATTTTATGATGCGAAAGCTAATACATGGTGTGGAATTAAACTCCCGGTACAGAATCAATATACAGTAACGGTTGATGTGGACGGAGAGTCATATAATATTACGCTTCCGTATGAATATGAGTCCCTGAAAGATCTTATGCCTGAGGCACCTGTTAAAGCCGGATATGTATTTCTTGGATGGAATACAAAAGCAGATGGCAGCGGCGCTGATGTGACAGCAGATACATTAATCGAAGGAGATACAACGATTTACGCGGTATTCCGTCAGGAATATGTGTATAATGTCACATTTGTAATCGATGGAAAAGAAACGATTGTACAGGTAACAGAATCGGAAAGTATTCTTAAACTTCCATCGGCTCCGTCCAAAGAAGGCTATGTATTTAAGGGTTGGAATACAAAAGCGGATGGGACTGGCGCTGAGGTTACGGATGGTATGTCTGTATCGTCTGATATGACAGTTTATGCTGTCTTTGAGAAAAAATCTGAAGCCGGTTCAGGTGATGAAGATGACAAGAAACCCAATACCGGTACAGATGACAAGACGAATCAGGTAAACGATAAAAATAAGAATGGCAAAGAGGATAAGAAAGTAGAAAAAACAAAAGAAAAATCTGATACAAAAGCAGTACAGACAGGTGATGAAACTACTGCAGTTCCTGTTGCATTGTTGGTACTTGCATCAGGTGTGGTTGTAGTGGCTTTGTCTGAAAAAAGAAGATATATGAAGTGATTTCAAATTCGAATAGTTTACGTCTACTATAAATAGTAAGGGGGGCTGGATAAAATATCCGGTCCTCTTTTAATTGGGGGATATGTTATCATAAAAAGAGTTGAAATTCAAATCTTTTTTTTACGATCTTTTTGCGGTATGATAAAAAACAGTAGAGAGGAGTATAGCTATGAACAAGAAAGAAATACTTGAGATCCGCAAGCAGTTCACACCGGCGAACTGTGCGATCACGCGTATCTGCGGATGTTATGTGGATCACGAGAAGAATAAGAAGATGGAGTCAAAGGAAGCGTTTCTTTCGCTCCCTGAGGAAGAGACTTTCAAATATTTCGACATATTTAAAAAGACGCTTTCGGGAACAGTGGGGAAAAATATGCTCAATATGGAATTCCCCCTCGACGCGGAGATGCCCGGTGGAACGCAGGAATTCCTGCTGAAACTGCGGAACAGCAAGCTGGAAGACGACATGCTTCTGGAGGAATTTTACGACAAGGTGATCGCTACATATGAGTATGCAGAGAATTATTATATTATCCTGATCCATGCGATGTACGATATCCCGGGCAAGACCTCGGATGATCTGGAGATGTTTGACGCGTCAGACGAAGTGTACGAATATCTGCTTATGAGCATCTGTCCGGTCTCCCTGTCCAAAGCCGGGCTCTGTTATAATGCGGAGGACAACCGGATCGAGGACCGGATCAGAGACTGGATCGTGGACATGCCGGATAAAGGCTTCCTCTTCCCGGCATTTAACGACAGAGGAACAGATCTTCACAGCGTGCTTTACTATACGAAGAAATCTTCGGACCTGCAGCCGGAGATGATCGACCAGCTCCTTGGTGCGAAGATGCCGATGTCGGCAGACGACCAGAAAGAGACGTTCCAGATGATCATCGAGGATACGCTGGGTGAGGACGGCGATTACGAGACAGTGCGCAATATCCATGAGACGCTCAACGATCTGATCGAAGAACACAAGGAAGAACCGGAACCGCTTGCCCTCGACAAGACGGAGATGAAGAAAATCTTTGAAAAGAGCGGTGTGGACGCGGAGAAAATGGAGAATTTCGACCGCAATTTTGAGGAAAATGCAGGAGAGAAAGCGTCGCTTCTCGCCTCCAATATCGCGGAGACAAAGAAGTTTAATATCGAGACTCCTGACGTGGTCATCAAGGTCAATCCTGACCGTGCCGACCTGATCGAGACAAGGATCATTGACGGTCGGCAGTGCCTTGTGATCCCGGTGGACGATCATATTGAAGTGAACGGGATCAATGTGAGGACGATCAGACAGAAGGTCAGCCAGGCGGACGAAGAAGCGTCCGAACTGGAAGAATATTAAATAAAAAATACCGAAGAGACGGAACTCCTGCGTGCATTGCGGCAGAAATCCTGTCTCTCCGGTATTTTTTGATGCTGTCTCATCGGTTCATTATTATTCCTCAGAAAGCTGAGATAACATCTCCTGCTGCTTTGCGGTGTCGAGGATGACTTCCATCCCGACTTTCTGAGGCTTCAGCCCGCACTTCTCGTAGAATTTCATCGCACTTTCGTTGCAGCTCCATACGTTGAGCGTCACATTGTAGCATCCCTGCTCCCGGGCAAAATCAAGCACTGCATCATAGATCGTCTTTCCGATATGCATGCCGCGTTTCGTCTCGTCCACGCAGAGATCATCGATATAGAGTGTCTTGATATCGGTCAGTATATTGTTGTTTAAATGCTGCTGGAAGATGCAGAAAGCATATCCGAGCAGACAGTCGTTTTCGTCTACTGCGGCAAAAACAGGGCGCTGCTTATCGTGCAGGATTTCCTTTAACTGGTCATCCGTATATTTTCTCTGTCCGTATTTAAACAGATCCGGGCGTCCCTTATGGTGCACCATCGCAACCTGAAAAAGAAGTTCATGGATGCGTGGTATGTCATGTTCTTCTGCCATGCGTACTTTCATCTGTAACTCTCTCCTTTCATCATTCACCTCATCATTATATCGCTCCGGGAAAATATGTACAATAAAAACAGAGATTTTCGCATAATGCATTGACCTTATACAGTGTATAACCTGTATAATAAATAAAAAAACAGCAGAAAGGACGAAAAAGGCGCATGGAAATTAAGAGAGCGGAAGAGGCGACCGGCGTCAGCCGCCAGAATATCCGGTTTTATGAAAAACAGGGACTTCTGCATCCGGCCAGGAATAAGAGAAATTCTTACAGAGAATATTCGGAGGAGGATATCCTGCGGCTCAAACAGATCAGATTATTCCGCAAGTTGGGGATGCCGATAGAAGAAATCCGGCGTCTGCTGGATGGAGAAGAGGATTTCAGGCTGGCTTTGCAGGAACAGGAACGCCGTCTGGCAGCAGAAGAAGAAAATTTAAAAGCATCCCGGCAGTTCATAAGGAAGATACATGCTGCAAGCCTGGAGGAGATGGACGTGGATTATTATCTCCGGACAATGGAAGAAGAGGAGAAGAAGGGCGCAGTCTTCGGCAAATTTGCCGGGGATTATAAAAAGACGGCTCTGGCAGAAACAAAGCGGTCGTTCGGTTTCCATCCCGACACGATGTGCGGCACGCCGCAGGAGTTTACACTGGAACTCTGCAAATATGCGAATGAAAATGATCTGGATCTGGTGATCACGAAAGAGGGGATGACTCCGGAATTTACGATAGACGGGATCGAGTACACGGCATACCGCAGTTCCGGAAGGTTCGGGATCAGCATTCACTGTGAGATGAAACATCCGGAAGATTATATCCCGCCGGATATGCCGGAGGACAGATATGATCGTGTCCGCAGGATTTACCGCATAGTTAATGTGTGCTTCTTACTGCTGATCATTGTGGGAGGGGTGTATACATGGCAGGGGAATGCGGAAGCACTTATCATCCCGCTCCTGGCATTTGCTGTCTATATAGGAATACTGATCCGCTGGCATCAGAAGAAAAATTAATTTCTGCCATATAATATTATAAGAGAAACAGGTGAATAAAAGCATGAAGAAAATTTTAGACTATTTTTCAATCGAAGGCGCAGTGGGCGGAAACCAGGAATGGTTCAAAAATGTGGTGATGTACATCGGCGGCTGCGCTGCGGCTACGGCCTGCGACTGCTGTATCTATCTGGCGCTGCGCCGGGGCATGACACAGTTGTATCCATACGATGTCCATGCGCTGACGAAGCAGGACTATATCGATTTCTCCATGAAGATGAAGCCTTATCTCAGGCCGAGAGTGAACGGAGTCAATAAGCTCTGGATGTTTACAGAGGGCTTTGGAAATTACCTGAAAGATATCGGCGGAGACGGCCTGAAGATGCGGGAACTGTCCGGGACAGAAGAACTTCGGACGGCAGAACGTTTTATCAGAGATCAGATCGACAGTGGATACCCGGTGCCTTATCTCATGCTGAGACACAGGAACGCGTATTACAAAGATTTTGTGTGGCACTGGTTTTTATGCTATGGATATGAGGAACGTCAAGACGGTCTCTGGATCACAGTGGCAACGTACGGCGAGTCGTATACATTTCAGCTCAAAGACCTGTGGGATACGGGATATGAGGAGAGAGGCGGACTGATCGGATTAAGTTAAGTCCAATACTAAATATTGTGAATAAAGTATAAAAAAACTGTGAAATCAAATAAATTAACTTGACTGTTTTGTGTAATAGTACTAGACTATCATTTAGTTAACTAACTAATTACAAATTCGGAAAGGAGTACTGCATGCAGTGGAATGAGAAAGAGATGCCGGCTCTGGCTCTGATGGGAATGGTGATGCACAAGATGATGCATCGCGCGAAGGAGATGTATCAGGAATTCGATCTGAATAAAAGCCAGGCGGGAGTCCTGTTTACCCTTCACGGAAGCGATTCTATGTCCCAGAAAGAGCTGGCTGCCAGGCTGAATGTCACGCCGCCGTCTATCACTTCTGCTATACAGAAGATGGAGAAAGAAGGATATCTGACGCGGCATCCCGATCCGGCGGACCAGCGGGTGATGCGTCTGACACTGACGGAGAAAGGGAAATCCTGTATCAAAGGGGTTTATATAGTGGCGGAGCAGATGGAAGAGCTCATGTTCCAGGGAATGACAAGAGAGGAGATCATGCTTTTCAAGCGTCTGCTTTTTCAGATCAAGGATAATCTGGATGAGAAATAAACAGTTCAAGGCAAAATCAATGAAAGGAAAGACAGACAATGAAGAACTTATTTAAATACGCGGCGGAGCACTGGAAGACTCTGCTCGCGATCATTATCGTGCTGTTCATACAGGCGTACTGCGACCTTTCCCTTCCGGCCTACACCTCGGATATCGTCAATGTGGGGATCCAGCAGGGCGGAGTGGAAGATCAGGTGCCGGAGGCGATCTCAGTGGACGAAATGAACCGTCTGCTGCTGTTCGTGCCGTCCGAGGATCAGGACACGGTACTTGACGCATATGAAGAGGACGACAGTACTTATGACACAGACGCTTATGTGCTGAAAGACGATATTTCGGACAAAGAGATCAGCAGCCTGGAAGATATCCTCGCATATCCGATGATGCTGACCGCAGGATTTGAGTCGGGCAGCGATATGACAGCTCAGATCGAGGAGCAGTTAAAGGCGTCTCTTCCGTCGGGAGCGGTGACAGACGACATGACTGTGTTCGATATCCTGCAGATGATGCCGGCGGATCAGAGAGAAGCGATGATGGAAGCCATGGAAGAGCAGACGGGAGATATGCCGGATACGATCCTCGACCAGGCTGCGGTAAGCTATGTCGGCACCGTCTATGAAGATCTCGGAATGGATATGGATGATATACAGATCCACTATCTCCTGACGACCGGAGGGAAGATGGCAGGTCTTGCATTCCTCGGAATGGCGGCAAGCATCCTGGTAGGATTTATGGCGTCGCGCGTAGGAGCTGCGACAGGACGCGACCTGAGAGGCAGGGTGTTCCACAAGGTCGTCGGATTCTCCAACAATGAGTTCGACCATTTCTCCACAGCGTCGCTTATCACGAGGAGCACCAATGATATCCAGCAGATCCAGCTCATTATCGTCATGCTGCTTCGGATCGTGCTCTATGCACCGATCCTTGCCATCGGCGGGATCATCCAGGTATTCCAGACCAATGTGTCCATGTCCTGGATCATCGGCCTTGCCGTTGTGCTGATCGGTCTTGTGATCCTCGTGCTGTTCCTGGTTGCCATGCCGAAGTTTAGGATCATGCAGACTCTGGTAGACAAGGTGAACCTGGTCATGAGGGAGATCCTGACCGGCCTGTCCGTTATCCGGGCCTTCAGCACGCAGAAATATGAAGAAGAGCGTTTCGACAAGGCGAACCGAGACCTGACGAGGACGAACCTCTTCGTAAACCGTGCCATGACATTTATGATGCCGGTCATGATGCTTGTCATGAATGGGATCTCCGTGCTCATTATGTGGAACGGCGCCCACGGGATCGACAACGGCGAAATGCAGGTGGGAGATATGATGGCTTTCATCCAGTATACGATGCAGATCATCATGGGATTCCTCATGCTCTGTATGCTCTCCATCATGCTGCCGAGGGCGGCTGTCGCTGCAGACCGTGTGCAGGAAGTGCTTGACAGCCAGACCGTGATCCTTGATCCGGATCAGCCGGAGAAATTCTCCGGAAATGAGAAAGGACTGCTTAAGTTTGACCATGTATCCTTCCGTTATCCCGGTGCAGATGAGAATGTGATCCATGACATTACATTTACGGCGCGCCCGGGAGAGACGACCGCGATCATCGGAAGTACCGGAAGCGGGAAATCTACACTTGTCAATCTGATCCCCCGCTTCTACGATGTGACGGAGGGAAGCATCACGCTTGACGGCGTGGATATCCGCAATGTATCCCAGCATGAACTGAGAGAGAAGCTCGGGTATGTTCCCCAGAAAGGAATTCTTTTCTCTGGAGACATCGCCTCCAATATCATGTTCGGCAATCCGGACGGCAGCGAACAGGAGATGATCGAGGCGGCCAAGATCGCGCAGGCCACGGAGTTTATCGACCAGAAGCCGCAGGGGTATCAGAGCCCCATCGCACAGGGCGGATCCAACGTCTCGGGCGGACAGAAGCAGAGGCTTTCCATCGCCCGTGCGGTTGCGAAGCATCCGGAAGTGTTTATCTTTGACGACAGCTTCTCGGCGCTGGACTTTAAGACAGACGTTACTCTGAGGAAAGCCCTGAAGAAGAAAACGAAGGACAGCACGGTGCTGATCGTGGCGCAGAGGATCAGCACGATCCTCAATGCTGAGCAGATCATCGTGCTCGACGACGGCAATATCGCGGGAATGGGAACCCATCAGGAACTTCTGGAGTCCTGCGAGGTATATCAGCAGATCGCGGCTTCCCAGCTCTCCGAGTCCGAGCTGAAAGCAGGACGGAAAGAAGAAAAGCCGTCAGAAAGCAGCGGCGGCCATAACGCCGCGGAAAACGGAAAGGAGGTGCCGGTTCATGCCTAGAATGCACGGACATAATAATGCCGCAGGGGAGAAGGCGAAAGACTTTAAAGGGACGATCAAAAAGCTGATCCGCTATATGAGCGCATTCAAATTCCATATGCTCTTTGTGGCGGTATTTGCGATCTGCGGGACCATCTTCAATATAGCCGGCCCCAAGATCCTCGGAAAAGCGACTACAGAGATCTTCAACGGTCTTGTGAGCAAGGTATCCGGCGGAAACGGGATCGATTTTGGAAAAGTAGGACAGATCCTGCTGCTCACACTGGGCTTATACCTGATCAGTGCGCTGTGCACATTTATCCAGGGCATCATCATGACCGGAGTGTCGCAGAAAACAACTTACCGGCTGAGAAAAGAGATCTCCGAAAAGATCAACCGCATGCCCATGAACTACTTTGACACAAAACCGGTGGGAGAAGTGCTCTCCCGTGTGACGAACGATGTGGATACGCTGGGGCAGAGCTTAAACCAGAGCGCAACCCAGATGATCACATCCGTTACCACTCTGATCGGCGTGCTGGTCATGATGCTCTCCATCAGCCCGCTTATGACGCTGATCGCGATCCTGATCCTCCCGGTTTCCGTGATCCTGATCTCGTTTGTCATGAAGCATTCGCAGAAATACTTCCGCGGGCAGCAGGCGTATCTGGGAAATGTAAACGGACAGGTGGAGGAGATCTACAGCGGCCACAACATCATTAAAGCCTTTAATAAAGAAGAAGACGTGATAAGGACATTCAACGAGACAAACGGAAAACTCTATGAGTCCGCGTGGAAATCACAGTTCTTCTCCGGAATGATGATGCCGGTGATGCAGTTCATCGGAAACCTCGGCTATGTGGGCGTGGCGATCCTTGGAGGATTCCTCGCGATCCGCAATGTGATCGAAGTGGGAGATATCCAGTCATTCATCCAGTATGTGAGAAACTTCACCCAGCCGATCCAGCAGGTGGCGCAGGTCACCAATATGCTGCAGCTCACCGCGGCGGCTTCGGAGAGAGTCTTCGAGTTCCTCGAGGAAGACGAGGAAGTGCAGACCGTGGAAAATCCGGTATCCACAGAAGGATTAAGAGGAAGAGTGGAATTCGACCATGTACACTTCGGTTACAATCCGGATAAGATCATCATCAATGACTTCTCTGCAAAAGTGGAAGAAGGACAGAAGATCGCCATCGTCGGCCCGACAGGCGCCGGCAAGACGACAATGATCAAACTGCTCATGCGTTTCTACGATGTAAACAGCGGCTCGATCAAAGTAGACGGACACGATATCAGAGACTTCAACCGGAACGACCTGAGAAAGATGTTCGGCATGGTGCTTCAGGATACATGGCTCTTCCACGGGACGATCATGGAGAACCTGCGTTACGGAAGACTCGACGCATCGGATGAAGACGTGATCCGGGCTGCAAAGGCCGCCCATGCACACCGCTTCGTCCAGACACTGCCGGGCGGCTATAACATGGAACTCAACGAAGAGGCAAGCAATGTCTCCCAGGGACAGAAGCAGCTCCTCACGATCGCAAGGGCGATCCTTGCAGATCCGAAGATCCTGATCCTCGACGAAGCGACAAGCTCCGTTGACACAAGGACAGAAGTGCTGATCCAGAAAGCCATGGACAGCCTGATGAAAGGCAGAACAAGCTTCATCATCGCCCATCGGCTCTCCACGATCCGCGACGCTGACCTGATCCTCGTCATGAAAGACGGAGACATCGTCGAACAGGGAACCCACGAAGCCCTCCTCGCGAAAAACGGCTTCTACGCCGATCTATATAACAGCCAGTTTGAATCAACAGATCAGACCTGCGCATAAAAGATGGCGCTTCCCATGCAAGCTTGCTTGCAGTTGGGGAGCGTTATCTTTTTATGCATAGGGTAGCGCCCATCCTGAAAGTGTGTTAGAATACATGCGGAGAACAGCGGAAGAAAGGACGTATGTCATGGGATTTACACATTTTGACGAAAACGGCAAGGCGGTCATGGTCGATGTGACGGCAAAGTCCGAAACTGTAAGAGAAGCCACGGCGACAGGAAGGATCCTTGTGAACCGCGAGGTATTTCAGGCGGTCAAGGCGGGGACCGTGGGGAAGGGAGATGTGCTCGGCGTGGCGGCGACGGCAGGGACCATGGGGGCGAAACGGACGTCAGACCTGATCCCTATGTGCCATATCCTTCCGATCACAAACTGCAAGATCAATTTTGATATGGATGTTGATGAATGCGCCATATACTGTACCTGCACAGTGAAAGTGACGGGAAAGACCGGAGTGGAGATGGAGGCGCTGACCGGAGTCAGCGTGGCGCTCCTTACGGTCTATGACATGTGTAAAGCCATGGACAAGACGATGGAGATCGGCGAGATCTATCTTGTGAAAAAGACAGGCGGAAAGAGCGGGAATGTATATAACGAGCTGCATGACCGGAAAAACGTATCTGAGGCGGAGTCTTCCGGCACTCTGAAGAAAGAGTTGGACATTCTTTGAGAAAACGGAGATGAGAACATGGAAGGATACAGATGGAAAGCTGCTGTTGTGACATTGAGTGACAAAGGCTTTGCAGGAGAACGGGAGGACAAGAGCGGCCCTCTTATCTGTGAAATGCTCACAGAGGCGGGATATGATGTGCAGAGGACGGTGCTGCTCCCTGATGAGAAAGAGAAGATCAAAGAGTGCCTTTGTGGATTGTGTGACAATGAAGAGAACGACATAATCTTCACGACCGGCGGTACAGGATTCGCCCCGAGGGACTGTACGCCGGAAGCGACAATGGAGATAGCAGAGAGAAATGCACCGGGGATCGCGGAAGCTATGCGGCTGGCATCTCTGAAGATAACGCCCCGGGCGATGTTAAGCCGCGGCGTGTCGGTGATCCGGGGGCGGACCCTGATCATCAATCTGCCGGGCAGCCCCAAAGCGGTGAGAGAGAATCTTGAGGCAGTGCTGCCGTCTCTGGATCACGGCCTGGCGATCCTGACCGGACGTGACGGGGAGTGTGCGCGATGAGGGATCAGTTTGGCAGATCGATCGGATATATGAGAGTCTCTGTGACAGACCGGTGTAATCTCCGGTGTGTTTACTGTATGCCGGCAGAGGGAGTGCCCTGCGTCAGTCACAGCGATATCCTCACCTTTGATGAGATAACAAGGATATGCCGGATCGCATCGTCGGTCGGGATCAGCAGGATCAAACTTACCGGAGGAGAGCCCCTTGTACGTCGGGGGCTTCCGGATCTGCTCAGGATGATCAAAGAAATTTCCGGCATTGAGCAGGTTACATTGACGACAAACGGCATATTATTAAGAGACAGGATCAAGGAACTGGCTGCGAATGGGCTGGACGGGGTCAACATCAGTATTGATACCCTGAATCCGGAGCGTTATGCGGATATCACAAGGGGCGGGAATCTTAAGGAAGCGTTGGCGGGGCTTGAAGCCGCGCTTTCTTATCCGGAACTTACGGTCAGGATCAACTGCGTGCCGATGGAAGATGTGCCGATGGAAGAGTACATCCGCCTTGCGGCTCTGGCGAAAGAGCGGAATCTGGATGTGCGTTTTATCGAGATGATGCCCATTGGGCTTGGCAGGAAGTTCGTGGGCGTAAGCGGGGACGAAGTCTGTGAGCGCCTGGCGGAGGCATTTGGCATGCCGGCGGAGTGCACCGGCAGATTTGGCAATGGCCCGGCAGTCTATGCGCATTTTCCGGGCTTTAAAGGGAAAATCGGATTTATCGATGCTGTCTCACACCAGTTTTGCGATACGTGCAACCGGGTGAGGCTGACTTCGGAAGGAGTTCTGAAGCCCTGTCTCCAGTACGGCACGGGAGCGGATCTCAGGAAATTGCTTAGAAGCGGGGCGGATGATGAGGCTATCCGCCATGAGATGAGCAGGACGATCTATGAGAAGCCTGCCTGCCATCACTTTTCTGCCTGCACTTCCAACGCGGAACAGATAACGGACAGTTTTTCAGATGCCGGACAGACAGCTGCCGGGCAGACAGACGCCGGTATTTCCGGGCAGACGTTTGAGACAATGGATATGTCCCAGATCGGAGGATGAGTATTACAGATGGGAACAGTGACCGCAGTCTGCACAAGCCCTGCGAAGGGCACGCAGAAAACGAATGTAAATGAAGCGTTATTTATAGAAGATTACGGGATCCAGGGAGACGCCCATGCGGGAAAGTGGCACCGCCAGGTGAGTCTTCTCTCGTATGATAAGATCGAAGCGTTCCGTGCGCGGGGAGCAGAAGTGACAGACGGCGCTTTCGGGGAAAACCTCGTGGTGCAGGGGATCGACTTTAGTACCCTGCCGGTGGGAACCAGACTCAGCTGCGGAGATGTGGTGCTGGAGATCACGCAGATTGGGAAAGAGTGCCACCACGGTTGCCAGATATTTCAGAAAATGGGAGAGTGTATCATGCCCAGAGAAGGTGTGTTCGCAAAGGTGGTCCGGGGCGGGATCATACGCACAGGGGATGAGATGCAGGTAGTTGGAAATGAGTAGACAGAGGATTTTTTGTATTCTTTTGACCGTAACGGTTCTTGCGTCCGGGTGTGCGGCTCGGACAGAAGAGACTTCGGGCGGCGGAGAAGACATCCATATGACGGAAGAGGGCGGATACTACACATTTCAGGATGTGGAGGGCAACAGCTATGAAGCTCCGCTTTTGCCGGATGTACCCCAGTGCACTTATGACTTCGATCATCTGAAGACTGATGAAACGACAGGGTATAAGAGCTTTGAGGATGAGGAAAACGGCGTGACTGCACGGCTGGGGATCGACGTTTCTGAATTTCAGGGGGAAGAGATCGACTGGAAACAGGTGAAAGAAAGCGGTGTTGAATTTGTTATCATCCGTCTGGGATACCGTGCCTACGGGGAGAGCGGGGAGCTTGTCCTCGATGCTATGTACGAGCAGAATATCCAGGGGGCGCTGGAAGCCGGGCTTGACGTCGGAGTTTACTTTTTCTCCCAGGCTGTCAGTGCGGCTGAAGCTGTCGAGGAGGCGGAGTTTGTCCTGGATCATCTGTCGCCCTATGAGATAACCGGGCCGGTCGTCTATGATACAGAGGAGATCAAGTGGGATACAGCCCGCACAGATAATAATACAAAGCAGGAATTTACCAATTTCTGCAAGGTATTCTGCGATACCGTGGAACATGCGGGATATGAGTCCATGATCTACTCGAATATGAAATGGATGGCGTTTACGCTTGATATGTCCGAGCTTTCGGAGTATGATTTCTGGTATGCAGATTACCATGAGATCCCCCAGTGCCCATATGATTACAAAATATGGCAGTACAGTGAAGAAGGCGCAGTGCCGGGGATCAATGCAAACGTAGATCTGAACCTCTGGTTTGAGAAAGAGGATAAGAGCAAATAGAAGAAAGAGGAGAATGAAGGATGAAGTGGAATAAATTCCGGTTGAAGACAACGACAGAAGCGGAGGATATCGTCAGCAGCATGCTTATGGATCTCGGCATTCAGGGTGTGGAGATCGAGGACAAAGTTCCTCTGACACAGGCGGACAAGGAGCAGATGTTCGTGGATATCCTGCCGGAGATCGAGGCGGATGACGGCGTGGCATATCTGAGTTTCTATCTGGAGCCTGAGGATGACAAGGAGAAGATATTAACTGAAATCAGACAGGAATTACAGGAAATGTCTTCGTATTTAAATGTAGGAGAGTGTCAGATCGAAGAGTCTGAGACTGAGGATGTGGACTGGGTCAATAACTGGAAGCAGTATTTCCACCAGTTTTATGTAGACGACATTCTGATTATCCCTTCCTGGGAAGATGTAAAGCCCGAGGACAGTGACAAGATGGTGATCCATATCGATCCCGGCACCGCATTCGGGACGGGCATGCATGAGACGACCCAGCTCTGTATCCGTCAGATACGGAAATATGTGACAGAGGGAACGCGGATCCTGGATGTGGGCTGCGGAAGCGGCATCCTTGGTATGCTGGCACTGAAATTCGGGGCGGCTTATTCTGTGGGGACAGATCTCGATCCCTGTGCGATCGAGGCCACATATGAAAATATGGAAGTCAACGGGATTTTAAAAGACCGCTATGAAGTAATGATTGGAAACATCATTGATGACAAAGAAGTACAGGACAAAGTGGGATATGGGTGCTACGATATCGTCGTGGCAAATATCCTTGCGGACGTTCTGGTACAGCTCACGCCGGTCATCGTAAACCAGTTGAAACCCGGCGGGATCTATATCACAAGCGGTATCATTGACGATAAAGAGCAGACAGTAGTCGACGCGGTAAGAGCAGCAGGACTCGAGGTGCTGGACGTGACATATCAGGGAGAATGGGTTTGCATGACAGCGCGCAAAAACTGACAGGAGCGGAAAGAGTATGCAGCATTTTTTTGCAGATCCTTCATGGTTCAGGGACGGGAAGATCAGATTAGAAGGACCTGACGTAAATCATATTAAAAATGTACTCCGGATGAAACCAGGCGAGGACGTCCGGATCAGCGACGGAAGCGGGAACGTATATCTCTGCTGTGTGGATGCTTATGAAGAGGGGACGGCAGTCCTGGATATCCTGAAAGAGTTGGACTCAGACACGGAACTTCCTTCAGAGATCGTTTTATTCCAGGGGCTGCCCAAAGGCGATAAGATGGACTGGATCGTACAGAAAGCAGTGGAACTGGGCGCGCATGCCGTCGTCCCGTTTTCGGCGAAGCGCTCCATCGTGAAGCTGGATGAGAAGAAAGCGAAAAAGAAGCAGGAGCGCTGGCAGGCGATCGCCAAGGGAGCGGCGGAACAGTCCGGGCGCAGCCGGATACCGGAAGTCCGGCAGCTGACGACATTTGCAGGAGCGCTGGATGCGGCATCTGATCTGGATGTGGTCCTGATCCCTTATGAGCTGGAAGAGGGGATGGAGGAGACAGCGCGGACGATCGAAAATATCGCGCCCGGCCAGTCCGTCGGGATCTTTATCGGCCCGGAGGGCGGCTTTGAGGAAACGGAAGTGGAACAGGCGAAAGAGCGCGGAGCACAGCCGGTCACCCTCGGAAAGCGTATCCTGCGCACGGAGACTGCAGGATTGACAACGCTCTCGATCCTCATGTATCATCTGGAGAGCAGAAATCATAATTTATAAGTAAGAATAGTGTAAAGGAAAGAATGCAATGGAAGTTTATCTGGATAATTCCGCTACGACCATGTGTTATCCGGAAGTAGGGGAATTAGTATATAAAGTGATGTGCCGCGATTACGGCAATCCGTCCTCCATGCACAGAAAAGGCGTACAGGCGGAACATTATATCCGGGAGTCGAAAGAGACAATAGCAAGGCTTCTGAAAGTCAACGCAAAAGAGATCTTTTTCACATCCGGCGGCACGGAGAGCGACAATCTGGCATTGATCGGCTGTGCGCGGGCGAACAGAAGAAACGGGAATCATCTGATCACGTCTTCTATAGAGCATCCGGCGATTTTAAATACAATGCGGTATCTGGAAGAGGAAGAAGGCTTCCGGGTGACATATCTTCCGGTGGATCAAAAAGGCAGGATCAAACTGGAGGCTTTAAAGGAGGCGCTCTGTCCTGAGACGATCCTTGTATCCATCATGTATGTGAATAATGAAGTGGGGACGGTACAGCCGGTGCAGGAGGCGGCCCGGCTGGTCAGGCAGTATAAACCGTCGATCCTGTTCCATACCGATGCAGTCCAGGGATACGGGAAATATCGCATCTACCCTAAGCGCATGGGCATCGACCTTCTGACGGCGAGCGGCCATAAGATCCACGGCCCGAAAGGGACCGGGTTTCTCTATATTGACAGCAGGGTGAAGATCCGGCCGATCGTGTTCGGGGGAGAACAGCAGAAAAATATCCGCTCGGGGACGGAGAATGTACCGGGGATCGCAGGACTGGGGCTGGCTTCGAAGATGATCTATCAGGATCTGGAGATGAAGAATGCCCTTATGCGGGAACTGAAGAACCGCTTTATTGAAGGGATATCGAAGATCGAGAATACTACGATACACGGCTTTACAGATGAAGGAAGCGCGCCCCATATCATCAGCGTAGGCGTGGCAGGGGTACGGAGCGAAGTGCTGCTGCACACTCTGGAGGACAAAGGGATCTATGTATCGTCAGGTTCAGCATGTTCCTCTAATCACCCCTCTGTCAGCGGCGTGCTGAAAGGGATCGGGGCGGCAAGGGAGTATCTGGACGCGACACTGAGGTTCAGCATGTCGGAATTTACGACAAAAGAAGAAATTGACTATACGCTGGAAACACTATATAATTGTATACCGATGCTTAGGAGATATACGCGGCACTGATAAGGGAAATGCAGGCGGCGTTTACATGAACGAAGGAGAGAAACATGAGATTTCATTCATTTTTGATCAAGTACGGTGAGATCGGGATTAAGGGAAAGAACCGGTACATGTTCGAGGATGCTCTTGTGCGCCAGATCAGATATGCGTTAAAAGATGTGGACGGAGAGTTCATCGTGCATAAATGCCACGGAAGAGTATACGTGGACTGTGAAGGGGAATATGATTACGAGGAGACGGTGGAAAGCCTTAAGAAAGTATTCGGACTCGTAGGGATCTGCCCGGTTGTCAGAAAGCCGGTCAGAGAGATCGAAGAGCTGAAAAAGGATATCGTAGCCTATGTAGGGGAGATGTATCCGGAGGGGAACAAGACGTTCAAAGTAGAGGCAAGACGTGCAAATAAACGTTACCCCATGAACTCCATGGAGATTAACTGCGAGCTGGGCGAGACGGTGCTTGACGCATACCCGGAGATGAAAGTGGATGTGCATCATCCGGACGTGAAACTGAATGTGGAGATCCGGGAGGAAGTGTATATCTATTCAGAGATCATTCCCGGTCCGGGGGGCATGCCTGTGGGGACAAACGGAAGCGCTATGCTGCTGCTGTCCGGCGGCATTGACAGCCCGGTGGCAGGGTACATGATCGCCAAGAGAGGCGTGGAGATCGAGGCAGTCTATTTCCATGCTCCGCCGTACACGAGCGAGCGGGCGAAGGAGAAAGTAGTCGACCTTGCGAAACTGGTGTCAGCCTATGCCGGCCCCATTAAACTTCATATTGTCAATTTTACAGATATCCAGCTCTATATCTATGAGAAGTGTCCGCATGACGAACTTACGATCATCATGCGCAGATACATGATGCGGATCGCAGAGCACTTTGCGAAAAAAGACGGATGTCTGGGTCTGATCACAGGAGAGAGTATCGGACAGGTGGCAAGCCAGACCATGCAGAGTCTTGCGGCGACAAACGCCGTGTGTACACTGCCGGTATACCGTCCGCTGATCGGGTTTGACAAGAAGGAGATCGTGGAGATATCGGAGAAGATCGACACGTATGAGACGTCGATCCTGCCTTACGAGGACTGCTGTACGATCTTCGTGGCAAAGCATCCGGTGACGAAGCCGAATGTAGAGCGGATCGCAAAATCCGAATTGAATCTGACAGAGAAGATCGACGAGCTGATGCAGACAGCGATCGAGACAACGGAAGTTATCACGGTCGCATATGGCGGTTAGGAACAGGATAAAAGAAAGCGCGCGGGGATACCGGTGAAGATCCGCCGCGCGCCGGGGCAAAGAAAAAGCTGCCTCGCAGAAGAGACAGCTTTTTATATGTCTGTTGTTACTTATTTGATGATGTAAGCGTCCAGAGCTGCAAGGATGTCATCTACATTGCCATCAGCGTGGATGTTGAGATCGATCGGTTTGGAAAGATCCAGACTGAAGATTCCCATGATTGATTTGGCATCTATAACATATCTTCCGGATACTAAATCAAAGTCATTGTCATACTTTGTGATCTCGTTTACAAAAGATTTTACTTTGTCGATTGAGTTTAATGAAATCTGTACTGTTTTCATTTTAAATAATCCCTCCTTGAATCATACAATAAAGTAAGGCTTCCTGCCTCACGTATATTCTACGGGATGCACTTGTAAAAGTCAAGAAACAAGAGGAAAAAAGAGGTAAAATTGTTATGAAAAAAGCGGCGCTGCACAACCTGGGATGTAAAGTAAACGCATATGAGACAGAGGCAATGCAGGAAATGCTGGAAAATGCCGGCTATGAGATCGTCCCGTTCAGAGAAGGGGCTGATATCTATATTATAAATACCTGTACCGTGACCAATATCGCGGACCGCAAGTCCCGCCAGATGCTGCACCGGGCAAGGAAGATGAACCCGGACGCCATTGTGGTAGCGGCAGGGTGCTATGTACAGGCGCAGGACGGGAAAGAGGTCGATCCGTGCATTGATATCGTACTTGGAAATAACCATAAGAAAGACCTGATAGAGATACTGGAAAAATATAGCTTACAAAGAACCGCCGGAGAAGCAGGAGAAAAGCAGGGCGGGGAATCAGACTGTACTGTTTCAGAGATTGAAGACATCGATCAGACCCGTGAATATGAATCCCTGCACCTGACAAAACCGGGGGATCACACGCGCGCATATATCAAAGTGCAGGACGGATGCAACCAGTTCTGTACGTACTGCATCATTCCATATGCAAGGGGAAGAGTCCGCAGCAGACAGCAGGAAGATGTGGTAAACGAGGTGAAGAGCCTTGCTGCCAACGGGTATCAGGAGGTCGTCCTGACAGGGATCCATCTGAGCTCTTACGGGATCGATTTTGACGGCGAAAGGCATCTCCTGGATCTGATCCGTGCTGTCCATGAAGTGGACGGGATCAGGCGGATCCGTCTCGGTTCGTTGGAACCGGGGATCATCACGGAAGGATTTGCAGACGCCCTGAGCAGACTCCCGAAGATCTGTCCGCATTTCCATCTCTCCCTGCAGAGCGGGTGCGATGCCACATTAAAGCGGATGAACCGGAGATATTCAAGTGATGAATATTATGAAAAGTGCTGCATCCTCCGGAAATATTTTGAGGATCCGGCATTGACCACAGATGTGATCGTCGGGTTCCCGGGCGAGACAGAAGAGGAGTTTAGGGAATCTCTGGCATTTGTAGATAAAGTAAACTTTTACGAGACGCATATCTTTAAATATTCAAAGCGCGAAGGCACAAAAGCGGCGCGGATGGAGGACCAGATCGATGAACAGGTCAAAGCGCAGAGAAGCGCTGCGATGATCGAACTGGGGCGCAGGAAGAAGGAAGCGTATGAGAGGAGCTTTATCGGGAAGACGGTGGAAGTCCTTGTGGAAGAGGATGCGGTAAATAAGGGGAAAAACGTTCAGGTCGGACATACAAAAGAGTATATAAAAATTGCACTAGAATCAGAAAAAAATCTTAAAAATACTATTGTAAACGTGCAAATTGAAAATGATTCACAAATTATACGTTGAATTTTGAGAGGGATTATATTAGAATTGTAAATAGGGGTTCTGCGTAATCAAAGACATACGGAAAAGGAGGAAGATACGATGAGTGATCTTAGTAATACACAATTCTTTCAGGTAGAGCCAGGGCCGCAGATCTCAGCAAAAGATATCCTTGAGATCGTATTTAAGGCCCTGAAAGAAAAAGGATACAATCCGGTCAATCAGATCGTTGGATATATCATGTCAGGTGATCCTACTTACATCACCAGCTACAACGGGGCAAGAAGCCTTGTGATGAAGGTGGAGAGGGACGAACTGGTCGAAGAACTTTTAAAAGCGTATATCGAACATAATTCATGGGAATAATCTGTTATGAGGATCCTGGGACTTGATTACGGAACAAAGACCGTCGGAGTAGCGGTCAGCGATCCGCTCGGCCTTACGGCGCAGGCGGTTGAGACGATAGGCCGGAAAGAGGAGAACAAATTAAGACGTACATGCGCACGCATTGAGGAACTGATCGATGAGTACGGCGCAGAGAAGATCGTGCTTGGTTTTCCGAAGCATATGAACAATGACATCGGAGAGCGTGCGGAAAAGTCATTGGAGTTCAGAGACATGCTCCAGAGACGGACAGGACTTGAGGTCATTATGTGGGATGAGAGACTCACCACGGTTGAGGCGGAGAGGATACTGATCGAGAGCGGGGTCAGAAGAGAAAACCGCAAGAAACATATCGATCAGATAGCAGCAGTATTTATCCTGCAGGGATATCTGGACCATCTTCATATAACGGCGCGGCTGACGCCGGGGGAAGATGACGGAAAGACAGATGCAGGAGAATGATGATAAGGGGCATTTTTTATGGAAAAAGTAAGATTTGCTTTTGCAGACGGAAACGGGGAAGACGAGTTTTTCGTACTTGAAGAGACGATGATCAATGGAAGTCAGTACATACTCGTTACGGATTCCGAGGAAGACGATGCAGAGTGCCTGATCCTGAAAGAGACAGGAAAGAAAGGCGAGGGGGACTGCGTCTACGAGATCGTCGAAGACGAGACGGAGCTTCTGGCAGTTTCAAAGGTGTTTGAAGAACTGCTGGAGGATGTGAATATAGAAATGTAAGGCTTTTTCAGCCTTTACAATAGATCTATTACTGCGGGGAGACGAAAGAACGCGGATGGAACAACAGAAAAAAACAGAAGAGCTGCTCAAACAGAGATTAAAAGAAAAAGGTCTGAAAGTCACGCATCAGCGGATCTTAGTCCTCTCGGTGCTTGAGCAGAACAGCGGCAGGCATATGACTGCGGAGGATATCTACGAGCTGGTCTCGCAGGATTACCCTGAGATCGGACTGGCTACGGTATACCGTACGCTGCAGCTTTTGTGGGACATGCAGCTTGTAGACAGGATCAATCTGGATGACGGATGTGTGCGGTACGAGATCGGCCACCTGATAAGGGGTGACGCGCAGCATAATCATCATCATCTGATATGCAGGAAATGCAATAAGGTGATCCCTTTTACAGATGATCTTCTGGATGAACTGGAGCATCATATTGAAAAGGTCACCGGATTTCATGTCCTGGATCACGAATTGAAGTTCTATGGTCTGTGTAAGGAATGCATGGAAAAACAAAAATGAACTGTCTTAATGGAAGCAGCCTGTATATACTGCTGTTCTTTTTTGCGCCCGGAAGTAATGTGATACATAAATCATAATGGAGGTGCTTATTTTTTGAAAAAAGAGAAAAAAGGAAAATTGCGTATCATACCGCTGGGAGGTCTGGAACAGATCGGTATGAACATCACTGCCTTTGAGTATGAAGACAGCATTGTTGTAGTGGACTGCGGTCTGGCTTTCCCGGAGGATGATATGTTGGGGATCGATCTCGTGATCCCGGATGTGACATACTTAAAGGACAATGCGTCCAAGGTAAAAGGATTTGTCATCACCCATGGTCATGAGGACCATATCGGTGCGCTGCCCTATGTGCTCAAAGAGATCAATCTTCCGATCTATACAACAAAACTGACAATGGGTATCATCGAGAATAAGTTAAAGGAACACAATCTTCTGCGCAGCACAAGGCGCAAGGTCGTACAGCACGGACAGTCCATCAATCTGGGCAAGTTCCGGATCGAATTTATCAAGACGAACCACAGTATCCAGGATGCGTCTGCCCTGGCGATCTATTCACCCGCAGGAGTGGTCGTGCACACTGGAGACTTTAAAGTGGATTACACGCCGGTATTCGGCGACGCCATCGATCTGCAGAGATTTGCAGAGATCGGAAAGAAAGGCGTGCTGGCGCTCATGTCCGACAGTACCAATGCGGAGCGGAAAGGCTTTACGCAGTCTGAGAGGACCGTGGGCATCACGTTTGACCACATTTTTGCCGAGCATCAGAATACAAGGCTGATCATCGCAACGTTCGCATCTAATGTGGACCGCGTGCAGCAGATCATCAACTCGGCATATAAATATCACAGAAAAGTTGTAGTAGAGGGGCGGAGCATGGTCAACATCATCTCCACGGCGTCAGAACTTGGCTACTTGAATGTACCGGAGAACACGCTGATCGAGATCGACGAGATGAAGAATTATCCGCCGGAGAAGATGGTGCTGATCACTACGGGAAGCCAGGGAGAGTCCATGGCTGCCCTGTCAAGGATGGCTGCGGACGTGCACCGTAAAGTAACGATCCAGCCGAATGATACGATCATCTTCAGCTCGAACCCGATCCCGGGAAATGAAAAGTCTGTCTCCCGCGTGATCAACGAACTGTCCGCAAAAGGCGCGGAAGTGATCTTCCAGGACACGCATGTTTCAGGACATGCCTGCCAGGAGGAGCTGAAACTGATCTATTCCCTTGTGAAACCGAAGTACGCGATCCCGGTGCACGGCGAGTACCGTCATCTGAAAGCGGCAGCCGGGGTGATAAAGTCACTGGGGATCCCGAAAGAAAATATATTTATCATTCAGTCCGGCGATGTGCTCGAACTGGATGACGAGTCCGCAAAGGTCGTGGACAAGGTCCACACAGGAGCTGTGCTCGTGGACGGCCTGGGCGTCGGCGACGTAGGAAATATCGTGCTCAGAGACCGCCAGCATCTCGCGGAGGACGGCATCATCATCGTAGTCCTCACGCTGGAGCGCCGGACAAACCGCCTGCTTGCAGGACCGGATATCGTATCCCGCGGTTTCGTGTACGTAAGGGAATCGGAACAGCTTATGGAGGATGCGCGCAGAGCAGTGTCGGATGCGCTTGACAAATGTCTGAGCGGACGCCACACGGACTGGAATAAGATCAAGCTGACGATCCGCGATGCGATGAACGACTATATCTGGAAAAAGACAAAGAGAAGACCGATGGTCATCCCGATCATCATGGATGTAGACGTATAGTATATCGTCGAAGCAGCGGCATCATCATGCAGGGGAGCTGTCCCGTGCATGGCGGACGGAGCGCAAAGCGGTATGGTCATCCTGCAGCGGATGTGCTGTGCGGTAAAAAACGCAGTGAAAATATGGAGTTTAACCGGATGCACAGGGGACTTTCCCTGTGCATCTGTGTCGGATAAGGGTAAGAGATCATGATAGTAAATGAGCGTATTGTCACTTTCATCAATTCACTGGATACGAAGAACGGTGAGCTGCTGGAGACGATAGAGAGCGAGGCAAGGGCGGCGGATGTGCCGATCATACGAAGAGAGATGCAGAGTTTTTTAAAGGTCCTCCTGATGCTGAAAAAGCCTGCGCGTGTGTTGGAAGTCGGGACCGCGGTAGGATTCTCCGCATTGCTGATGAGTGAATATGTGCCGGAGGAATGCCGGATCACGACAATTGAAAATTACGAGAAGCGGATCCCCATTGCCCGGGAGAATTTCCACCGTGCGGGAAAGGAAGAACAGATCACTCTGATCGAGGGGGATGCAGCTGAAGTGCTGAAGACGTTGGACGGTTCCTATGATTTTATCTTTATGGATGCGGCTAAGGGGCAGTACATCCACTATCTTCCGGATATCCTAAGGCTTCTGTCTCCGGGCGGCTGTCTGGTCTCTGACAATGTGATGCAGGACGGCGATGTGATCGAATCAAGGTTTGCCGTCGAGCGGAGGAACCGGACGATCCATGCCCGGATGCGGGAATACCTCTATGAGCTGAAACATAATGACGCGCTCACGACTTCGATCATCCCTCTGGGAGACGGCGTTGCGGTGAGCATAAAGGATCCGTCGGATGAAGGAAATGAAACGCCCGAGTAAGCGGGCAGAAGATCCGTAAACGACACAGCCCGTCTCAGGGCAGGAAAGGACAGGTAAAATGAACAGACATCCTGAATTACTGGTTCCGGCGAGCAGCCTGGAAGTTTTGAAGACAGCCGTGATCTTCGGCGCAGACGCCGTATATATCGGCGGCGAGGCTTTCGGCCTGCGCGCCAAGGCAAAGAATTTCTCCATGGAAGATATGAAAGAGGGGATCGCATTTGCCCATGAGCGCGGTGTGAAAGTGTATGTGACGGCAAATATCCTTGCCCACAACGACGATCTGCCGGGAGTGCGGGAATATTTTCAAGAGTTAAAAGAGATCAGGCCGGACGCGCTGATCATAGCAGATCCCGGCGTGTTTGACATCGCGAAAGAAGTCTGCCCGGAGATCGAGCGGCACATCAGCACACAGGCAAATAATACAAACTATGGAACTTATAATTTCTGGTATCGTCAGGGAGCGAGCCGCGTGGTATCGGCAAGAGAGCTGTCCATGAAAGAATTAAAAGAACTGCGCGCCAATATCCCGGAAGATCTGGAAATCGAGACATTTATCCACGGAGCGATGTGCATCTCCTATTCCGGCAGATGCCTTCTGAGCAACTACTTTACCGGGCGCGACGCCAACCGCGGCGCCTGTACGCATCCGTGCCGCTGGAAGTATGCGGTGGTGGAAGAGACGAGACCAGGAGAGTACATGCCGGTCTATGAGAATGAGCGCGGCACATATATCTTCAACTCCAAAGATCTGTGCATGATCGAATATATCCCGGAATTGATCGACGCAGGGATCGACAGCTTTAAGATCGAGGGAAGGATGAAGACCGCCCTCTACGTGGCGACCGTGGCGCGGACCTACCGGAAAGCGATCGACGATTATCAGAAAGATCCCGAGCTCTACCGGAAGAATATGCCGTGGTATCTGGATCAGATCTCCAACTGCACTTACCGCCAGTTCACGACCGGCTTCTTCTTCGGAAAGCCGGATGAGAACACGCAGATCTATGACAGCAACACGTACAATAAGGAGTACACATATCTCGGAATTGTAGGAGAAATAAAAGACGGCTTGTGCAGGATCGAGCAGAGAAACAAGTTTTCTGTGGGCGAGACCATCGAGATCATGAAACCGGACGGACGAAATGTAGAAGTGGAAGTAAAGAAGATCCTGAACGAAGACGGCGAAGAACAGGAGAGCGCGCCGCACTCAAAGCAGGTGCTGTGGGTGGAGCTGGAAGAAGCGCCCGAAGAATACGATATCCTGCGGCGCAAAGAGTGAGGAATTCGAGTTTGTCGATGAGATACTTCGCGATAAAACATGAAACATCCGAAAATCAATCGGATGCATTATATTGACTCACGTATTCGGGACGGGCGGGGAAAGAATGCTTCCGGCTCCGGTTACAGAACGTAAGACTAAGTAACAAGCCTGTGATACGGCTAAATACAGATCGCTCAGATGCAGAACTCGTTTCACTCAGACAACTGCATATGAGCGATCAACGCTGTATCACAGGCTTTAACTTACTCTAACATTCTTCCACAGTCACCGTCCGCATTCCCTCCCCGCCCGTCCCGAAAGGTGCATCAAAAGGGCTGTATCCGACTGATTTTCTGCACTCATCCAATCAGAAGTATCTCACCCGACAATCACGAAGTTTACATAAACCGGTCGAGATGATAAACGTAGTCAA
>DWVY01000025.1 GCA_019119995.1 Candidatus Mediterraneibacter faecavium | reverse complement strand
AAGGATTCAATACACAGAAAAACCAGGGGTATCACCTGGAACATCGGTTCAGCCATGATTACCAGGGGATGAAGAACCATTATTATCTGATACAGATCGGACACATGATCGCGCAGATTATAGAAGCATGGGAGATGCTGTGGAAGAAAGTAAAGCAAAGCAGGGAGCAAAAGCACCGGCTCCTGCTGACGGCATGGAAAAACAGAGGGCTGAAAGAAAGCCTGAGGGAATTAGAAAAAAAGATACAAGTAAGATTTGCATAGAGATGAAAGAAAGGAAGTGATGAGGGGAGATAAGGGGAAATAAAAGGTGCGAAAAGTATAGATAGAGGGGAAATTTGTCCTTATTAGTCCGACACGGAAATAGTGACTATAAGGGGAAATAAAAAACCCCTTAAAAAACAGCATAATATATTTTGCTCATCAGAGCTGCTGCCGTATATTGATCCTTGTACATTTTTCTCTGACATGTTATACTCGGTAAAGATATGAAAGACATACGTTCTGACTGCAAAGGCCACTCGCACGGCCTGAGCAATAAGGCGCACGATACCGGATATGTCAAGGATTCCATTTTCTATACAAGGGAATCCCTGTCTTTGTATATGCAGGCGCCTTTTGGCGTCTTTTTTCATGCATGGAAATGTGATGAGGATGCCCGCTCGTGCAAGCACGGCGGTCGCCTTCCGGACGTATCGCACAAAAGAGCCGGCAGCTTTCAGCATGCTGAACAGAACGGCAGTCTGAAAGGCTGCATCCGTGCAGCCAGACAAAGGAGGTATCTATGGAAACAAGAATCGCTCTCATCGGCATCATCCTCGAATCGAGGGAATCTGTCGATGAACTGAACCATCTGCTGAGCGAATACGGGGACTATGTGATCGGCAGGATGGGGATCCCTTACAGGGAAAAGGGCATCCACGTCATCAGTGTGGCGGTGGACGCCCCCAATAATATCATCAGCGCTCTCTCCGGCAAACTGGGGATGCTGCCCGGCGTGAGCACGAAGACGATCTACGGGAAGAACATATGACGCCGAATGACAGAGAACAGAAAGTAACCGCGCTGATCGACAAGCTCTGTCTGACACAGCAGCTTAAGCGCAGCGAGTGGATCACAGTCATACGGGAGCGCACACCTGCCGCCGCCGAACATCTCTTTGAGCTGGCGCGGGCAGTCCGGATCCATCATTACGGACACGGCATCTATATCCGCGGGCTGATCGAATTTACCAATTACTGCAAGAACGACTGCTACTACTGCGGTATCCGGAAGAGCAATCCAAATGCTCAGCGTTACCGGCTATCTGAAGAAGATATCCTCTCCTGCTGTGAACAGGGCTATGATCTGGGTTTCCGCACCTTTGTCCTTCAGGGCGGAGAGGACGGATGGTTTACCGATGAGCGGCTCTGCGATATCGTCTCCGGGATCCGTGCGCAGTTCCCCGGCTGTGCCATCACCCTGTCCGTGGGCGAGCGTTCTTATGACAGCTACAAAAAGCTCTATGACGCCGGGGCAGACCGGTATCTGCTCCGCCATGAGACATATGACGAGAGACATTACGGCAGGCTCCATCCGCCTGCACTCTCCGCCTCTCACCGGAAGCAGTGCCTGTGGGATCTGAAGAAGATCGGCTATCAGGTGGGAACCGGCTTTATGGTCGGATCGCCGTACCAGACAGTGGAGAACCTTGCAGACGACATGCTTTTTCTCGCACATCTTGATCCCCAGATGGTCGGGATCGGCCCCTTTGTCCCGCACCACGATACTCCCTTCGCAGACATGCCCGGGGGCACAGTCGAACTGACGGTCTATATGCTGGGGCTCATACGGCTTCTGCTGCCCCGTGTACTGCTCCCGGCTACGACAGCACTCGGAACGATCGCGGAAGACGGCAGGGAGAAGGGCATCCTCGCCGGGGCGAATGTGGTCATGCCGAATCTCTCCCCCTTACAGGTGCGGGAGAAATATCTGCTCTACGACAATAAGATCTGCACCGGAGATGAGGCCGCCGAGAGCCTGAACAGCCTGAAAAAGCGAATGGAGAACATCGGTTACCACATCGAGGTCAGCCGCGGCGATTCGTTAAATATATAAACCTATATTTTCTACAAAAGGAGGACGATACAATGTATGATGTAAATTCTAAATGCGCAGACGATTTTATCAACCACGAGGAAATCCTCGAGACACTTGCCTATGCAGACGAGAACAAGGAAAATGTCGAACTGATCGACTCGATCATCGAGAAAGCGAAGAAGAGAAAAGGACTCTCCCACCGGGAGGCATCCGTCCTTCTCGCCTGTCCGCTCGAGGATAAGAATCAGGAGATCTACAAGCTGGCGGAACAGATCAAGAAAGATTTCTACGGCAACCGCATCGTGATGTTCGCGCCGCTCTACCTGTCCAACTACTGCATCAACGGATGTACCTACTGTCCGTACCATGCTAAAAACAAACACATCCCGAGGAAGCAGCTCTCTCAGGAAGATATCCGCAGGGAAGTCATCGCACTTCAGGACATGGGACATAAGCGCCTCGCACTGGAAGCGGGAGAAGATCCGGTAAGAAACACGATGGACTACTATCTGAAATCCATCGAGACCATCTACAGCATCAAGCACAAAAACGGCGCCATCCGCCGTGTCAATATCAACATAGCGGCGACCACCGTGGACAACTACCGTCTTCTCAAGGAAGCAGGGATCGGAACCTACATCCTCTTCCAGGAGACCTACCACAAAGAGAGCTATCTGGAGCTCCATCCGACAGGCCCGAAGCACGACTACAACTATCACACCGAGGCTATGGACCGCGCCATGGAAGGCGGCATCGACGACGTAGGCTTAGGCGTACTCTTCGGACTGGACAAATACCGCTATGAATTCGCCGGGCTTCTGATGCACGCAGAGCATCTGGAAGCGGCATTCGGCGTAGGCCCGCACACGATCAGCGTGCCGAGGCTCAAACACGCGGATGACATCAATCCCGACGACTTCGACAACGGGATCGATGACGATACATTTGCAAAGATCGTCGCCTGCATCCGCATCGCTGTTCCGTATACCGGCATGATCATCTCCACCAGGGAGAACCAGAAGACAAGAGAGCGCGTCCTGCATCTCGGCATCTCCCAGATCAGCGGCGGTTCCAGGACAAGCGTGGGCGGCTACTGCGAGCCGGAGCCGGAAGATGAAAAGTCCGAGCAGTTCGACGTCAGCGACAACCGCACGCTGGATGAAGTCGTGCGCTGGCTCATGGAGATGGACTACATCCCCAGCTTCTGCACCGCATGCTACCGCGAAGGACGCACCGGCGACCGCTTCATGTCACTGTGCAAGAGCGGACAGATCCAGAACTGCTGCCATCCCAACGCACTGATGACGCTCAAAGAGTACCTGATGGATTACGCGTCACCGGAGACAAAAGCGATCGGCGACAAACTGATCGAAAAAGAAGTGCTCAACGTGCCGAATGAGAAAGCACGGGCTGTCGTACTGGAGAATTTAAGACTGATCGAACAGGATAATAGAAGAGATTTCCGGTTCTGATCTACCCGAATACGGAAAAGGGGACGTAGTAAAACCCGGTTTTACTACGTCCCCTTTTCCGTTATCGGATGAAAAACTTCTGCAGGCAGTTATACAGCGCAAGGTGCCAAGATCCGATCGAGTGATACCGCATCGGATAGATATCAAAGGATGTGTTCACTCCTTCGATAAGTCTTGGCTCAATCTCCGTCAGCGCCTTGTAATCCTGGATCTGACCGGGCAGCGCAAAATCAAAGTTTCCACTGGACACATAGAGGTAATGGATCGGATAATCGGAAAACTCCTCCGACTGTATCGTTTCCTGAAAATAGTCTGCTGCCGCTGAAAGCTCCGAACCATGAGAAATAGTCCAGACTTCCGCACAGCGCGGAATGATACATGGTCACCGCACCGCGGGACAGTCCTGCAAAAGCCCGATGATCCCTGCTCTCTGTAAAGCCCTGATCGTCACAGCTTTTTGCATATGTAGAATACCTGCTTTCCGCCAGCGGCATCAGATCATTTCGCAGTTCTTCACGGAAAGAATAAGTGAGCTGATCGAGATCATCCATACAGTCGTCTTCCACGTAAAATGTAGGCGTTACAATGATCAGCGGATCGATATCCCCTCTGGCGATCATCTGGTCGATCATGATCTTATTCTGCGGGTGTGTCTTAAGCCAGTATTCTTCATCATCACCGGTTCCATGCATCAGATACAGGATATTATAAGATTGAGTTTCATCATATCCGAACGGCAGGTATACCAGTGCTTTTTTCTCTACATCCCTGCCGTCAGTAGCATAGGCTTTTGTCTGATATGTCAACTCTTCTACAGTCCCTGCCTGTTCGCATTCCCGGGAATCATACTGTTCCGGCACTGCCCAGACGGATCTGCGCGCCGTGTTCTCTATCCCTCTGGCAGCCGCAGTATTTCCATACCATGCGCCCAGCGCCAGCACTGCCGTCATAGCACCTGCCAGAATAGCTGCGGCAGATGGTTTCCTGAGAGCGTATTTTCTCCTGATCTGCCCGGCAGTCCCGAATATTGTCCCCACAGACGCCGCTGCCGCCTGCACTGCAAATCCCGAGTTGAACATGGTCGTCTCAAAATGAGTCGTTGTAAAAAATAATACTGCCCCCGCAGCCGCAACCGGTAAAAACACAGGGGAAAGCCCCGTTTTCCACGCCGTATACGAAAGAGCGGCAAAAATAATCTCAACCACGCATACAGTGATCAACGGCACCGCCGCTCCCAGTATGATATATCGTATGATGTCGACCATTCCCACAGTCAGGATGACGGCCATGACGGCTCCGTTCAATATATCATGTTTTCTGGCTGATGTTTCCCTGGTATCCTGCATTTTTCACACCCTCTTAAAATTGATATTAATCCGTAGATTCATTATACATTATTCAGGTGTATTTTCCCCCGTAAAGAACGTATTCTGTCGTTTTTATAAACTCAACGGGGGAATTGGGGGGATAAAGTTATACAACAGCTTCCATTCCTGTCTGGAACCGGCGTCCACCTTACAGACACCGCACATATCTGTAACGCCACCTCTTCCCCCTGCTCATCTGCCCAAGCGCTGCTTTTCTGAATCGTGCGTAAAGTCTCCGCGCCATCTCCCAGTCACGCGTTTCATCATCCAGATGATAAAACAGGCTTTGCATCACGCGGGAATACATCCATCTCCACTCTTCTTCCCCGAGTTCGGGATACAGTTCATACAGACGCTCTGCCATCCGTCCGTCCAACGGGTCACTGATCTTCTCCCCCTGGGATTTCGCTGTCTTTATGACTGCCTCATACATTGCCCGGATTCCCGCCCCGTCTTTCTTCCTTCGGAAACGCTGTTCTCTCCTCGCCGACCGCACTGCCGCCTGTGCGAAGAAAATGCCCGCGCACACTCCTGCCGTCAGACAGACCACGCCCAGAACAGGAAGCACTTCGGTGACAACTCTTTCCCCGACAGACTTCCGGTAGTCTGCGCTTGCCGCCGGGGGCCGGCCGGTCATGTCTTCCGGCGCGGACGGCGTGTGCTCCATATCCGTCCACTCTCCGGTCTGTTCGTCGTAAACCTGACACCATGCATGCCCCATATTCCCTGTGATCTGCGCCTCATACTGTCCGTCCTCTTTCTCCCGGAATGCTGAGGCGGGGATGGCATACCCTTCCGCATAGCGCGCCGTGTATCCGCAGTACCGGTACATGAGAGTCGCCGCAGTGGCGAAATGAACGCAGAATCCCTTATGATTCTCAAAGAGAAAGTAGTGCAGGAATTCTTCCCCTGCCGGCGGCGCGCCGGGCTCTGTATCATAGACGGCGCGCTGCTGAAGCTCCCTGCTGATCCCGCGGCTCACTTCGTCCAGAGTCCCGCCGGTCATGCCGCTGCACAGGACCGACAATGTATCCGTAAGCTCCTCAGGATAAGAAATGCACTTATGCCGCGCCGCCTCCGGATCATACGAGGAAGACCACACGCCGGTCATCTCCCACGCATCATCAGAATAGACGATGCCAACATTTTCGGCAAAATAGACTGTACTTTCCGGCTTTTCCTCCAACACAAGGACAGACACTCCGTCCGATGCCGGCGTAAATCTTGCAATCCTTCCCAGATCCGTTGTTTGCCGGGATTGCAGGGACGGGCCCTCAAAGCTGCCCCCGTCGTCATCTCCATCCTGCCACTCTCCATCCAATGGCAGTAACCCGTCCGGGTCAGCCGCATCCGGGATCTGTTCCTGCTGCATATCATCCGCATCATCCTGCATCCCGCCGCTCAGTTCTTCCGGCACGGCAGTATCCGCCTGATGATCATCCGGAGCCGGTTCTTCTCCTGTCATCTTCACCGTCAGGTCCTGTATCCGGTCCACGATCCCGGCGGTAAGCATTCCCCTTGCCTGATAATATAAGCTGCCCTCCGCCTCTCTTCCTGTATCAAGGAGCGTCCCTGCCCTGTAGGACAGCACGGCCAGCACCGTACACGCCGCCACAGCAAGGATTGCATTTCTCCAGAGAAATAAGCCGCTCCCTGTTCTTCCGGCTCCTGCCGCCGACGAGGCAAAGTACAGCACAGCCCCCAGGATCAGAAGCCAGGACGGCAGCACTGTCTGGAACCATCCCGCGTAGGCTGCCGCAAGAAACGGCGCACAGATGATCAGCCCTGCCAGTGCTCTTCCTCTGCCTGTCCTCTGGATCAGCAGCAGGATCTCCAACACCGGAACACTGACCAGCACCGCCACATAGCTGTACGCCCGCTGACCGGCCGCCTGTTCTGAAAACAGTACTTCCTGATTCTGTACGATCCATTCACACAGCCGCATCAGCGTATCTCTGCTGTACCACAGAAGTATTCCGGCTGCCGCAATGCCTGCGATCATCCCCGCTGCCCCAAATCGGCGGTTCACTACACCGAGCAAGACCACCGCAGCTGCTGTGACACCATACAGCCATACCCTGTCAAGAGGCAGCCGGAATACCGACAGAAACGCATTCCACCACAGCGCCATAAGTATACTCAGGGCCGCCGACTGCAGGACAAAAAGAGACAGACTCCCTCTGTCTCTCTTTCTCACATCCGTTTCCGCCCGGTACACTTTTATTCCTGCCCGTCTTCTTCCCATCATCATCTCTCCCCGTTGTCCCGCTGATCTGCTACAGTTCACGCCTAACCGCCGCCAGCATGCGCACTCGTCGCGCTGATGCGCTCCAGTCCCGCACTGCGTGCTAAGACTGCTTATGAGTACGGTGTGAACTGTAACATTTTCACAGTTTCAGGTAATCAACTGCCTCCCCGTCTTTCTCTATTTTTCCATTTCCGTCGATCGTCACAACAGACGCAAACTCCTGCCCGCGGAACGTATCGTCATAGCAAACCTGTTTTTTCTGAACATCTGCATACGGCTGTATTTCCATAAGGTTCCAGATCATGTCACAGGCGCTCTCCTCGTCCGTTATCCTCCATCTGACGATGCGCTCGTTTTTCTCTTCGTACCACGCCGCCATATGGATACATTTCTCCGAGACAAGCGTGATCGATAGAGAAGCCGCCGTCTCCAGCATCTTTGAAAATCCTTCGGCCGACTGCATCCCCCGCCTGTAATCGATATAAATGAGCACCACGCATCCCAGCGGGAAACTGCGCTCCTTGATCATGAGCTTTTCTTCCCGCGCACTCAGTTTCCAGTGGATATCTTTCAGGGAATCCTTCTCCTGGTATTCTCTGACCTGATAGATCTCCGACGGGTCGTCTCCCCGCCTCTCCTGTGAAAACTCCTGCGCGTCCGCTTGAAATTCTCTCGTCCTGCGGGTGATCTCAAGCGGCATGAGCTCAAATACCGGCATGACCTTGACCTGCGCTTTTCTCCGCCATCTGACTTTCCGGTAAAATATGCCGAGGAAATCATATACTTTCACATAGTCAACACTGATCTCCACCGTCCCGCAGTATATTGTGTCAAATGTAAGCCAGACTGTCTCCTCTCCTTTTGGAAGGAGCACACCCCGGAATTTCTTTTTCACCCGCTTCTTTGCGCCGCTGTTTCCTGCCGACGCCTGGAATTCATACCGGATGCTCATATGGGGCGATCGGTTTCTCACGGATATCCCGGCTTTGATCTTCTTTCCTTTATCTCCCAGCGGAGGCACCCGCTCCAGATCCGGCACTGCATTTCTGCCGGCCACCGCAAGATAAACGCCGGATACTGCCGGATAAATGACCAGAAACACGAGTATGCCGGAGAGCGCCGACGCGTCATACATAAAAAACAGATATACGGTGACAAGGAGCACCGCCAGATACCCTGCCGTTCTTCTGACCATCTCTCTACCGCCTTGCTTTCAGCGCCGGTTTCTCCGTGTTCTCCAGTATCTGCCGGATCGTCTCTGACACCTTCACATGGGCCACCTTCGCTTTCATATTCAGGATGATCCTGTGCGCCGCCACGCAGGGGAAAACCTCTTCCACATCGGACGGGATCACATAGGCGCGGTCCTTTAAGTATGCGCAGGCTTTTGCCATGGCTGTCAGCGCCACTGTCCCGCGGGGGCTTAATCCCAGCTCCGTCCACTCGTTCTCCCTTGTAGCCTTTGCCAGTTCCGCAATATACCGGCAGATCCTCTCATGCATATAGATGTTCCTTGCCTCGCGGATCATATCCGAAAGCCCCGGCGCATCCAGGACCGGTGTGATCCCAGCCGTCCGGTCCGTCTCCTGACTCCTGCGCATGATCTCCATCTCTTCCTCCACCGTGGGATATCCCATACTGACGCAGATCATGAAGCGGTCCAGCTGCGACTCCGGCAGAAGCTGCGTTCCTGCCGAGCCTGTCGGATTCTCCGTGGCGATCACGATAAACGGCTCCCCCGTCCTGCGCGTCACACCGTCCACCGTCACCTGCCGTTCCTCCATTACTTCCAGGAGCGCCGACTGGGTCTTCGGGGACGTCCTGTTGATCTCGTCAGCCAGCAGCAGATTGCACATAACTGCTCCCGGCTGGTATACGAACTGCCCGGTTTCCTTCTGATACACCGTAAATCCGGTCAGATCCGACGGCAGCACATCCGGCGTAAACTGTACTCTCCGCGTCTTAAGCCCCATCGCTTTGGAAAATGCAAGAGCCATCGTCGTCTTGCCCGTTCCCGGTATGTCTTCTATCAAGATATGGCCGCCGGCAAGGATCGCCGTCATGATCTTCGTCAGGACGTCTCTCTTGCCCACAACCGCTTTCTCCACTTCATCGATCACGCGCTGCGCACTGTATCTTCTCTCCGTCATACTCACCCTCCCGGTGTACTGTTTCATTTATTTTCAGCATTTCCCGCCCCGGTTTCAGACTCCTCGATCAGCACTTCCTTCCCCCGGAATGCAAAACCATATGCCCGGATCCGTTCTTCCGGCACGCCATTCTCGATCATCTCCCTGGCGTAATCCTTCTCTCTGATCTGATCCAGCGCGTTTTGGACGGTCTCATAATCCTGATGCCCGATCGCCACTGTCCTTGCCATTTTCCGCACCTCTCTGAAAAAATCGCCTTTTTATTTGCTCGGCGGCATGAATTTGAGTATCTGAGCCGCAACGCCTGACAGCGGCATTGTCTGGAGCCACACGCGTCCAGGTCCTGTGATAATGGTATTGAAGATGCCCTCTCCGCCGAATACCATGTTCTTGAGTCCGGGCACACTCTTAATATCCATCTGGCAGGTCGCATCCATCGCCGCCAGATATCCGGTGTCGATCACGATCTGCTGCCCCGGCTGCAGATTGTACTCCACCACATGGCCGTCAAACTCAAGGAATGCCATACCCTGTCCGGACAGTCTCTGCATAATGAATCCCTCGCCGCCGAAGAATCCTGCTCCCAGTTTCTTCTGGAAGAATACAGACAGCTCTACGCCCTCTTCCGCCGCGAGGAAACCGGATTTCTGGACGATCACCTCATTGCCCGGTCCGATCTGCCACGGACGGATCTGTCCGGGGAAGCTGGATGCGAACGCGATCATCCCGTTGCCGCCCTGCGCCGTGTAGCGGTTCTGGAAAAGCGCCTCCCCGGCAAACATCCTGCCGAGCGCTTTTCCGATCCCGCCGTTTGACGTTGTCTCCATCTTCATGTTCGGAGACATCCAGCTCATAGATCCGCGCTCCGTGATCATTGATTCCCCGTTCTCCAGATAGCATACTACTACCGGAAGCTCATTTCCCTGAATTTCATATTTCATACGATTCTCCTTTCCCCCTGGCCGGTCACTCCGGCGCAGGGCGGGCATGTTATTCATCATCAGCCCGTTCTGTGTAACTGCTCCTATCATACCATAAAAATCCGGCAGAGTAACTCCCCTGCCGGATTTTTATCTCTCTATTTTTCCGTCTGCTGCCTGTGCTCTTCCTGCTCCTGTCGTCTGTGTTCTTCCTGCCGCTGCCTGTGCTCTTCCTGTTCCTGCCGTCTCTTCTCTTTCTCCGCCTGTAGTCTCTGCTCTTCTTCCGGCGGGATCTCAAGCTTCGGCAGTGTGATATCCGCCTTGAAGAGATCCGCCTCGGTAGAGATCTTCAGTGTGCCGTGCTGCAGTTCGATAAAGCTCTTGGCAATGGCAAGCCCCAGACCTGACCCTTCCGTATTCCTTGAAGCGTCCCCGCGGACAAAGCGGTCCGTGATCTCTTCCGTGTCAAAGTTAAGCTCCACCGCAGAAATATTTTTCATGGAAATGTGTACGTCTTTTTCCTGCTCTGTCATCTCGATATACACTCTCGTATGCGGCATCGCGTATTTCGTGATATTTACGATCAGGTTCTCGAAGATCCGGTACGTCTTCTGGCTGTCCAGCCACATGACGAGCTTGTGCTCCGGCAGTTTCCAGCGGAAGTCAAGATTTGCCTCTTTGATCTTGCTGTCGTTTTCAAGCCCCACCTGTTTGATGAGATCCACGATATCTACTTTCATATAGTGCATGACAACGCTCTTGCTCGCCGCCTTGCTGATCTCAAAGAGGTCTTCGATCAGCACTTTAAGCCGCAGTGACTTTTTCTCCAACACTTCGATATATTCTTTCCGTTTCTCCTCGTCTTTCTCGTTTTTCAGAAGATCCGTATAAGTGATGATCGCGGTAAGCGGCGTGCGCAGGTCATGGGATACATTCGTCACAAGCTCTGTCTTCATCCTCTCATTCTTCACTTCCTCGTCCACGGCTTTCTTGAACCCTTTCTGGATCTTCTTCAGTTCATCCTGGATCGGATTGAACAGCCCGATATCCCCCTCGATGGGAACGTCCAGATGCCCGTCGGCGAGCTGGTTCGTCGATCTGAGGAGCAGCTTATATTTCTCCTGAAGGTCTTTCACATATTTTCTCAGGAAGAGGAACAGAAGCACGGAGTAAATGATAAGCGCAAGTGTTCCGTAATACCACAGGAAGCACACGACCGCCAGTATGATATAGTTGATGATCACGATCTTAAGGATCGTCCGGTTCGTCTTCTCGCGGAAATCCAGATGCTGGAGTGCATCGTACTGTTTTGCGAAGAATCCTTTCACCCGCTTGATGACGCCCCCTGCCTTTCTCACCATCTCTTCATCGCTCTCGGTGCCTCTGCCACGGTAATGCCGGATCAGCTTCATGGTCAGCGTGCGATCGCGCCAGTATGCGCCTTTCATGCGGAATATGGCTCTTAAGGAAGTCGCCGCCCAGAAGAAGACTCCGATCAGTACGAACCACATAGCAAAGTTGAATGCCATGGCGATCAGCCAGATCCCGTTGCCCATCTGCATGCCCGGCAGGAGCGTATCCCTGACCGTGTGATCCACGATATACGGCGCCGGCCCGTCCAGACTGGCAGTCATCGCGAGAAGCCATACCAGAAGCACTACTTCAAAGGGCACATCAAACAGTTTCATATCACTGATATCCAGCTTCTTCCTAAATGGGAGCAGAAGCGCCGCCAGGATCACAATGACCCACAGTGTTTCCAGTGTATCCCGATAATTGGCAGTGTACTCTACTTCCGGGGGATAATTCTCTTCAATCCACGCATTTTTCTCCATAAACGCATCCTTATTTTCCTCGCTCATGCCATAGATGATCGTCACGTCCTGGGGGGAAGTAATGCTGGATATATACTGCTCATCTTCTGTCTGCTGCGCATACGCGAGGAATCTTGTCTCCAGCGTATACTCGTCTTCCGGCTCAAGCTCAGTCCCGTCCACCTGGATCCCCGCCAGTTCACCGCCCGCAGAGAATGTATATTTCGCCCGGAATGCATACCCTGCTTCCGACTCGTCCGCTTCTGCCAGCCGCCTGTCCGCTGTGCTTTCTGTATCTGTTGTGTTTCCTGTATCCGCTGTATCTCCCGTTTCTTCCGTATCTCCCGTTTTTCCTGCTTCCTGTGTATTTCCTTCTTCGGTCTCTGCATTATCTCCGGTCTCCAGCGGCGCAGCTTTCTTACTTTCAGAGTCATCGTTCTCCACGGAAAGCGGATTTCCCTCCGCATCGAACAGGCCGATATCCAGATATTTCCCGGTCAGTTCAAAGTTTCTCTGGCCGAATTCTTTCAACACTTCTGCGGGATCCGTATCACGGGAGTACTGATTATATACAAGATAATTTCCCTCCGCGAGATCCTGTCCGAAGCTGCTTTCCCCAAGCGTATCGACAAAGGAAGCCTCGTATGTCGTCGGCACAGATTTGATCGCCCGGCCGATCCCGTCATACTGCGACATCATGATCATGGAACAGATGCCAAGTAATATGACGGCTGCAATAATCCCTCTCTTACGGCTGTTTTTCAATTTTGTATCCAACACCCCACACCACCTTTAAATATTTCGGATTCTTCGGATCGATCTCGATCTTCTCTCTTATGTTTCTCACGTGTACCATGATCGTATCGGTATTGATGGCTTTTTCCTGCCATACGCGCTCATAGATCTCCTCGGATGAGAATACTCTGCCCGGATTCTTCGCCAGCAGGAGCAGAATCTTATATTCAATGGGCGTAAGCTTCACCGGCCTGCCGTCCATCGTCACTTCCACTGCATCCTCGTTGATCTCCAGACCTCCGATCACATGCACGTTTTCCTGCGGGGCAAGCTTCTCCAGGAACTTCCGGTAACGTCGAAGCTGCGAATTCACCCGCGCCATCAGTTCCATGGGCGTAAACGGCTTTGTCACGTAGTCGTCCGCGCCGATATTCAAGCCGGTGATTTTATCCACTTCCTCGGACTTTGCCGACAGCATGATCACCGGGAAATCATGCTTCTCCCTTAACTTCATCGTCATGCGGATGCCGTCCATCCGCGGCATCATGATGTCCACGATAGCCAGGTGGATGTCTTCCTTCTCTATGATCTCCAGCCCTTCGATGCCGTCCGCCGCCTGAAATACTTTATACCCCTGACTCTGCAGGTAGATCTGGACACCCTCCCGGATCTCCTTGTCATCCTCTACGATCAGTATGTTGTTTGTCTCCATGATGTCTCCTCTTCTCTCTTATCTTTTTGGCAACAGTTCAACGCCGGATACCGGTTCCGGCACAGGCTCCGGCGCTGACACGGGCAGCTTTGGTATCTGGTTTTTCTTTACCACGCCGTAGTTTTTGACCGCCACCGTGACAGTCGTATACGGCAGCGGGATCACGTATTTATCCCAGCGGCTCCGAATCCGCAGGCAGGAAGAATAGGAAAGGCTGATGCCTACGAAATCTTCTTCCGCGTGTTCCGACAGATAGAATGCCAGCTTCTTCGGCTCGTGTCTCGGCCCGAGCGGTCCGTCCAGCGCCACGGCGATGGAATGTGTCTTCTCGTAAGAATCCTGCACGATCTTTTTCAGCGCCGCAAATGCTTTGAATCCGTCCGGCACGCGCAGCGCATTTCCGCCGCATCTTCTCACCATATTTTCTATATAATTGCCCCGGGTGTCCGCGGTCACGATCACATCTACCGGCGCAGTCTTGTGAGCCAGTTTCTCAAGGACCAGGTTCATAAAGAAGCTGTCCTCATGCCAGAATCCGAATATCTGGCTGTCCCCGTACCGGTTCTCTTCCTCCCACCGGATCGTGACAGTCCGCTCGATCCACCCCAGATAATTAGTGAAGAGCCACTGCAGAGCGTTCTCTCCGATCTTCTTCAGCCTCATAAAGTCCTTCTCCTTTCCTGAACCCACATTGATTGTAGAGCATCTCCTCATAGATGGCAAGTCTCGAGGACCGGTAATTTTCCGCCGAGATACGTGCGGCTTTCTTCATTCTGCTGTTCGTCTCATCCTCAAGCGCTTCGATCACTTTCGCCGCCCACGCTTCTTCACGCTCTTCCGTAAGGAATCCGTTCACGCCGTCCTCGATAATGTCGTCGGATCCTGTCGCATGTACTGCCGTGACCGGTATTCCTGCCGCCATTGCCTCCGCCAGAACGATGCCCTGTGTCTCCGACTTCGACGCGAACAGGAAGAGATCCGCCGCTGCCAGATAGTCTTTCACCTGATCGTTCGGCACATTTCCGACGAACGTCACCACATCCTGTATTCCCAGGATAGCCGCCCTGACCTTAAGCTCTGATCTCTGGCTTCCGTCTCCTATGATCAGTACATGGAAATCATCTCCGGTCTCCCGCTTTAATTCCGCGATCCCGCGCAGCAGGAAGCCGTAGTTTTTCTCTTTTTCCAGCCTCGATACCGTGACAAGCAGATGCCGTTTTCCCCTGGCATACTGCTGCCGTATCTCCTGTGACCGTCTGGCATTCTTCCGGAAAAATGATCCGTCCAGACCGGTGGGAAATACTGCGGTCGGAGTATGTACTCCGTATTCCCTGATCGTCTGCCTCATCCCCGCGGACGGCGCGAGCACAAGGTCACACTTATTACAGAACCATCCCATATAAGACGGAATGACCTTCTTCTGTATCCACTCCACGGCTTTCTTCTTCAAAACCGTGTTCTTTTCATTGACCCGGAAGCAGGGGATATAATGCAGGTAATCCTCATATCTCGTATGGTATGTGTAAATGACCGGTATATCGTATTTCTTCCCCAGCCACAGCGCCCACGGCCCCACGAACATCGGGTGGTGTACATGGATGCGGTCAAAGTGTTCTCTCTCAAATGCTTCCAGTATCTCCACCGGATAGATTCCCGGATACACCATGCCGTTGTCCATCTTTTTCTTCTGGGAATGATACCGGATGACCCGCTCGGGCGCCTTCTTGTCTTCTTCCTCTTCTTTGTCGTCACTTTCATACATCGGCGCGAATACCGTCACCTGATGTCCCAGCCTGATCAGCTCCTGCGTCTGCCGCTCTACCGAGATCGGCACGCCTCCCACAAAAGGTCTGTAATTATTTGTAAGCATCGCTATCTTCATGTCCTGCTCCCCCTCTCTTATGTAAAGAAATTGATCGCCGCGTCTCCGAAGAAATATCCCGCCCCGACAAACGCCAGATTCCACAGGAATATCCCGCACACGGAACTCACGGTATATTTGACAAAATCCATCTTCACCATGCCCGCCGGGATCGAGATGAGAGTGCGCACCATGGGGAGCAGCTTGCTGACAAATACGCCGATGCAGCCTTTCTCCCTCAGATAATCCATCTTCTCCTCAATGACCGGCTGATGTTTCGGGAATTTCTTAAAATAAAATCCGAGCACCTTGTTCCCGCCGTATCTTCCCAGCAGGTAGAGCAGCCAGCTACCTGTAAGTCCTGCCGCAACCGTGAGCACCATGACGAGCGGGAAACTGATCTCCCCCTGCGCCGCCCAGATCCCTGCCAGCGGCATGATCACGCCGGCGGGGAAACCCGGTAGATTCATATATTCTAGGAGTACGATCAGATATATAAAAAATGCACCATATTGGATGAAATAACGGGTAAGTTCAGAAATGTCCATAAAAGTTCAGCCCCCTTTCATGTTTACAGGATAAGCTGTAAATCTAAAGGGAGCTGATATAAGATTCCAAAGAATTTCTTAAGATTTGATTTGAAAGTCTGGCAAAGGGAGTTCGCTGCCGCCCCACTCTACGACTGTGAAGCCGCTGCGCTCCGGTGCGGAAAGATCCTGCTCCGGGATTTCCTGATAGTGATCAAGCGGCTTATACGCCATAAAGACGCGGATCACGGTGTCCGGTTCCGGCTGTATGGAAAGTCGTGCGTGGTCTGTGTACGCTTCGCTCTGGAAAGAGATAAGATTGTACTCGTTTGACTCCATCCTCGGAAGCCAGTATACGATAAATTCATTTGCCTCCCTGCGGGTAAGACCGAGCCTGTCAAGGGCGTCCTCGAGGAACTTGGCGGTATCCTCTCCCGCCACACAGAAGCCTTCTGAAAAATCATACTCCTGTTCAGAGTTGCCCTCCCAGTAGAGATAATTGTACTCCTGCCCATTCTCGTCTGTGATCGTACCGTCCGGCGCAGCAGTCACATTCCATCCATTACCGTACTCAGGGTAAGTGCAGGTCAGTTCCCCGTCGTAGTCAAGCCGGACAGATATTTCCTGCTCCTGTTCCGGGTACAGATAGATTACCGGCTTTGCGTCTTTCGTATTAGCGGCACTGTTCCTGAAAAGCCAGACCAGAAAGCCGAGCACCAGAATGACGGCTGCCGCGCCCAGGATAATGTATAAGATCCGTTTCATAAAAATATCGCCTTTCTATAAAGTCCTATTCTGTAATATGATACTCTCTGTACAGCTTCTCCCGCATATCCTTATTCAGTGTCACTTTTTCCAGAAGATCCGTCTTTCCGTCTCTTACGAGCAGCCGGACAAGTGTTCCCAGATTCTTTTCCCCTTCCGTACGGCCCTTTTCTTCTACCATCTCACTCAAATTGCACATAAAGTCTATCTCCTTTCTGACTCCTGTCTCAAGCGGAATTCTATATTCCTTTTCCAACTGCTCCAATATCTCCTCTTTTGTCATGCTCTGTGAAAATATCGTGTTGAGAAGACGGATCATCTCATTTCTGGCGTCGTCACTGTTTTCCCTCAGACAGATCTGCACGACGCATAACTTATCATATGCTTTCTTTTCATCCGGTATCCCGCAGATCAGATCTTCTTTCCGGACGTGATAGAAAGAAACCGCATTCCCTATATATTCCGGCGCCTGAAAACACAGCCAGATCGAATACACTTTTTTACATCCGTCATAATTGTCCAATGTAAATTCCCGGTTGATCTGAGATGATATCATCCGTCCGCAGTAGACGATCCCTCTCGTCACGATATGATAGCCCGGATTCATATTTTTCTGTGCTTCCAAATCTATCAGCAGCTTAATCTTCTCCTGCTCTTTTGTGATAATGGAGAAACGGATATCGTAACTCAGCGTTCCCTCTTCACTGGTGATATCCTCCGTGTTCTCTTCCGTGATCCTGCCCGGTCCGCCCTCCAGTACGCTTACAGAACCGATCTCCGGATTTCCTTCAATGCATTGGATAATTTCTTTTATCGTATATCCGTTGACTTCTTCGACTACGTGTTTCAGTATATATGCCAGAATATGTTTATCCGACAATACCTTCTTGCACTGGGCGTCGTATTTTCTTTTGTTATCATCACTTTCGATATTTGTTGCTATTCCTGTTTTCATATATTTTCTTTTTCGGCCGCGATAACAACATCGATCGATATGTCCTCATTATACTGATATTTCTCGCTGATTTCAAGCCAGTCGTCAAATGGACATGCGGGCATGTCCGCTTGGCTTGTTGCCCACGGGAATGAATATTAAAAACGGGACCGCAATATGCAGTCCCTCCGATATATCTTTCTATGATCTCTTTCTATGATCTGAACAGATTACTTTCTGTCTTCTTACGCCTCATCGATCGCTTTCCCGATATCGTGTCTCATATACTTGTTCTCGAAGTCTACCCACTCAGTAGCTGCGTAAGCGTTCTTTCTCGCTTCTTTCAAGTCTTTTCCCTTTGCCGTCACGCCGAGCACGCGTCCGCCGTTTGTCACGATCTGTCCGTTCTCGAACTTCGTTCCGGCATGGAAGCAGTAATAGCCGTCGTGTTTCTTGAACTCGTCAAGCCCTTTGATCGGGAAGCCTTTCTCATATTTCACCGGATAGCCGTCGGATGCGAGCACCACGCAGACAGCCGCGTTGTCCTCGAACTGCAGGTCGATCTGATCGAGCGTTCCGTCGATACATGCCTCGACCACGTCGATGATATCGTTTTTCATGCGGGGCAGTACGACCTGCGCTTCCGGGTCGCCGAATCGTGCATTGTACTCAAGCACTTTCGGTCCGTCCGCTGTGAGCATCAGCCCGAAGAAGATCACGCCTTTGAACGGGCGTCCCTCAGCCGCCATAGCGTCAACCGTCGGCTGGTAGATATATTTCTCGCAGAATTCTTCCACTTCCTTTGTATAGAACGGGCTCGGGGAGAATGTTCCCATGCCGCCTGTGTTCAGTCCGGTGTCTCCGTCTCCCGCGCGCTTGTGGTCCTGGGCGCTTGTCATCGTCTTGATGGTCTTGCCGTCCACGAATGAGAGAACGGACACTTCACGTCCGGTCATGAACTCCTCGATGACCATCTCATTGCCCGCCGTGCCGAACTTCTTATCCAGCATGATCGTCTTGACGCCTTCTTTCGCCTCTTCCAGATCCTGACAGATGAGCACGCCTTTTCCGAGAGCGAGGCCGTCCGCTTTCAGGACGATCGGGAACTTCGCCGTCTCAAGATACTCCAGCGCTTTCTCCGGATCCGTAAAGTTCTCATAAGCGGCTGTCGGAATATTGTATTTCTTCATCAGGTCTTTGGAAAATGCTTTCGAGCCCTCCAGGATCGCCGCATTTTTCTTCGGTCCGAACGTGCGGATGCCCGCCTCTTCCATAATATCCACAAGACCGCCCACCAGCGGGTCGTCCATGCCTACGATGCACAGGTCGATCTCATTTTCCTTTGCAAATGCCGCCAGTCTGTCGAACTCCATCGCGCCGATATCCACACACTCTGCATATTCCGCGATCCCCGCGTTTCCCGGCGCGCAGTAGATCTTATCCGCTTTCGGGCTCTTTGCCACGCTCGCTGCGATGGCATGTTCTCTTCCGCCGCTTCCCACGATCAGTACCTTCATATTCAAAACCTCCTCATCGGTCTTATCTGTATTGATATTTACAATCCTATTGTCCGTTGTCCCATGCTCCGTCCGCCGATCCTGCTGATCCCGTTATTACTGTTATTATTGCAGGATCGTTGTTTTATGATCGGCCACCTGCACTTTTCCGTTTGCGATCAGGTCGATGGCTCTTGGCAGGATCTTCCACTCCGCCTGCTCCATCACCCTGCGCTGAAGCACTTCCGGAGTGTCGCCCTGCTGTACTTCCACCGCTTTCTGCAGGATGATCGGGCCCGTATCTGTCCCCTCGTCCACGAAATGCACGGTAGCGCCGACTACTTTTACGCCCCGGGCGAGCGCCGCCTCATGAACTTTCAGGCCGTAGTAGCCCTTGCCGCAGAATGACGGGATCAGGGACGGATGGATATTGATCATCCGGTTCTCGTACTTTCTGATCATCTCCGGCGGGATCACTACAAGGAATCCTGCCAGCACGACAAGATCCGGCTTGAAGCTTCCCACTGCCTCCAGCAGCTTTTCGTTGAAGATATCCCGTGTCTCAAAGTCTTTCGGAGATACGCACATAGACGGAATGTCGTTTTCTTCCGCCCGCTTCAGTGCATATGCATTTTTATTGTTGCTGATCACTCCCACGATCTGCGTATTCGTGATCGTACCGTCTTTTACGCTGTCGATGACCGCCTGAAGGTTCGTCCCGCCTCCGGATACCATCACGACAACGCGCAGCGGCTTGTCTGCCGCTGCACCTGTCCTCTCTAGCATAATTCTACTCCTTTGTCTCCTGCCTCGATGCGTCCCACGACGTACGGCGCGTCTCCGGCTGCGCGGATCGCATCCATCGCGCGGTCAACATCCGCCTCGTCCACTGCGACGATCATGCCGAGTCCCATATTGAATGTATTGTACATCATCTGCTCCGCGATATCTCCGTCTACAGAGAGCATATTGAAGATCGGCGGAACCGGGTAGCTGTCTTTCCTGATCACTGCCTTTGTGCCTTCTTTGAGCATACGCGGGACATTCTCATAGAAACCGCCGCCGGTGATATGGCTGCACGCCTTCACTGTCACACCGGCGTCTTTGATGCTCTTCAGCGCCTTAACATAGATCCTTGTAGGGACAAGGAGTGCTTCGCCAAGTGTCGAACCGAGGCTGTCATAATATGTATCCAGAGCCTCGCGCTTCATGCTGAACACCTGTCTTACGAGAGAATACCCGTTGCTGTGGATGCCGCTTGACGCCATGCCGATGAGCACATCCCCTGCCTTTAAGTTCTCTCCCGTGATCATATCTTTCCTGTCGCAGACTCCAACGGCAAAGCCCGCGAGGTCATACTCGTCCGGCGCCATAAGTCCCGGATGTTCCGCTGTCTCGCCGCCGATCAGAGCCGCTCCTGCCTGAAGACAGCCTTCAGCCACGCCCTTTACGATATCCGCGATCTTCTCCGGCTCATTCTTTCCACAGGCAATGTAATCCAGAAAGAAAAGCGGTTCTCCTCCCGCGCACGCAATGTCATTGACGCACATCGCCACCGCGTCGATCCCGATCGTATCGTGTTTATCAAGGATCATAGCCAGCTTCACTTTCGTACCGCATCCGTCCGTGCCGGACAGAAGCACCGGCTCCTCCATCTCCTTGATCTTCGCAAGGGAAAATGCACCGGAGAATCCTCCGAGTCCTCCGAGCACTTCCGGACGCATTGTCTTCTTCACATGCTCTTTCATCAGTTCTACCGATCTGTAACCGGCCTCGATATCAACGCCTGCTTTCTTATAATCCATTCTCTGCTCTCCTGTTAATTCTTTTTGATCTCCGTTCGGCCGCGCCAGCCGCAAGACCGCACTTCGCGCTTCCTGCGGCTGACGTCGGACGGCTGAACTAGTTATTTAAATACGCTTCGTATCCGATCTCGTGCAGTTTGTCCGCCTTTGCCTGAACGCCTGCCTTCATCTCCTCGGAATAATCTTTCAGTTTCTCAAGGACAGCCGCATCCGATGTGGCAAGGATCTTCGCCGCGAGGATCGCCGCGTTCATTCCGCCGTCGATGGCAACTGTCGCTACCGGGATTCCCGGCGGCATCTGTACGATAGAGTAAAGTGCGTCCATACCGTCCAGATTCTTGCCGGACATCGGCACGCCGATCACCGGCATCGGGAAGAGCGCTGCACACATTCCCGGAAGGTGGGCTGCCATTCCTGCACCTGCAATGATCACTTTTACCCCTCTTTCCTCGGCTCCTTTCGCCCAGTCAAAGAATGTATCCGGCATCCTGTGCGCGGAAATGATCGTCATCTCATAGTCGATCCCCAGTTTTTCAAGCATTGATGCAGCCTTGCTCATGACCTTGAGGTCTGAGTCGCTGCCCATTACGATTGCTACTTTTGGCATTATAACTCCTCCTTATTAAAAGTCTCTAACGGCTCGTTTAAAACTTCCGTCCCCGGCAGGACAAATCTTCCGTCTTTTATTAGTATAATGTGTTTCCCTTCTTTTGTCACTACACTTATTTCTTCTAACTCTTCATAAGGCAGGGTTATATCTGTGTGACAGTTAAAGTAGGCTTTTGACACATCTTCTTTCCGGTTCAGGGAGATGGAATTATCCTTTGCCACGATCTCCCTGCCGTTCGGATTATACACCCGGATATCCTCGCTCCACGAGTAACATGTGTCTCCCACTGCAAAATGCGGCCCTGTCTTCTCCGCGATGAGGATCGGCATCTTGTCCTCGATCCCGTATTTCTTTCCCGCCACGTAAGCCGTCGTATTCGTGCCGATGGCAAACTCACCGAGGGGCAGCGACCTATGTCCTTTTAATACATTGTCCTCGAAATATCTGCGTCCTTCTTCGGGATCGTCAAAGTTCCCGCAGCGGTAATCTGTGATCTTCCCATCCTCGAAGGTCAGCTCCAGATCCGTATACTGAAGCCCTTCCAGATATACATGGCTCACATGGAGCACGCCCGACGTGCCCTCAAGTACCGGTGAGGTAAACACCTCGCCCACCGGGATGTTGACGTCCGCCACACAGTTTTCGAAGATCGTCTCTTTCTCAGGATCACGAAGCGGATACAGCTTCACTCTGATGTCCGTGCGGTTGCTGCCTTTTCCTTTCACATGGACGTATGTTCCCTGGTCAAGGGCGTCGATCAGCGTCTGCTGCACGTTCTCGTAGAGCTTGGCATCCAGCGTATTGATGCGGATCACTTCATCGAAGATCTCCGGATAGTTCTCCCCGATCTCAGGCACCGGATACGCCACGATGGTAAAGCTGCGCTCTTCCCCTTTGATATATTCGTTCGTAATCTGGCCTGAACGGCTGTCATAGCTGACCGCCAGTTTCTTCTGTTCATCATTATAGGAAGGAGCCTCAGGCACCGCTTTCGGTGAGAACGGCTTCTCCCCGAATGTCTCCATGACCGCCGGCCCCGCGAACTGCGCCGCCTGTTCTTTATGCTGCTCGTAGACTGTCCGCATCACTTCCAGACGCCGCTCGACATACCGTTTGTCCATAAAGAGCGCCTGATCCTGACGGTGATCGTACTCGTACTGCCAGTTCGGCACCGCGCCGTAATATCCGATCTTGTGGTGCTCCCTCTTCGTGATAATGCCGGAAGCCGCGCGGTAGATGACCGGCTTCAGCCCCATCCGGCGGAAATTCTCTATGGCGATGCGGATCACTTTCTCAAAGCCGAGGCTGTAACGGATATTCACTACCGACTTTTTCGACAGATCCTTGCCTGTATTGATAAATCCGATGCGGTAGCCTTCCGTGTACACATCCGCCATCTTCTGAAGCGTCTCCTCCGGCAGACTGCGCAGATGATGCGCCGTGCCCAGCTCATTCTCCGTGATATACTCACCGAACCGGTAGAGATAGCGGTCATTGTCCAGATCCGCATTTTCTATGATATCGGCTGCAAAGGAATACGCCGGATCGATCTGTTCCTTGATCCGGTCCGCAAGGAATACGTCGCAGTAGTCGCTTGCATACCAGTAAATGATATCCCGGATCTCTTTTGAGTCCGGAACCGTCTCACTTTCAAAGCTGTTGTAAACTTCGATAAACAGCTCATACAGGATAGTCAGATAATCCGTCCTGTTTTCAAAAGAGTACGGGATCCCGGAGCGCATCTCTGCATAAAGCATACTCAGAAGGCGTCCCGTTTCGACTCCGAACTTCTCCGCTACATAAGCCGGATTCGCATAACTGCTGCCATAATGCTCTTCCAAGACGTCACTGTAGAGGATCTCGTTGAGGCTCTTCATCTCCTCGAGGCTGTACCGTTCCCACTCGCCGCTCTCTACTTTGCGTCTCACATTTTCCAGTTCTAATAAAAAGATCGCCACATCCTGGAAATAAGGCAGATACTGCTTTGGCACTGTCTCCTCGGAGACGATGCCGCGAAGTCTGCCGACCGCCAGGGCATGGCGTTCTTCATACTGTTCATTCTTCTCTTTCTGCCGCTTACTTATATCCATAAAATAAGACCTCCTTTGATATACTTAAGCTGTCCGCACCGGTCACTGCACATGGAAATCCCCCGTCACAGCCCGCCGATGAAAAGCGCGAAGAAAGCGATCACCGTCAGCGAACTGACCGGGAGCCCGATCTTGCATGTCAGGTAATTGCGCTCGCGCTCATAGAAACCGCCGATCGCAAGGCGTATTCCGTTGATGGACAGCACGAGTGAAAGGACGGCCAGACCGCCGATGATCCCGTGTGCATTTCCTCTTGCCAGAAATGCGTAGACAATGCAGCCTGCCAGGATAGCCAGTCCGCCGATACCGCTGATGCAGGATACGATCCCCTTGCGGGAATGCTTATAATTAGTCTGCCCGTATTTCCTCGCCCCGCGCTTTTTCCTCTCTTTTTCCCTCTGGCGCTCTTCAGCGCTTTTTCCGATTCCGAACATGATGCTTTCTCCTTATCCGATTACATACCGCGAATAAAATGTAGCCCAGCACACCTCCGATGGTGTTGAGCAGGATATCATCCACGTCAAAACTCCCCACTCTTGTAAAGAGCTGTACGATCTCCACGCACAGGCTCAGCCCCATACTGCAGAAGAGCGTTTTAAAAAACCCCCTCGACCTGCTTGCCATAGAAATAAAAAAACCGTATGGGACAAAAATAAGTATATTTCCGAACAGATTGGCAAATACCGTAAATGTGCCAAGCTGTTCTCTGTATGTGATGAAACGTCTGATCTCTTTGAAAAGCTCCAGATTATACCGGTAGTCTTCCGCGATCTCTGTCCTCCCATACCACTCTGCAACAAACAGAAAATAGATCAAAAACCCGACATATAATAGAAACAGGACTTTCCCAAACGCCCTGACAACACTCGCTTTTTTAATACCCAAGATAATTCTCCTGACACTCTGAAAAGGGGACCGGCCTTCTGCCGCCCCCTTATACTGTCTGTTCTTGCTCAAAACATGATTTCTTTTTTATGTTTCAGCAGACTCGCGCCGCTCACGATGGAAAGGACACCTGCCGTGATCCCGACTGCCAGGATGATGATCCCGACCGCGATGTTTCCCGCACCGCTGTTTTTCATTGTCATATATGCCTTTTCCATAACATGCGCCTCCTTATTTTACGCCATATGTTTCATAGTATGTATCGATCGCTGCCTTTAATGTATCATTGATGACAACTTTTCCGTTATACTCTTTATTGTACAGGCACTCGACCACTTCCTCCATCGTCACGATCGCTGCCGTGTCGAATCCATAGAGATCTTTGACCTCATCCAACGCGCACTTCTCGCCGCCTTTGCCGACTTCCATCCTGTTCAGGGATACGATCAGTCCCACGATCGTCACATCAGCCGCTCCTCTTACCTTCGGCACCGTCTCCTCCATGGATTTCCCGGATGTAGTCACATCCTCGATCATGATCACGCGGTCCCCGTCTTTTAACTTGCTGCCGAGGAAACTTCCCTTGTCAGCTCCGTGGTCTTTCTCTTCCTTGCGGTCCGAACAGTAACGGACTTCTTTTCCGTACAGCTCGCTGTACGCGATAGCAGTTACTACACTGAGCGGGATCCCCTTGTATGCAGGTCCGAACAGCACGTCGAAGTCATCGCCGTACTTGTCATGGATCGCTTTCGCATAATACTCGCCCAGCTTCTTTAACTGGGAACCCGTCACATATGCTCCCGCATTCATAAAGAACGGGGATTTCCTGCCGCTCTTTAACGTAAACTCTCCAAATTTGAGCACATCACTGTCCACCATAAAATGTATAAATTCCTGCTTGTACTGTTCCATATCTCTTAAAACCTCCATAATCACGGGATTTTTGCATCCTTTTTCTAAGTAACACCAACATCAGGTCTTTTCCCATTAAATGATTTTCCTATCACTTCTCCTGGTGAAACCTAAAAATGAATTATTAAATTCTTCTCAATTCTAACATATCTGATAGGGATTTTCAATTCAGGAATTGGCTGAAAAATGTCTGGAAAATGTCTGGCATTCCACTCCGGCCTGTGCTAAGATATACGCAAAGCATTAATACATTCCAGCATGTTTTTATTTCGAAAAGGCATCTCGCCGTTTCAGCATTTCTAATTACATTCAGGAAAATCTCAATGCTTTTATTTCCCATTAATACAGCAGAGAGGTTTTCAGAACGTAAGAAAGACTGAACCAGCCTCTCTGCACCACAACGAAAAAGAGGAGGCTAATGTATGGCAAATGAAACTACTGTAAACAGAACTTTTAAGTCCACCTTATTTATTATGGTATTCGAAGACAAGAAAAACCTGTTGGAACTGTACAATGCGATGACAGGAAAACACTACACAGACCCGGAACAATTGGAGATCAACACACTTGAGAATGCTGTTTATATGTCGATGAAGAATGATCTGTCATTTTTGATCGACGGGAGACTTTCCCTGTATGAGCATCAGTCCACCTATACTCCGAATCTTCCGCTGCGTTTCCTCATCTATATTTCACAGCTTTATGCAGGGATGACAAGGAATGAGAACCTGTATGGAACAAAGGTCATACAGATCCCGCCGCCGGAATTCATTATTTTCTACAATGGTGAAAAGGATATTCCGGAGGAAACGTTGCTGAAACTGTCGGACATGTACGGGCTTAAGGTAAAAGATCCGAAATTGGAGCTGAAGGCAACGATGCTCAATATTTCCGGCTCAAAGAACAGCAGACTCAAGGAGACATGCAGGACACTCAGGGATTATGCGATATACACGGATAAGATCCGGCTGTATTCAAAAGAGAATCCCTTGGACGAAGCGGTGGAGAGAGCGATTGACGAGTGCATTGCTGAGGATGTCCTGAAAGATTTCCTGACGAAACATAAGGCGGAGGCGAAAGCAATGAGCATTTTTGAATATGATCAGGAGAAGCATATCAGGCAGGAACGGGAAGAAGCCTGGACAGAAGGTAGAGATTCCGGTCTGAAACTCGCAGAAACAGTTTTCAAGCTCTTCCGAGAGGGTAAAACTGTGGAGGAGATATCAATCTGCTGCGGTCTTCCGGCAAAACAGATTAAAGAACTGCTTGGACTGGAAAATTAATAACTTAGAAAGTGGATGGGCGTCGCGCTAAGTGATCAGCGCGGCGCCCATCTTGTCTGTCTCCGTTCTTTTTTAAACGTATTATTGACTCTTTCTTCTTTTGATCATATAAATGCCTGATCCGCCTGCTGCGATCAGTGCAACCGCCATACCGATAGCGATCGGCCAGATCTGACTGTCATCTCCGGTCTGAACTGTTTTTCCGCCGTCATCCGCCCCGTTTTCTGAACCATTTCCGTCAGTTCCTGATCCGGCGCTGTTTTTGTCACCGTCTGTTCCCGGATTTTTATTTCCGCCTGCCGGATTTTCTGTCGGGTCGCCCGTCTGTCCTCCAGCCGGATCCTCTCCTGGATTTCCTGAGGGGTTCTCTGGATCTTCGGTCTCTCCCTGAGCTTCTGTCAGGATCGTAATCCTGCCGTCGCCGAGCGGATCGCCATACTGTTCCGCAGTCACCTTTCCGCCCAGTTCTTTGGTAAAATAGCTGATCAGCATCTCGGAATCGACCGGAAGTCCTTCCTCCTTTACCACCTCTGCGCCCTTGAACATCGAGAAGCCGTCTCCCTGCTCCTGCAATGTATAGCAGCTTCCCGCTACTGTGTATGTCTCATCCGGATCAAGCGCCTCGCCGCCGATCATTACATTCTGCACACGGCGTTCTTTCGTTCCGTCAATCTCCTGGAATATTTCCATACTGTCTGTAATGACAGGACTTTCCAGATAATTATGGATCTCGTAAGTCAATCCGGATACCTGAAGGAATCCTCCGCACTCCTCGGGATTCATTCTTGCTCCGTGCTCAAGAGCGTCAAGGATCTGCTGCCCGGTAGCACGGATCACACACATCTCATTATTCCACGGATTCACATCCATCAGATCTTTTCTCGTCACATCTCCTGCCGCTATAGAATCGCGGATCCCTCCGCCGTTTACCAGAGCGATATCCGCCCCTGACATTGTGCGGTAAGCATCAGCAACAAAATCTCCCATATTTGTCTCGCCGTTACGGATCCTTCTCACACCATCTGCATCATTGATCGTAAGTTCAACTTCGGATGTTCCCAGCTTCTCATTAAGATATGCAAGCTCCTCATTATATCCATCCACTTTATCCTGGACTTCTCTGTATGCCGATGCAGCCGCGTCTGAACTCTGAATATCCACACTGGACGGACTGATCAGCTCTGTCGTGTATCTGCCGTCCTCTTTCAGTGTCATCACACCGAAATTTGCAAACTTGGTTCCTGTAGATGTCAGCGGGATCATTTCACCATCTGCGTTTGCATATTCATTTTCTGCGATCGTCTCATGGGAATGTGCATCAATGAACGCATCAATTCCTGTCGTGTTGGCGATCACATCTGTGGACTTCCAGCCCTCTGTAGTTCCTTCGATCCCCAGGTGGCCTACCGCGATCACACGGTCGGCGCCTTCTGCCCGGGCGTTGTCAACTGTATCCTGTATCGTATCATAGAATGTATCTTCCGAAAAACTGTAGATAAAGTTCCCATTCTCATCCTGGAAATAGGTCGGTGTGGATTTTGTGTAAGTCTCCGGCGTGCTGATGCCGACAAAAGCCACATCCTCACCGTTCATCTCTACAATATCATATGGAGCAAGCACGGTCGCATCCGTCTGAAGATCCACGAAATTACAGCTCAGATATTCGTACTGTGCCTCCGGCGCATCCCCTGCGGCAATCTCCAGAAACCGGTCAAGCCCGTAATCAAACTCGTGATTCCCCGGCACACCGTAATCATACCCCACTGTATTCATAATATCCACAATAGCCGCGCCTTCTGAGGTAGACCCGATGGCTTCTCCCTGGATCGCATCGCCCGCATCAACGGTGATCACATCATATCCGTCCTCGATCAGCTGCGCACGATATGCCGCCAGATAGGAGTATCCGTCTGTAGCACAGTGCACGTCATTCGTATAGAGCACGACCGCTCCCTCAGGTGCCGGCACCGCACTTCCGCTCAAAGTATAAGCTGCCAGTGTTCCGGACACCTCACACGCCGCCAGCAGGATCGGACTGCCTGACGGAGAGTCCTCAGCCGGAATAAATGCAAGACCTTCCGGCGCCACATCGCCTGCGATCTCAGACGAGAAATCTCTTGTATTGATATAGTTTACATAAGATGCCCCGGACGGATCCGTCACATCATATACCATAATACCGCCAATGCGCTCAAGCCCTACAAAGGCATACCATCTGTCTCCGAGCTGTTTCACTGCAACAGTCTCCGGCTCCGGCCCTTTCTTTGCGCTGCGGCTGTCAATCTCCAGATCATCATTAGAACAGTTGAACCACCAGCTCAGATCGTCCGCTGTCAGTCTCTCAAAATCGTTGCCGCTGTCATAGACCAGATCCATCGTATCTGCATTAAATATGCTGAACGAACGGCTGCCGAAAAGATAGTTCGTTCCTTCTGTAAGACCTGCTGTCACCTGAGGATCCAGCACTCTGACTTTCTCCGCTTCATTTCCCTCTGAATCTGTAAGCGTCGCTTTCGCCTCGTTGGTGAAATCTCCCCACTCTCTCGCATCGCCTTCATTTGCCGTTGCAAGGTAGGTCGTGCCGTTTACTTCAAATGTGCTGATGCCGTCCGGCATACGAACGCCCGCAGCATTCTCATAAGAAGCCGGGGCATATCCGCCGTCTTCTACAAGGTCCGCGCTGTTCGCCTCAGCCGAAAGATCCTGGAAACCAAGGCTCTTGATCGATGTAAATTCCCCGGATGCGATATCAAGCGTTGCAATCGCATTGGCCTCCTGAAGAGAAATGTAAGCCCTGGAATTATCACCGCTCAGCGCAATATACTCCGGCTCCAGATCCTGCTGTGCACTTAAGATCTGCCCGTCCACTTTGTTAAACAGGATTCCCTGTCCTGCAAGCTCCGCTGAATCAAATCCATCGAATCCGATCACTTTCGCTTCATCCGTCTGTGTATTTACAAGAGTCACACTTCCTGCCGGGTCTGTTGTTCCCGCCCCGTAACCTTCCCGGGGTTCTCCCTCATCTGCTGTGAGGATCCATTTTCCGTCACTGCTGACCGTAACCATATCAGGCTGCACACCTGTCTTATAGCTGTTCAGCAGATTTCCGTCATAGTCCAGCACTGCAATGCGTCCTGCCGCCATATAATCTGCTGCCTGCAGTGCGATCACAACATGGTCATTGACCGGATCCACAGCCACACTGGTCATATCACCGTATGTAAATCCATCGATCAGATTCTGTACCTCAATGGATCTTTCTGTAGTCAGACTTCCGTCAGCATTTACTGTAACTACGTTCAGTACACCTGCCTGCCCGTTTACTACATAAGCTTTCCCGTTATCCGGGTTGTAGGACACGATCTCCGCCACACCGCCGTCGGCATTCGCCGTACCAAGTGATACATCGCCTGTCCGGCTCAGCTGAAGAGATGCTTCACTGTTAAAACTGTCATTCCAATATGTCTGTGACGGAGTACCAGCACCGCCTTCACCGCCTGTTCCCGGATCCGTAGTTCCCTCTCCGCCTGTTCCGGGATCTGTCGTACCTTCTCCGCTTTCCCCCGGACCATGAGGCCCGAGCTCTGCATCCACCGGATCACTGTAATCTACCTCAGATGAGTCTTCCGCATTGTTATCTGTATCCGCAAACTCATCTCTGCGCACTGCTTTCTTCTTAGACTGGATGTCTTCATATGCCCCTTCATATGCCGGTGGGATCTGCGCGTCCTCTGCATCGTTCCCCTGCGCGGCAAGCAGGTCTACATATCCTTCCGGACGGTTTTCTCCTGTTATCGCTCCCGCAAAAGCATCTGTCAGATCTTCTGCATGTTCATCCAGAAGCGCTACAGATACGCCTTTATTGTGAAGCCGGATATCCCACTCCTGATCTCCCGCCGGTACCGTATAGTCTGTTCCGCTTGTTGCACCGCAGCGCACAAGGTAATATCCCTTTGCCCGGATCACGCCTGTCAGTTCAAAATAGCTCCACTGCCCATTATCGTCTCCGTCCTCGCTGGAGCGGTAAGCCAGTCTCCATCCTGTCAGATCCACATCTTCGGCTGTCTGGTTATATAACTCAATAAAGCTGTGGCTTGCAGCGCCGTCGTCCGAACCCCCGTAAACCTGATTGACGATCACGTGGGGCACTGTCACATCATAGGTTCCCTCTGCCGTATACGGCGTGCCCGCTTCTGATCCGGCTGCCGTCACGGTCAGTCCTGTCGGGAGAAGCGAGGCGGTAAGAGCAAACACCGATGCGCCTGCAAGTAATTTTCTCCATTGTCGTTTCATGAAAATGATCTCCTTTCTGCATGTCTACATTACTACCCTAGCAGAAAAAAGGAGATCATTCTTCAAAACCGTGTTCAATATGTGTATGAGAAATGTTAAAAATGTGTTTACTTTACGATCCCGACCATCTCATCAACTGTCTGGAATCCTTGCTGCTCCATATATTTTTCAATCCCGTCCACGATCTTCATCGTCACGCCCGGATCATGGAAGTTCGCCGTTCCCACGGACACTGCGCTGGCTCCCGCAAGGATCATCTCGACAGCGTCCTCAGCCGTAGCAATGCCGCCCATACCGATGACCGGCACATTTACGGCATTGGCCGCCTCATAGACCATGCGCACCGCGATCGGGTGGATCGCCGGACCGGACACACCGCCTGTCTTATTTGCCAACACAAAGCTTTTCCGGTTAATGTCGATCTTCATGCCTGTGATCGTGTTGATCAGGGATACAGCGTCGGCGCCGCCCGCTTCCACGGCTTTTGCCATCTCGGCAATGCTGGTCACATTCGGGCTCAGCTTCATGATCACCGGCTGTTTCGCATATTTCTTCACCGCTTTCGTGATGTCCTCCGCCGCTTTCGGATCCTGGCCGAACGCAATGCCGCCCTCTTTCACATTCGGGCAGGAGATATTGATCTCCAGCATATCCACGTCCTCATCTGCCAGACGCTCTACTACCTCGCAGTAATCTTCCGCAGACTTTCCGCACACGTTCACGATGATCTTCGTGTCATATTGCCTGAGGAACGGGATATCCCTCTCGCAGAACACATCGATCCCCGGATTCTGCAGCCCTACAGCGTTCATCATCCCTCCGTACGTCTCTGCGACTCTCGGAGTCGGATTGCCCGTCCACGGTACATTTGCCACGCCCTTTGTCGTCACTGCGCCCAGACGGTTCAGATCCACATAGTCCGCGAACTCCGCGCCCGAGCCGAATGTGCCGGATGCGACCGTGACAGGATTCTTCCATTCTACACCGGCGATGTTTACTTTCATATCTATCATATCTCCACCTCCGTAGAAAGGAATACCGGACCGTCCTTGCAGATCCGTTTATTGTGCACGTTGCTGTGGTGGTCTTTCTCTTTCGACTGGCACACGCACGCCAGACATGCACCAATCCCGCATGCCATGCGCTCCTCAAGAGAAATGTAGCACTCGATGCCGTTCTCCTCTGCATATGCCTTGATCGCGCGGAGCATGGGCGTCGGACCGCAGGCGTAAATGATATCCGCCTCAAGGGCATTCTCCCGGATGGCATCCATTACATTTCCTTTTGTACCGATACTGCCGTCTTCTGTTGAAATATATACTTCTCCGTTCTGCTCGAATTCTTCCCTCAGGAATGTCTCCGCATTGCGGTAGCCCACAACAATCTGTTTCTTCTCACATTCCATCTGCTTTGCCAGCTCAAGGATCGGCGGTACGCCGATGCCGCCTCCCATGAGGAACGCCCGTTTCCCTTCCGCCTTTTCTACAGGGAAACCATTCCCGAGAGGGCCGATCACAGGGACCGTATCCCCTGCCTGAAGCTTCGAGAACTCTTCGGTTCCCGTATTCTCTCCCGTCACACGGTACACGACACGGAGACTGCCGTTTTCCTTATTGATCTCGCAGATACTGATGGGACGGGGAAGCAGCTTGCTCCCGTCATTCGTATACATGGAGATAAACTGCCCCGGCTTTGCTTCAGCCGCAGCTTCTGTCCTGATCCACATGCTGTAGATATCCTGCGCGATCTTTTCCTGTGAAATGACCTGCGCATTTTCTTTTTTCTTATTTGTCATAGTTACTCCTTTTCGCACTTTCTGACAGCTTTGTCCACCCCTGAGGACTGCGCTGTTATATTTATCTCCCTGCCAGCGCCCCGCTGATATCGGCGATCATCGCTTCAACCGCCGCTCTGGACGCATCGCCGAAGTTCTCTGCGCCGTATTTTGCATAGGCTTCCTGCTTATATGCCGCGATGATGCCTCTGGATGAATTCACGATCGCGCCAAGTCCGTCTTCATTAAAGAAGTGGACCAGATCCTTGCCCTGTCCGCCCTGCGCGCCGTATCCCGGCACGAGGATGTAAGCCTTCGGCATGATCTTTCTGAGCACTTTGCCCATCTCCGGATAAGTCGCTCCGACTACGGCTCCTACATAGCTGTACTCGTCGCCCATGCAGTCCGCGCCCCACTCGGCTACCTTCTCGCCGACCAGCTCGTAGAGCGGGCGGCCGTCGATCAGTCTGTCCTGGAATTCTCCGCTGGACGGATTGGACGTCTTGACGAGCACGAAGATTCCCTTCTTCTCTTCTTTACATACATTGATGAACGGATTCACCCCGTCGGATCCGAGATACGGGTTCACCGTGGCGAAATCCTCGTCAAACGGAACATATTCTTTGCTGCCCACTTTTATTTTCCCGAGATGTCCTGTCGCATATGCCGCGGAAGTGGAACCGATATCCCCTCTCTTGATATCTCCGATCACCACGAGATCTTTTGACTTGCAGTAATCCACCGTCTTCTTAAACGCCATGACGCCCGGCACACCGAACTGCTCGTACATTGCGATCTGCGGCTTTACAGCCGGAATCAGGTCGTAAGTCTTGTCCACGATCTCCTTGTTAAACTGCCAGATCGCCTCTGCCGCTCCTTCCAGTGTCTCTCCATATTCCGCAAACGCCTTGTCCTGCACGTGCTGCGGGATGTAGTTCAGCATCGGGTCAAGTCCGACCACGATCGGCGCTCCTGTCTTTTTGATCTTTTCCACTAATTTGTTTATCATCTGCTCTTCCTCCGTTTTCACAATCTATCTGATATACCTGTCCATTATCATACCATAAGTCCGCCCCTTAGTAAAACAAAAAGGAACGCCTGAAGGTTCTGTTTCTTCAGACGTTTTCACCAAATCTGTGCAAGCCCTCCCGGCGCCAGCAGCGTAAACGGGAACACCGGGATATTCCTGAGAGCGCCGTATACAAAGACGATCACAAGGATCCATGCCAGCAGTTTCACGCTTATCCTTTTATCCACATGATTGCCCCCCGTAACCATCCAGTCGATCAGACGGGCTGCAATATATAGGCAGATCAGAGGGATCAGGATCGTCATGAGCGGATTGTAGGCAAATGCATCCTTAAACCTCAGATGCAGAATGGAATAACACGCCCTCCCCGCTCCGCATCCCGGACAGTACAGCCCTGTCAGCAGGTAAAAGATGCAGGGCAGCGGGTAGCTGTACGGATCATGGTGATACAGATAGAGCGCCCCCACAGCACAGACCGCTCCCGCGCAAAGCACGAGAGCGATCCTCATTTTCCTGTTTTGTTGAATACGCACTGCAAATTCCAACATTGTTCCAGCCGTTTCCTTTTGATCTTAATGTAACAGTTCTGGCATCAGATGGCTGAACTGTTACATCTTAATAATAGTAGTAATAAGAATCCATAGCTCCCATAGCTGCCATGACACCCACGATAATGTTGGCAATCACACCGACAACCGCAGCCACGATGATCCATATCTTTGCCGTCCGTGCAGATCTCTGTGCCTCTTCATAGTTTCCGGAGTTCATTGCGCTGTTGATCTTTGTCGCATAAACGATGCCGACGATACCGAACGGAAGACAGCAGCAGAGCGTTGTTACGATCGACAGCACCAGATACGGAACCCAGTTGATCGGTTTCTCAGGCTGATAGGATGACTGGTATACCGGCGGAGTCTGATACTGACTGTTCTGATAGTCGGATGTATAAGTATTCTGGCTGCCAGTTCCGTAATTCTGTGCATCCTGATACTGAGCGTACGGATCCTGGTACTGAGCGTTCTGAGCCTGATACTGTGTATTCTGATCCTGGTACTGAGTATTCTGAGCCTGTGTGTCCTGCTGAGCAGCTGTATCCGACTGTGCGGATGTATCCGGCTGTGCAGTTGTATTTGCCTGTGTATCTGCATGCCCGGCGTCTGCCATCTCCGGCTGCTGCGCTCCGCAATGCGGGCAGAACTTTGAGCCTTCCGGGATTTCCTGATAACATTTGATACAATTCATTTCGCATACCTCACTCTCATAATCGTATTATACCTGTTGCAGTACTCCATTAATAATACCATTGAATGAGATAAAAATCATCAAAAAGTTTGTAAATTTTTCATCGGATGGATCATGCCGGTCTTCATCAGCACCGGCCTGAGAGCATTGTACAGCACTCCCGCAAGGATAACCGACAATACTGCATTTACAAAAGTTGTCGCCGTGCTCCACTTCGCCAACACCTCCGCGATCTGCTGCGGCTGCCCCAGGATATACTGATCATAGAAAAATCCGACAAGCGGATCAGCAACTACATTAAATGCAAGGCCGGCGACTGAAGCGATCATACTCCAGCGGAAAATGTATTTCTTGTCCGTGCTCTCGTTGATCTTCGCGATCCTGTGGGCGATCAGTCCCGTGATCAGCCCGATACAGAGCTTCAGGACAAATGTCTTTGGCGCTCCCGTGATATATACCGGGTCCAGCATATCGGCGATCCCCATTCCGATCGCGCCGGCAAGTCCGCCGTACCATCCGCCCAGGATCAGCGCCGCCAGCACGCAGAATGCATTACCGACATGGAACGAGGTCGCGCCTCCTCCCGGCATCGGGATCTTGATCTGCAAAAATGTAAATGTCACAAAGCACAGAGCTGCCATCAGCCCGGTCTGCGCCAGTTTTATCAGTGTCTCGTTTCTTCTTTCCATAGGTGATCCTTCTTTCCTGTAAAATCTTTATCTGTTACAGTATATTATCACCCGACTGGTTCCATTAAAACGTCCACTTTCCATCTTTTTATACAGGCCAGTTTTTCCTTCCAAGTCTCACCTGCTCCATTTCTTCTGCAGTATCCTCACCCAGATAGTCAAAAAGATAGGTCCTCAGGATATCGCCTCTGCCAAGATGTTCTCCACGTATCTCACTCAGCGCAAGCTCAACCTCTTCTTTCAGCCCTGCCGCAGACATGCGGCGCGCTCCCTGTCCGAGGATGATGACCTGTTCCAGAGCGTCCGATGTCGCCACAGTCACATGGTGGTTCTTTGCTATCTTCCGCACGGTTTTCTCGATATACTGATCCGCCGTCTCCGCTTCTTTCGTGTAGACGATATGGATATTGTGGTATCTGGAGACCTCACCGGGATTCCCCTCCACTTTGTAGGCGTCGAACACAAGGATCAGCGTACATTTCCGGTATCCCTGATAATTGCAGAGGATATCCGCAAGTCTTCCCCTTGCCGCCGCAAGGTCGATCTCTGAGAGTTCCCGCAGTTCGTCCCATGCGAAGATAATATTATATCCGTCTACAAGAAGATATTCCTCTCCGTCCGGCTTCTTCCTCTTTCCTGACAAGGTACTGTTCTTTTCCGCCGTCAGCCCGGGATATTTCTTCTCCCCGGTAGCAGCCGGACGTCTCTTGCTCTGCTCATCTGTCCGATCAGCCGATCCCCCAGCCGACACTGTCACCGGCGTACTGCTGACGCTCCGGCGGACCGGATCCGGCGTGCGCACATAGATCGCATCCAGTTCTTCCTGCGTCAGCTCGATCGTCCTCGAAGATGCCCGGGCAGCGGCGGTTCTCGCAGACTGTCTCCGCTCCTCGCTTTCCTCCTGTGCAAAAGCACTTTTCAGAGGGCTCTCTACATGCATGTATTCCTCCACCTGATACCATGGAACGATAAATCCTGCTCCGTGGGCGCAGAATACAGAATCCGCCGTATTTTCAAGGTCGCTCTCCGGATCGTAGCCGATTTTCCCGACAACCTCCTCTGCATTATGACAGACATCGTATCCTTTCAGCGTGCAGAACATTCTGCCGAATCCGCCGGTGTATGCCGCGAACTCTTTCTGATATCCGCGCATCTCCGATACCGGGGCGCTGCCTGTAAGGGCTGCCAGATCCCCCTCTGTCTCCGGTCCGGAAAATGTACCGTTCATCCTCTGGATATCGTTCATCGCCTTTCCTACATTTTCCATCGGAAGTTCCATACGGAATTCATAATACGGCTCCAACAGGACGCTCTCGGCTTTCATCAGCCCCTGCCGGACCGCCCGGTATGTCGCCTGCCGGAAATCCCCTCCCTCTGTATGCTTCTGATGGGACCGCCCGGTTATCAGTGTGATACGCACATCCGTAAGCGCGGAGCCGGTCAGTACTCCTCTGTGCTCTTTTTCATCCAGATGAGTCAGGATCAGCCTCTGCCAGTTGCGGTCCAGGATATCCTCGCTGCATTCAGAAGCGAACTGCATGCCGGAACCTCTCTCACCCGGCTCCAGCAGGAGATGCACTTCCGCATAATGCCGCAACGGTTCGAAATGCCCCACTCCCTCCACCGGTTTCGCGATCGTCTCTTTATATATGATCCTGCCCTCTCTGAACTCCGTCAGGACTCCATAGCGTTCTTTGATCAGACGCTGCAGCACTTCCGTCTGCACCTCGCCCATGAGCTGGATATGGATCTCCTGCGTCTCCTCCGCCCAGACGATATGCAGCTCCGGCTCTTCTTCCTCGAGCTGGCGCAGGTCAAGGAGCATTGCATGGACGTCACAATCTTCCGGCAGTTCAACCCGATAGGTCAGGACCGGTTCGAGCATCGGGATGTCCGAATCCGGCTCCGCGCCGATCCCCTGTCCCGGATACGTGCCGTCCAGTCCCGTCACTGCACAGGCCATTCCCGCCTGTGCATTTTGAACCATTTCATACTTATCGCCCGAATAGATACGGATCTGGTTTACTTTGCCGCCCACGCCCGGGAGCGTTTCCTTCACCTTCAGCTCTCCGCCCGTCACCTTCAGATAAGTCAGCCGGTTTCCCTGCGGATCTCTTGCGATCTTATATACTTTTGCGCCGAATGCCACCGGATATTCCGGGCAGATGCTGTATTTCCTGATGCCGTCCATCAGTTCTGCGATCCCCTCTGCTTTCAGGGCGGATCCGAACCAGCACGGGAACACTTTCCGCTCAGCCACTGCATGCCTCAGTGTATCTCTCCCGACCGCTCCTGTCTCGAGGTACTCTTCCAACATCCCCTCGTCACAGACTGCGAGACTTTCAAGCGCATCCGGTGCGCCGTCTGCTATCTGCTCAAAATCCGTGCAGCCCTCATCCAACCGGCTTTTCAGTTCCTTCATCAGAGCGTCTCTGTCCGTTCCTTCCCTGTCCATCTTATTGACAAACAGGAAGACCGGTACACCATATCGTTTCAGCAGCCGCCACAGCGTCACGGTATGCCCCTGCACGCCGTCCGTCCCGCTGATCACCAGGATTGCATAGTCCAGCACCTGCAGCACACGTTCCATCTCGGCAGAGAAATCCACGTGTCCCGGTGTGTCGAGAAGCGTAAGCTCCATGTCTTTCCACTTCATGACTGCCTGCTTGGAGAAGATCGTAATGCCGCGTTCTCTCTCCATTTCGTACGTGTCCAGGAATGCATCGCCGTGATCGACCCGCCCCAGAGCGCGGATACTGCCGCTTAAGTAGAGCATACCCTCTGATAATGTTGTCTTGCCTGCGTCAACATGGGCGAGGATGCCGATGTTGAGGTGCTTTAACTTCTGTCCTGTTGTCTTATTTTCTCTATTATCAGACGTATTTCCCATAGAAAATACCCTTTCCTGTTCTTTATTGTTGTTTTGCCTCAAGCAGAAGATTTTCCAGACAATGTATGGAAAATCTCAAAATTCGCCTGTCAAACGATAGAAATTATTACACCGCCTGATCTGCAATTACTTTAATTCTTTAATCTGTATCTGCGTCCTTTATTTTCCCCTATTGCCTCTATTCTATCTGATTTTACAAGTTCATTTATCAGTTCTCTCGCTCTCGACTTCTTTAGACCAAGCTCTGCTGCTATATCACTTGTCTTATATTCCTGATCAGGGGTCATATATTCCAGAATATATTCCAACTGTATCTCTGTTTTTTTGTTGCTTGTTTTTTATCGCCGTTTTTTATCGCCGTTTTTTTATCGCCGTTTTTTATCGCCGCTTTTTTTACAAATGATAATTTCAAAACAGTTCTGTCGGGTCCGTACTCTTCTATGACTTCCGGTTGTTTCCACCCCTGCCGCTCCCACACGCTGTATATATCCGGCACGCCGCTCCCTGCTCTCTCTCCGATACCGATCAGATTAAACATCTTCATCAATGCCTTGTTTCTCGGATCCGATATGCCGCCTTTGAGCATCTGTTCTTTTCCGGTCCGGATGCTTCCCGGATTTTCCATAACGATAGAATCCGTATCTTTCCGGATCACAATCCCTCTCGGAAAATAAAAATCCGTATTCACGATGCAATTCGCAAGTGCTTCTCTCAGTGCCTTGTGCACAGGAGTATCGTCTATCCGGGTGATTCCTTCCAGTTTAAAAGGAATTTTTAAATCTTTCACAATTTTTCCGTAAACCCGGAAGAAGAAATCGAACAAATTCCCAGTCCAGTCACCCGAACTGGACTGCAGCCTGTCCGTCCAACGGATCGTCGGATCGAGAACTTCCCGGTAGTCAAGAAAGTACTCGGGAAATTCATATAAAATCTTATACTCTTCTCCAAACATAAGAAGTCCGGCAGCCGTAGGATGCAAAGTATGGTCTCTGGCAGACATCCTCGCAGCGCCTATTCTCTCCAGATACTCTTCGTCACTCAGCCTCTCCCATACATGTTCTGTTCTATATGCCATGTGCCGGTTGCGGTATGCATGTACAGTCTCTGAATTAAGCACTTCAAGAGACATATCCTGCAGGATTTTCATATCTGCGGTTTCTTCCGGCTGATCCCGAAGCATTGCGAGCACCTCGCTGCGGTCACAGTGGTAGTCTCCCTCCCAGTTTCTGCGGAAAGTTCCGCTGAACATATCTCCGTTTATATATACCGGCTTCTGCTCACGCTTTGCCTTTGGTACGTGGATAACCATTATGACGCCGTTGTTTTCTTCAAATATCTCCACGTCATTGTCCGTCAGCAGATTTATCGAAACCTTATTTTTATTATGGATCGTATCCCAGAAATCCTTGCGCAGTTTTGCCGCATTGTCCAGCCCGGTCATATGCCAGCTGCCGTCTTTATTTTCCTTTACACCCAGGATAATGACACCGCCATAGCAGTTAGCGAAAGCGGAATACATTTCCCACAACGAAACAGGAAGCCCCCCTTTTGCTTTTTTGACTTCACGGCGGTTGTCTTCACGATAAGAATCAAATTGGGATATATCAAAATTCACAGTTTTCCCCTCCTTTCACATGGAATTTCAGATCACATCTCCACACATAGGCAGCAAACTGAAAATACCCCTTCCTGCCTATGATCATGCTTTCATAATCATAGCACAGAAAGGGGTGTAAGTCGAACTTTTCTCTCCAGAGGAACGCGCATCAATTCTGGAGTCATCAATTCTGGACGCCGTGGTGGCATACATAACTGCTGCGGTCGATCGCGCAGAATTCGTATCCGAGTCCTTTGTAATATTCTAAGATCGTCGGCAGCGCCTCAACCGTTGCGTCTTTTGTCTGTGTGTCGTGAAAAAGTATCATAATATGGTTCATCTTATCTGTAGCGGCATTCTGTTCAATCTCTTCCTTCCCGCAGCCGGCGGCATCTCCGCTGTCAAGATTCCAGTCATAGTACTGATATCCCTTTTCCTGGACAGCTTCTACCAGTCTGCTCATGATACCTTTGTTGTACTTTGCCGACACCATGTTGGACGATCCGCCCGGAAACCGGATAAAGCATGGCACAAATCCGATCTGTTCCTTTGCAACTTCGCCGATTTTCTCCAGATCATCAAAATATGCTTCATCAGATTCATAAACCTTGTCATAATCATGGGTATATGTATGGAGCCCGATCGTATGCCCCGCCTCGTACGCTTCTTTTATATACGGTCTGCAGTCCTCATTGGCTCCGGTTATAAAAAATGTAGCTTTCGCATTATATTGGGCAAGGATATCGAGGATCCGTTTTGTATTTTCAGACGGACCGTCATCGAAAGTCAGATATACGACTTTCTTATCATCTTTCGGGTCTGTCGTCCCCACAGGTACGCCCGGCTGTACGGACGACGCTTTTGCCCGCTGATGTTCAACCGCATTCTTGACCGCTGCTGCGGCTGCGACAGCTTCTTCCGGCTCTTTTCCGATCAGCTGCTTTGCCGCCTCCTTATCCCTGGCAGCCTCCCGGCTGTTCGCAACCATACAAAAAGCTGTGGCGCCGATCGCGAAAAATACAAGCGCACACATGATAACCGCGTTTAAATTATATCGGCTTTTTCTCAGAAGCCGCTTTATCCTTAGCATTTTCTTATTTATCTCCAATTTCACTATATTTTAACATAGAACGTAGATCCTACGACAAATTTATTATAGTGGGTATTTTTTAAGAAAATACTATATTTTGTTTAAAAATTATTAACATTCCATGACATGTTGTATAAAACTGCATATATACATTGATTCAGGATACGCATCTGTACTTCCCGTCATTTTAACATTACTTTCTGTCCGTTGATATCTATATTCTCTAAATTCTGAAAAACCCAGCCGTGTGATCGTGGAGAATAGCAAATAACGACCGGGATCCAGCAGTCGTTAACAGCCAGATAGAGATACTGTCCCGGTTTGACATTGACACTTTTGGATCGTTTCTCATCAGTAATACAGATACCTGCATTTGAGTTAGTATTCAACACTCCCGTTATCATATATAACAGCTCCTTCCATTCAGAATTTCATTTTCCTTTTGAAAATGACTGATACGGGAAGATATGGATATTCCCGCATCTGTCGGTACAGTATAAAAATAAAATATGAACATTATATGGATTTTTTTGTAAAATGTTTTTAAAATTCAGTAAAAGAATTGGAAATTCAGAAAAAAGTATCCAAAAAATTAATTATAAAGAAATTAAAAAAAGTGCTTGATTTTTTCGTTAAGTCTGCTATAATAACCATGTTGCTTGTGAGCGATGAAAAAAATTGATGCGGAATGGTGTAATTGGCAGCACAGCAGACTCTGACTCTGTTAGTAGGGGTTCAAGTCCCTTTTCCGTAGTTGGGAATTTGCGAAAAGCATTTTCCCTTTTTTATCGGAGTGTGGCTCAGCTTGGTAGAGCGCTACGTTCGGGACGTAGAGGTCGCAGGTTCAAATCCTGTCACTCCGATTTTTTCATGCAAAAATGCAGATTTTCGGGCGCCGGATATCTATCGCGCGATACAAAAGAAAAGATGGTATAGAGAAAAGGATCACTGCTCTTTCTTAAAGCGGTGATCCTTATTTTTTGTTCTTTGAAATTGAATCTTTAGCCCAAAACAGTTATGCTTAAGCTATGTAAAATAATTTTGACAAGAAGAATGCTCTTTGTCAAAGATATTCGATAGACATTTGACTTTCAATATATGACAATGACACTGAAAGGAGCAATCGAAATATGGAAATAGGCAAAAAACTAAAAAGTGCACGGGTTCAGTCTGGAATGACACAAGAGACTGTTGCAGAAAAAATCAATGTATCAAGGCAGACAATTTCTAACTGGGAAAATGAAAAGTCTTATCCAGACATTATCAGTGTACTGGAGTTGAGCAATCTATATTCTATAAGTCTTGACGTATTGCTAAAAGGTGATGAAAAAATGATAGAGCATTTAGAAGAAAGTACGAATGTTGTAAAAAGCAATCAAAAAATGATATTGGCGGTTATTGTAAATATTATTGTTGTAGCACTGCTGATAACATTAAATATGTTTATACCAGATAACCGCTATTTCTTAGTCGGAATATTTTGTCTTATGGTTATAACTTCATCAGCTTTACTTTATCAGATAATCAAAAAATTTTAAGGAGGAAATCTTGTTATGAATTTAAACATAGTTTTGTCGGTAATTTGTGGTGCGGTTGCACTTGTTGGAGCGTTCTGCGTTGTGTTTCAGATTTATCACATGACTGTTATAGATGCAACAGCCAGAGGACTGAAACATCCTAAATTCTGGGGTATATTTGCAATGGGTGGAAGCGATTCCAGTGGTTTGCTTATGTATCTGATCGGAAGAAGAAAATATCCTATTGTAAATATGAGCGAAAGTAATTCAAAAGAATTAGAAAGACGCAAAAAATCTGCGGGTGTTGGATTGCTATTTTTGGCTATTGGTGTAATTGGTATCATTTGCACTACATTATAAGCAAGAACACGATTAAAATGCTGGAAAATATTTGGATAGCGAGGAATTCATTACTATGACAATAGGCATTATTGAAGACGACCGCCTTTTGAACCAGGCGTTAAATAAATTCCTGACGGACAACGGCTATGACACTGTCTGCGCGCATTCCGGCGGGGAAGCCTTTGCCGCGGCAGCGGATCACCCAGATCTGTGGCTCATCGATATCGGACTTCCGGATGGAAATGGTCTTGACTTATACCGGGAACTGACTGCTGCGAGAAAGGTCCCGGCTGTTTTCTTGACCGCCAGGGATGAGGAACGGGATATGCTGCTGGCTTTTGACATGGGAGCGGACGACTATGTTGTAAAGCCGTTTTCCATGAAAGTGCTGCTCAAGCGGATCGAGCGGATCCTGAAAAGGGACAGGGAAGGCCGCATGCTTACCTGTGGGGATATCACGCTGTACCCGGAGAAAAAGCTGGTGTTTTCCGGGGATGAAGAGATCAACCTGACCGCAAAGGAATATCAGCTGCTGGAACTGTTTATGGAAAACCAGGGCCAGGTGCTGACAAAGGAAACGATCCTGGACCGGATCTGGGGCATTGACGGGACGTTTATCGAAGAAAATACCGTGAGTGTCACGATCAGCCGGCTGAAGAAAAAGCTGGGCGAAGGACAGTCGTATATTAAGAATGTTTTCGGTCTCGGCTACCGTATGGGAGAATAGGAAAATGGATTTAACAGCATTGATCACATTTTTGACCGGGCTTGCCGCAGGCGGAAGCATCCTTTATATCCGGCAGCGGAAACTCCGTATGGAAGAGCTGAAAAAAGCGGCGGCTATGACAGAAGCCATATTGGCGGACAGGAAACTCTCCGTGTCGTCCCCGGGTGATGAGCTTCTGCTGGCGCGGATCGAAAACCAGCTTGTCCGCATCCAGGAGATGCTGGACGGCAGGAGAAAAGAGGCGGAAGAAAGCAGGGACGAGATCCAGAAGCTGATCTCGGAGATCGCGCACCAGATGCGGACGCCTCTGGCCAATATTGAAAGTTATACCTGTCTTTTACGAGACGCAGTCGAAAATACAGAAACGAAAGATGAGCCTGGAAAAATCAGCCGGGAACGGCAGCAGTACATATCCGCACTGGAAGAAAGTGAGAAGAAGCTGCATTTTCTGGTGGACAGTTTCGTGAAGATGGCCCGTCTGGAACAGCATATCATTCAGATCCGAAAAGACGAGAAGGATCTGCTGAAAACGGTTCAGAACACCTTCGGACAGATCCAGAACCGGGCGGAGGAGAAAGAGATCCGCTTCCAGATCCGTATGCCGGATCAGGCAGTCTGTGCCCATGATCCGAACTGGCTGGGGGAAGCGCTCTTTAATATCCTTGACAATGCGGTAAAATACAGCGCCCCGGGCTGCAGTATCGAGGTGAGACTGCAGCAGAATGAAATGTTTACGAAGTTTCAGGTGCGTGACTATGGACTTGGCATCGAGGCGGGGGAAGAAAACCAGATCTTCCGGAGATTCTACCGGGGCAGCCGGGTGACCGTCCAGGAAGGATTCGGGATCGGATTGTATCTTGCAAGGGAGGTCATCCGTCTCCACGGCGGTTTTGTGACGGCAAAACGGATGGATCCGGGACTTCTGATCGAAGTAAATCTACCTATATAAAGTCCTTATTGTTTGTTGCTGTGAATAATATGCATATTGTCAGTATTTTGTAAGATTTGCTGTATATACTGGAAAAATAGTTACTTTGAATAATCACAAAAAAACATTGACGGGGAGATCAGCTATGGATATGGTAACGGCAGTAAATCTGAAGAAATATTACATTACGGATACATACGAAGTCCGCGCGCTGGACGGCGTCTCGCTGACGGCAGAGGAAGGGGAGTTCCTCGCGGTGATCGGAACTTCAGGCAGCGGCAAGACTACGCTCCTGAACATGCTGGGCGGCCTGGATGTGCCGGATTCCGGCGGGGTCTGGATCCGGGGAAGCAGCCTGAAGGACATGGACCGGGAGGAGCGTACTATATTTCGGAGGCGGAATATCGGATTCGTCTTTCAGCAGTATAATCTGATCCCGTCTCTTTCTGTGTATGAAAATATCGTCCTGCCGCTGAGGCTGGACGGACAGGGAGTGGATGAAGGGCTTTTTGATGAGATCACGCATCTTCTGGGGCTTGCGGATAAACTGGACAGGCTGCCGGGTACTCTATCGGGCGGCCAGCAGCAGAGAACGGCCATCGCAAGAGCATTGCTGCCCCGCCCTGCTGTCCTGCTGGCAGATGAGTTTACCGGCAGTCTGGACTCAGTTACCGGTATGGAAGTGACCGGACTTCTGAGATCCTGCGCATCCCAGTTCCGTCAGACGGTGATCGCGGTCACGCATCAGGAAGCGGTGGCGCAGATGGCAGACCGGATCATCCGCATTTCAGACGGGCGTATCTGCAGTGCCGGCGGAGGATCTGCACAGGAGGGTCAGGATCATGCGTAGAAGAGGCTATACCCCCAATGACACCCGTGATGCGATCCGCCTTCTTTCCCATCGGTATGCCGGATCCGCCAGAGGGAGGAACCGGATCCTTCTTGCGACCGTCATCCTGTGCATCGTCGCCCTGACGATGGTGTTCGGGATCACCCGCGGGAAGATCCGGGCAGAAGAGATGAATACCATCCGGACAGCCGGGACGGCGGCGTCTGGCATCGTGGAAGATGGAAATACTTCCCAGTATGCAGCGCTTAAGTCGGCAGGTTATATCAGGCAGGCGGGAAGATGCGTGACCGTGGGACCGGCGGAGTCCGAAGAGACCGTGGAACCGGCAGAGTCCGAAAAGACCGCGGGATCGGCGGAGTCTGAAGAGACGGTATGTTCGATCCGATGGGCGGATGCGGACGCCTGGGAGAAGCTCCTCCGTCCGGCTTATACGGAGATCCATGGGAACTACCCGGAACAGAAACAGGAGATCATGCTGTCCGGGCGTGCGCTGAATGCCCTGGGCATTACAGATCCTGAAGTGGGAATGGAGATCTCTCTGCGGGTTGTTTACAATCTTTTTCAAAGCTCAGAAGAAACATTCGTATTGAGCGGATGGTTTACCGATCACGGCGGGGAGGCTGTGCCGGGGTATGTTTCAGAGAAAAAACTGAGTGACTGGGGGATCCGTCCCGATAAAGAGGCGGATCTGCTCTTCCGCCAGGCAGACCGGCTGGACTGGCAGGAAACGGAAACCCGCCTGTATGAAGATCTGCACATGAGCGATCCGGACCAGAAGATCACGGTGAGTGACACGGCGGCGCATCAGGCGGTATCCGGCATGATGGGCGGTTATGGGATGGCCGCCCTCGGAACGGTCATTGTTTTGTGCGGCATTTTCTTCCTGTGCCACAATGTGCTGCAGATTTCCATGGCGGGCGACATCCGGCAGCTAGGACTTCTGAATACGATCGGCGCAACACAGAAACAGCTTTCCAAGATCTATTACAGCCAGATCCGGCGGATCCTCATTCCCGGGACCGCAGCCGGAGCGGCGCTGTCCGCTGTTTTGCTGGCAGGGATCATCCCAGCGGTCCTGAGCCGGGAATATCTGGAAAAGACCGGCGGCGCGGAGGGACTGCATATTTTCCATCCGGCGATCCTTCTGCTGTCGATCCTCTTCACGGACGGGATCGTTCTGGCGGCATCCGCCGGCGTGATCAGAAAGACGGTGATGATGTCCTGCCGGGAGAGTGTCGGATATACAGATGCGTCTGCCAGGAACAATTACCGGAACCGCCGGGAAAAAGACCCTGTCTTCCTGAAAAAGAAACGGAGCCCGGCAGGAGAGATGTGCTATCTGGCAAGGAGAAATATTGCCGGTCACAGGAAGCGGTTCATCCTGACCGTGCTTTCCCTTTTCCTTGGTCTGGAAACATTTTTGTGGGCAGTGGTGATCACTTCGGGGAGCGATTATGCCCATGTGATCGAACAGCGCCCGGACTTTCTGATCGCCGGGCAGTTCAGCGCTTATGCCCGTGGAGAGGGATACGGAGAAGAATATAAGACGCGGGACGCCGGTCAGGATCCGATGCTGACAGAAGGGAACAGCATCCAGCTCCTGTATGATAACGATTATGATGAGTTTTCACCGATCTCCGCCAATGTCAGAGACGAACTGATGGATCTGGATGGGGTAAAGCCGGAAGAGTCGTATATCATGGAGGGTGCTTACCTCTATACAGTGATTTCAAGAAAAGGGATCCAGCCTCTTGAAAAAAATTTCTCGCACGAGGATGCAGATGACAATGAAATGATCGAGGCGTGGGCGCCGGATGTGGTGCAGATCCTTAATAAAGAGGAGATTGGATCCCTGAAAAAATATGTGGATGAAAAGGACCTCGCAGTTGATATGGATTCTCTTGAGAACGGCACGGGCGTCCTGATCCTCCATGACCATGCGTTATCCCCTGCACAGGAAAAACAGGCGCAGGAAAGCGTGGGCGAGCCGATTTACTTTAAGACGATGCTGTCGAAGGAAGACCGGATCCGATGGAATCGCATGACAGCCAAGGAACAAACAGAGCAGGAGGAAAAGGGCGGTTTTCCGATGAAGCAGTCGGAAGAGTTTACCCTGTGCGGCTATCTTGATAACCGGGCGGATGGTTTCCCGGATATCCGGCAGACCTGGCACGGAGCGGAAGGGAGTCTGTATATTCTGATCAGTGAAAAAGGCTTCTCGAACATACCGACTGAAAAGAAAACGCTGTATATGGAATTGTCTGCTGATCCGGAAAAAGAGCCGGCAGTAAGCGCCGCGGTCCAGAGGATCATCTCGGAAGAGAACCAGAAGCGGAGCCAGATGACAGGAACGTCCTTTGACGAAGAAGGAAACGGGGAGGCCGGGATCTTCTGCATCAGTAAATCCGATCTGATGAGCGAGGCTGCTGCCTATATCCGGGGCAACCGGATGATCCTGGGAAGCATCAGCGCCGTGCTCCTGCTGGCCGGCTTTACCAATTATTTTAATATCATGGTCACAGGCTTCCTTGCCAGAAAAAGGGAACTGGATATCATGGAGAGCATCGGCATGACGCAGAGACAGAAACGGAAACTGATCGCGGATGAAGGCGCTTATTACTGCCTGTTCACGGCCGGACTCTTGCTGACTGTGGGATTGGCAGCGCTTCTGCCGGTCCGGTATTATATGGAGCAGAAGCTTTCCTACTTTGTGTTCAGCTGGCCTGTGCCGGAGATGCTGCTTCTGATCGGCGGACTGATCGTGATAAACAGGGTGACGGCATGGTTAATTTTTAGGCTTGATAGGATTTTTCTGACCACATATAATATAAGGACAGACAGATACTAATTTATAAAATATTCGTAACAGATATGTGAGGTAGATGCCCATGCCGGAAAAGCAGAATATCGAATGGAAATTGAGATGGAAAGATGAATATCTGGAATGGATATGCGGCTTTGCGAATGCACAGGGCGGCAGAATCTATATCGGCTGTGATGACAATGGAAATATCACAGGTCTGGAGAACACACATAAACTTTTAGAGGATATTCCAAATAAGATCCGCTATGCGATGAATATTGTCGTTGATGTAAATCTTCTGGAAAGCAACGGAAAAGAATACATCGAAATAGTTGTACCGCCCTATCCGGTCGCCATTTCATGTAAAGGTGTTTACTATTATCGCAGCGGCAGTACCATGCAGACACTCTCAGGGCCGGAATTAGAAAGTTTTATCCTCCGTAAACGCGGGGCTTCATGGGATAATATGCCATTGCCCGGATTTACTATTGACGATATCGATGATGAACTTGTAAAGAAATTTAAAGATCTGGCGGTCAGAAAAGGACGGATAGATAAAATAATCGAGGTTCTCCATCTGAAATATATGAAAGCCATTATTTCTTATGAGGGAATCCAACGGATCGAGCGGTACTTCGTTCCGGACGATGCTCTCAGGGAGGCATTGCTGAACGCCTTATGCCACAAGCAGTACGAATCCGGTATTCCCATTCAGATCAGTGTTTATGAGGATAAGCTCTATATTGCCAACTGTGGGAAACTGCCGGAAAACTGGACGGTTGAAAATCTGATGTCAAAGCACGCATCTAAGCCATATAATCCCTCTATTGCAAATGTTTTCTATCTTGCTGGCCTGATAGAAAGCTGGGGGCGTGGAATAGAGAAGATTTGTCAGGCGTGTGAAGAGGATGGTTCGCCTGCCCCGGTATATACCGCTCATCCGGGCGATATCATGATCCAATTTACCGCTTCAGAAAATCGTGTATTGCGGACTTTTGTTGAAAAGGTGACTGATAGGGTGACCGATAAGGTGACTGATAGGGTGACCGATAGGGTGACCGATGGCGAAATAGCAATTCTCTCTCTTCTGGCTGAAGATCCTGCATATACGTATACTCTGTTGGCGCAAAAACTTGATGTAAGCCGGAAGACTATCTCCCAAAGAATAAAATCTTTAAAAGAAAAAGGGATTATTCAACGAATCGGTTCAGAAAAAAAGGGGTATTGGAAAATAAATAGTGAATAATATATGTCATAAGGATCACCGTTCTTAAAGCGGTGATCCTTGACTATTATCCTCTGATCTGCCTTTTTATTTCCAAGCAGAAAGACAGATCATCTTTAATCAGGATCGCCCTGCGCGTCAAAGGGCATCTCCGCTGTCTTCATCGTCCGTCTCCCGCTTCATTCATCTCCATAAGAAATGTATTCAGTTCTTCCTCGCTCAGCGCTCCATACGTCACCATGGACGCAAGCGGCATCCCCATCATGGTCTCACGGACTATCGCCGCGATCTGTTCCGGGCAATCCGCGATATCCGGCTGTTTTGCCGGCGGAAGAGACGAAAGCCCCATCCTGCGGAACAGGACCTTCCAGATAAACTGCTCTCCCTTCTCTGCCGTGATCAGCTGTCCCACTGTCATATGCGCGGAGTAATGGACCGGAAGCTTTGCAGTACTCTCGATCTGCACAGCCGCTCTCAGTCTGAGCTCCCGGCTGGACGCCCCGATCACGATCCGGTATTCCCCGGACGGGGCATACCAGTCATGGATTTTCGTATTATAGTACGCGAATGCCCGTTTTCCCAGTTCAAAAGACACTTCTCTGCTCTCTCCCGGCTCTGTTCCCTGTATTTTTTACAGTACAGGTGACCGTAAGTGTATCGGTGTCTTTCATTTTCTCCCGATCCAGACGGATATTGCTGTACTCAAATTCCGTGTAGGACAGTCCGTACCCGAATGGATATGCCACGTCCAGCGCTTTTTTATCGTAATACCGGTATCCGATGAACACGCCCTCACGGTATTCGGTCACACCGTCTGTGTCCGGGAAATTCAGATACGACGGATTCTGCTCCAGACAGAGCGGGAATGTCTCCGCAAGTTTTCCTGACGGATTTACTTCTCCGTAGAGGATATGCGCCTGGGCCTCTCCCGCCCCTTCGCCGCAGAGATACGAGAAGAGCACTGCCTTTACTTTATCTCTCCAGGGCATCGCTACAGGAGCGCCTGCATGAAGCACGACTACGGTATCAGGCTGGACATCTGCCACCGCTTCGATCAGACGGTTCTGCGCTTCCGGCATCCCGAGTGTCTCTCTGTCCTTTCCTTCACTTTCATAAGCATCCGGAAGCCCGGCAAAGATCACGGCAGCCCCGGCGCTCTTCGCCGCCTGCACTGCCTCCCGGATGAGTGCTTCCGCATCCCCTGTGTCATCGGTGCGGTATCCCTGTACAAATGTGACATCAGCTCCCATCTCTCTTGCCTCATCATATGCGCCTGTCACCTTCCACGGGTTCACATGACTGCTGCCGCCGCCCTGATAGCGGGGCGCTCCGGCAAATTCCCCGATAAACACGGTACTTGTCTTTTTTCTGAGAGGAAGGATCTTATCCCGGTTCTCCAGCAGGACTATACATTCCTCCGCGATCTCCACCGCTTTCCGGTGGTCTCCACTGTAATCCCACTGTGCCGCATGCTTCTGTTCCACGGAATCCCTGATAAATGTAAGGATGCGCTCCACCGTCTCATCCAGGATCCGTTCCTTTAGTCTTCCTTCCCGTACCGCCCGGACGATCTTCTCATCCTGCGCTCCGGGGCCGCCGGGCATCTCCAGATCCACTCCGGCTTCCATGCCTGTCACCCGGTCTTTTACTGCTCCCCAGTCTGTCACGACGAATCCGTCGAATCCCCATTCATCTCTCAGGATCTTTGTCAGAAGATTTTTATTTTCCGCGCAGAACGTTCCGTTCAGTGCATTGTACGCACACATGACAGAGCGGACTTTCGCATCTTTCACTACTCTTTCAAATGCCGGAAGATAGATCTCCCGAAGGGTACGCTCGTCCACCTCAGAATCCCCGCTCATCCGGTTCGTCTCCTGATTGTTGCATGCAAAGTGCTTGACGCACGCGGCTACGCCTTCCGCCTGAAGGCTCTTCACATATGCTGCGGCAAGCTCTCCCGCCAGATATGGATCCTCGCTGAAGTATTCAAAATTTCTCCCGCAGAGGGGGCTGCGCTTCATATTTACCCCCGGTCCGAGGAGCATCCCCACATTCTCCGCCTGGCATTCTCTTCCCAGACACTTTCCCAGTTTCTCCATGATCTCCCGGTCAAAGGACGCCGCCAATGCGGAAGCACTGGGAAAGCAGACAGCCGTCACACTGTCGTTTAATCCCAGATGATCCTCTGCGCCCACCTGTTTTCTCAGCCCGTGGGGGCCGTCGCACATCATGACTCTGGGGATGTCCATGCGCTCCAGCCCTTTTGTATGCCAGTAATAATATCCGGAGCAGAACGACGCTTTCTCCTCAAGCGTCATCTCGCCGGTCAGTTCCTTTAGATTCTTCTCTGTTTTTTCATCCGCTCCGGAAAGCGTAAACTGCTGAATATCTATCCTTCCGTTTCCGACATACTCAAAGTACAGCGGCGTTATTCCTGCCTTCGGGCTGATATCTCCCGGTATCTCTGTCCATCCCTCGTTCTGTACGCTGATCTTTACCGCTCCGCAGGGCTCCCCGTTCAATGACTGGGATACCTTCACGGCGCCCTCTGCATTTCCACGGATACGGATGAAAATCTTCTTAGCACCAGTTCCATCAAATCGGAAATACTTATATCCGATCTTATCCCCGTCCTGGACATTGGTGACATACTGTACCGGGCACACTGCGTCACTCTCCGCCTCCGGGGAGTCCGGCTCCAAGTCGGAAACGTCCTGGGTAAGATAAGGATAGTCTTCTTTCATTGCCATGGGATGGGAAGAGACAGCGCCGTTCTTCCCGGTAAGGTGACAGCAGATCCGCGCCGGATATATTCCGGTCCCTTCAAGCGGTCCGGGATTCAATCCGCAGGAGGTCACCTCGGCCTGATCAATGCTCCCGTCCTCGTTGATAAAGATCTTTTCTGCACACCCCTGCCGGCTGAAATTGGTCCGGTCGGTCTGCCTGTGGTAGAAGACATACCACTGTCCGCCGCAGCACTCAATGCCTCCGTGGGTATTCCCGAGGGAATTGACCGCTTTCTCAGCCGTGCGCCCGTTATATCCGATATCCCCGATATCAATGAGAGTCCCTCCGAAACGGTATCCCCGGTCGGGGTACTCACTGACCGCATAGCACAGCTCGCTGCTTTTTACAGAAGAATATACGAAATAATAGAGTCCGCTGATCTTCCGGATCGAGCTTGCTTCAAAGAACTCATGCCCTTCAAATCCGGTCCCGGCGCTTTCCGTCACACTCGGGAGCAGCCGCCTCGGCTCTTCTTTGAGTGTCAGCATATCCGGCTCCAGCCGCATGACCTGGGACGCCTGCTTCCCGCTATCCTGCTCCGGCTTTATGGGAGCGTTCCCTGAGTACAGATAGATCTCATCCCCCTCACAGAAGACGCCCGGGTCAAACTGGATCAGGTCGCCCTCGGCTTCTCCCAGGATCTGTCCGTCTCTGTGGCGCACCATCCCGTAATACTCGTATTTCCCCGCCGGGGTATCGCAGACCGCCACCCGGATCTGAGGAAGGAAGTCCAGACAGTAATAGAGATAATATCTGCCGTCCGGCCCCTTCGCCACATCCGGCGCCCACATAGCGTGGACTCCCCGAGGGTTCAGATCTTCCGGCTTCTTCGGCTCGATCCCGAAGAGCAGGGTCTGTTCCGGTGCATCCGCAGGGATATCCTGGTTCACCGGATCCTGGTCTTTCCGGTAGATCACGCCCTCGTATCTCCAGTCCGTAAGGTCATGGACGTCGGCGGACCAGCAGACGTAATCATTTAAGCAAAATCCGGCGCTCCCGAACCGGTCGTGGCTCCCGTACAGATAGATCCTGCCGTCAAATACATGGGGTTCCCCGTCGGGAATGTATTCCCAGGAGGGAAGATAAGGGTTGAATGCCTGTTTTCTCATTCGCTTTTCTCCTTTCGCTTCATTCTGTTCTCTGTTCTGTAAATCGAAATGACGCCTGATTCTCCGAAGCGCTGTCCGAATTCCCAGGCTCTATGTTTCTCAGAGTTTCCTCAGTCTCCTGTCCAGTTCCTCCATCAGTTCTTTCGGGAAACGCTCTCCGAAATGCTCCGCGATCTGGGGGATAGACTGTCCCAGAAGCTGGTTGGGGACATTTCCCACCGGGATCATAGAGGTCAGGACTTCTTTTGCCTTCGGGTTGTCTAACAGTTCCTGCACAGGCAGATCGATGCTGTACTTCTTTTTCAGAGATTTAGTAAGCTTATATGCAAAATGGTACTCGCCGGGGGCAAGATAGCAGATCCCGTCCTTTACTTCCGCGAAAGCCGGGTTCTCTCTGTCCTCATAGACTTCTTTTCCGGCAAGCGGGAGCGTCAGTTCCGCACTGCACCCGAAGGGCACGAAAACCGACATCTCCACATGCTCCGGATCCGTCAGCCGCCAGCTGCTCCGATACTCTCCCGCCGGGGAATCGTATGCTGCTTCTACAGAGCCAAGCTCCCAGTTCAGTATCGGATGAATGACTGCCTTTCGGAATCCCGGCACGTCTTCTGCCTGGTCGATCCCCGCTGCGTGCCGGAACATCCACTCCTGGATCGAGCCGTATGCATAGTGGTTCATACTGTTCATGGAGATACCGGAGATCGTGCCGTCCTCAAGCAGGCTGTTCCATCTCTCCCAGACTGTTGTGGCTCCCAGCTTCACCTCATAGAGCCATCCCGGATACTCTTCATTGAGCAGCAGCTTATAGGCAAGGTCTGACATCCCGTTGTCTGTCAGTACATTGCAGAGAAGGGGCGTACCTACAAATCCGGTCTTTAACTTCCCGTGGCTGTCTTTGAACAGTTTCTTGAGCTGCCTCACCGTCAGTTCCGTATTGTCGGAAAGATGGTATTTCAGAGTGAGCAGAAGGGCAGTCTGTGTCTTGATGCAGCAACGTCCTGTCGCGCTGTAATATTCCTTCTTCACGATGTCAAACTGCTCTTCTGAGAGGGCGCGGTACTGTGCTTCCTCTTCTTTCTTCCCGAGGACAGCCGCCGCGTCCGCCACGATCCCGTCGCTGACCGCGTAGTAGAGATTGGCGATAAATTCTTCATCTGTGGCGCCCAGCGTCTGCTCCGCTCCGCCTGCCGGATTGTCCAGGGCGAGCCAGTCGCCGTAGTGGAATACATATCTCCATCCGTGGTCGTCGCCGTCCACACTGCGGATGGAGTCCACCCATCCTTTCATACTCTCAAACTGATCCTCCAGGATGCCTTTATCCCCGTAGAAAAGATACAGGTTCCAGGGGATGATACAGGAAGCGTCGCCCCATACGCAGGCGGTGGACTCCACGCCAAAACTGGGAACCACATCCGGCACCCTGCCGCCCCGGACGCTCTGCTCCCGCGCCATGTCGTACAGATACTTCGCATAGAACGCATAGGTATCCTTCAGGTATGTAGCCGTGGGGGAGAATACCTGGGCATCCCCGGTCCATCCCATCCTCTCGTCTTTCTGAGGACAGTCGGTCGGCACGTCGAGGAAATTGTCCTGAAGCCCCCAGCGCACGTTCTCGATCAGGCGGTTCACAAGCGCGTGTCCTATCTTCATCGTTCCCGCAGCGTCCATATCACTGTAGAGCGCGATCCCTGTAAGGTCATCGATTTTCAGCTCCTCGATCCCCTCCACCTTGACATAGCGGTATCCATAGAAGGTAAAGTGAGGGATGAGCACGGTCTCTGTCCCGTCCGATGTGTAGTAATATTCTGATCTTGCACTCCGCAGATTCTCGTTATAGAAGTTCCCGTTCTGAAGGATCTCTCCGGTCTGGATATGAACCGTCGTCCCTGTCGGGACATGGACTTTCAGCGCGAAGAGCCCTGTGATCTCCTGCCCCAGGTCAAAGACCTGCTCCCCTGCCGGCGTGCGGATCAGCTCCACAGGCTCAAACGTCTCGTGTGCTGTCACCGGCAGACTCATGCGCTCTGTCAGCTCCCCTTTCGGCGGCTCACAGAAGACCGCCTGCTCCTGCAAAAGTTCCGGGAGCGTGTCATCCCTATGCTCCCCGTCGTACAGGCTGGAATATGTGATCCTGCTCCTGCGCACCGTCCAGCTCTCATCCGTCCCGATCACATCTTCCGTTCCATCCGTATACTCCAGCCGGACTTCCGCGATCAGCTTCCACTCATTCCCGTAGAAGCCTTTCTCCTCTGCCGACGCAAATCCGAATCTTGCCTTGTACCATCCGTTCCCGAGAAGGACGGAAAGTGTTCCCGCCTTACTCATCTGCTCTGTCACATCATAAGTCTGGTACTGCACCCATTCGTTGTAATCATTGCAGTAAGGCGTAAAATATTCATCCCCGATACGCTCCCCGTTATAGTAGGCTTCATAAAGCCCGAGGCCGGATATGTAAAGCCTTGCTCTTTTCAGCTCTTTCCCCTCTGCCGGACAGATCTCCTTCTCAAAGAACGGATGTCTCTTCTCCGCGCTGTCACAGGTGATCCATTTCCCGGTCCAGGGCTCCTCACGCTTTCCGGTTTCAAACCACTGGACTGTACTCTCCGCCTCCTCTCCGGCATTGCTCTGCACCTGTACCTGCCAGAAATACCTGGTGCGTTCCGAGAGATCAAGCGGAACCGGATATGCCAGAGGATCCGCCTCCGGATCCCAGCCGGAATCAAATAGAAGCTGCTCCATCCTTTCATCTGCGGCTATGCGGATCCTCGCCGCTTTCTGCTCTGTTCCTTTTGCTTCTTTTACTTTCCATGAAAATACTGGTCCTTTTCTATGGAGACATTATAAATGCCGGATTGGAAGAACGTTATACAGAAAATCGTTTTTTCGTGTCTATTTTGTTGATGTTTGGTATAGTGGCGATCTTCTGAAACCTCGCTTCATCAAAGTTCTGTTCCTGCTTGCCGCTCCCCGGCAAATATAGTAAGATGGATACATAAGCAAAAATGGAGGCGATTTATATGGAATGGACTCCTCTTCCGATCGGAGTGGAAAACTTTGAAGAGATTATCGAAAAAGGCTACTACTATGTTGATAAGACCCTGCTGATAAAAGATCTGATCGATCTGCGTGGAAAGGTGAATCTCTTTACCCGACCAAGGCGCTTCGGAAAGACGCTGAATATGAGTATGCTGCGGTACTTCTTTGAAAAATCTGATGAAGACCGGTCACATTTGTTTGCCGGGACTAAGATCATGGATGCCGGCAGAAAATATCTTGAAGAAATGGGACAGTACCCGGTGATCTCACTGTCACTGAAATCTATGAAGCAGGCGAGCTACGAATCTGCATTTCACTGCCTGAAAGAAGAAATCGCAAGAGAGTTTAAAAAACGTCCTCAGATGATTCAAAATCTGACTTCAGAAGATGACCGTACAAAATATCATCTTTTGATGAACCGCAATGCAGATGATGAAGAATATCTGACTTCCCTGAAATTCCTGTCAGAATGCCTGTACTCGTTCTACGGACGCAAGACCGTTATCCTGGTCGATGAGTACGACGTACCGCTTGAAAATGCATATTTCAGTGGATTTTACGACAGGATGGTCGCGCTGATCCGTTCTTTGTTTGAATCTGCGTTGAAGACAAACGATACTTTGGAATTTGCTGTAGTGACTGGATGTCTGAGGATAAGCAAGGAGTCTATTTTTACCGGCTTAAACAACCTGAATGTTGTTTCGATCATGGACACCAGCTACGCGGAACATTTTGGATTTACCCAGAATGAAATGGATCAGATGCTTATGCATTACGGACTGGAACAGAACCGGGATGCGGTTCGGACATGGTATGATGGATATCGCTTTGGTGAAACAGAAGTGTATAATCCATGGAGTGTCATCAGTTATGTCAATTCCTGTTACAAAGACAAGGCTGCACTGCTTCGTCCGTACTGGTCCAATACCAGCTCCAACAGTATCGTCCGTACCCTTGTCGAGCGGGCGGATCTATCTGTAAAGCAGGAAATCGAAGCTCTTATTGAAGGGAAGACCATTACAAAACCAATCCATGAAGACATTACCTATGACGACATGGACTCCACGCAGGATAATCTCTGGAACTTCCTGTTCTTTACCGGCTATCTGAAAAAGATCAGCGAACATCAGGAAGGCGAAGATATCCTGGTAGAAATGGCGATTCCGAACAGCGAAGTGCGTTACATTTATAAAAATATGGTACTGCGTTGGTTTGAGGAAAAGACAAAAGATAAAAAATTTTCTCTGCTCTATGAAAGTATCCTGAACGGGGACCGGGAAAAAATAGCGGAGATCCTCTCTGAAAATCTCATGGAAACGATCAGCTTTTATGATTATCAGGAGAGTTACTATCATGGATTCCTCGCCGGTATGCTCAAAAATATCGGAAATTACATCGTGCTTTCCAACCGGGAATCCGGAAACGGTCGACCGGATATCCTGCTGAAATACCCCAGTGTCAGGGGCAAAGCCATCATCCTTGAGATCAAGGTGGCACACACCTATCAGGAACTGGAAAGCAAATGCGATGAAGCACTCAGGCAGATCGAGGAACAGAAATACGAAGAACCGCTCCGACAGGAAGGTTATTCGGATATCCTGAAATACGGAGTTGCTTTTTACAGGAAAGAATGCATGGTAAAGTAGAGCTTTAAAAGACTTTGGAAAATGGGAGCTGCACGGATGGACTGATCATCATCCGTGCAGCTCCCATTTTTAAAGGGTTTACCGGAATGTCTCTTAATACCGCTGTATTGGGACATCCAGAAGTTCACGGGTCCGCTTCTCCAGATGCTTTTCAAAAGCCTACCTGTTCATTCTGTTTTTACAGCCAGCACCGCCATCCCCGGTTTTCCCGGAAGCGGCACCTGTACCGGGCCTCCGGCTTCTTCCATAACCGTCTTTCTTGTCATCTCCCATACATCGATCACATCGATCCGGTATTTCCCATCTTCCGGCAAGTCCAGCATTCCGCAGATCGTGCATGCGTCCCCGAAGTAAGTCAGAAACACTTCATCCTCATAATGAAGGACCGGCTGGGTCATATATTCTTTCATATGTTCGAATTCTTCCGGAGTCATCCTGCACATACAGCGGATGATCGGATTGTCTGATCCCCCTTCCGTATCAGTCTCCGCCAGCCTCCGCAGCTCTTCCTGTGTGTCTGGAATTGCCCTGTTCTCCGGTTCATAAAGCGTCAGTGTTCCCGGCATACTGTACGCCAGTTCTTTCAGAAATGCGATCCGCACCGGGCTCTCTCCTTTGAGTGTGCCGCCTTTCCCCCACCAGAGCACCTGGCTCTCATCCATCTTTTCCATATAGGTTTCCCCGTGGGTGGCATATCCGCCGTAGCAGAAGATCTTCCAGAACCGGTTCACTTCCTCAAAGGCGGAGAGATTTCCCCAGTTATACGGAATGTTTCCCTCATATCCCACCTCGTCATATACGACCGGCTTTTTATACTTTTTCAGAAGTCCCGGGATCTTCACCGCCTCGGCGCTCTGCATGCAGCAGTGGGTCGTACTGACATCTGAGAAATCCCACAGACGGACGAAATTATGGTTGCTCAGAAGATGTCCGTACACGTCCCTTTCCCGGATAAATGCGGCAAACTCTTTCCACTCGTCTTCTGTATATTCCATCTGGTCATATTCGTTCGCCAGAGACCACCAGAGATTCGGATAAGCCGACAGACGGCGGACGGCGTATTCCAGATATGTTTTCGCTTCCTCCACGGAAAGTTCCGCAAATCCCCAGCAGTCGTAGGGATGGAACAGGATCAGATCCGCCTCGATGCCTGTATCGTTCAGGCGGCTCAATATCCCGTCCAGCCTGTCCCAGAACGCGGGACAGGGTCTGCGTACATTCCATTTCCGCTCCCCTTCTCCCCGTTCAAATGGGAACAGCTCCGGTTCTTCTCTGTTAAAATCAAAATATTTCGAGAACACGCACAGGCGGAGTTTATTAAAGGGCGCCTTTTCCAACGTCTCCAGTGTCTCTTCGATCCGCTCCGCCGGCTGTGCCGGAAGGGCATACACCGTCGTTCCGAACGGAAGATATCTGCTTCCGTCCGCATAAAAGAAGGAGACTCCTTTCGCCTGTACGGGGCCGTGCACTCCGGGTTCTGCGGGGAGAACTTCTTCTCTTCCCGTAATATTTTCCACCTGCCCGTCCTGTCCCGGGAACTCTATCCGGTATGTACAGAGTCCGGTCTCCATCGGAAGGAAACGGACCGCGAAAGTATTTTCCCCTATATAAAATCCTTTCACTTCCGTCGTTTTCCCACCCAGTGTAAATTCAGCCTTCACAGGCACATTAACATAATCCTCAGACATAACACTTCCTGTCATCCTGATCTGAAAAAGTTCATACTGCTTCATCACTGATCCAACTCCTTCTACCATTTTTCTCAGACCAGTATAAAAAAACACCTGCACGATGTACAGGCATTTTTTCGTCTATATGTGTCTGATTTCGTTCTCCTTTTATGAAAATTTTCCAGAAGTACAGATCTTGAAATTATGTCGTAAATCCATGAATAAAACATTGAAGAAATGCACATTTTATACCAAAATAATTTTGAAGAAATGCACAACTATTAGAAGTTAGGGACTAAACCCTGATATTAAAGATCCCACTCGCCGTCAAATACAACTTCCGCCGGTCCTGTCATATACACGGTATCTTTCTCCCGGTCCCACCGGATCAGCAGATCTCCGCCGAGAAGTTTCACCGTGACCGCATCTTCTGTCAGTCCGTTCAGCACGCACGCCACCGCCACCGCGCAGGCGCCGGTCCCGCAGGCGAGCGTCTCTCCGGAACCGCGCTCCCACACGCGCATCTCAGCAGTCTTACAGTCCAGCACCCGAACAAACTCCGTATTCACTCTGTTTGGGAAGCGCTCGTGATTCTCGAACTTCGGTCCAATTGTCTCCAGCGGCAGTTCCTTTACATCACATTCAACATATACGACCGCATGGGGATTTCCCATGGATACGCATGTCATATGATATTCCTGTCCGTCCACGAGGATTGGAACGTTCACCGCCCGGTCTCCGTCCGCCTCAACCGGGATCTTCGCCGGTTCCAGTTCCGGTTTCCCCATATCTACCTTCACCAGTTTTACCTTGCCGCCTTCTACCGTCAGGTCAAGATATTTGATGCCGCCCAGTGTCTCCACCGATATCTGTGTCTTATCTGTCAGACCATAGTCATAGACATATTTCGCCACGCAGCGGATGCCGTTTCCACACATTTCTCCCCGGGAGCCGTCCGCATTGTACATCTCCATCTCAAAATCCGCCTTGTCAGACGGATTGATCAGAATGAGACCGTCCGAGCCGACGCCGAAATGCCGGTCGCTGATCTTGACCGCAAGTTCCGAAGGATTGTCAATCTTCTCCTCAAAGCAGTTGACATATACATAATCATTGCCGAGTCCCTGCATCTTTGTAAATTTCATAGTCATACCCCGTACTTTCTTAGTGTTGTTCTCTATCTCATTATACACACGACGGGCGGAGAATCCAACCGGAACTTCTCTGCCCGCATCTGTAGCCGTTTTTCTTTCTAATTATCCAGAAGCGTCAGTATCATACGTGCAGTCTCCGCCATATCCGTTCCACCCTCCATACTTGTCTTCTGCACATATTTGTGGGCTTCATCCTCTGTCATATGATTCCGTTCCATAAGCAGTGCTTTTGCCTTCTCAATGATCTGCCGGTCTTTCTCGCTCCTTTGCTTCCCGGATTCACGTTTCTTCCGTCTCCGCCGTTCCTGCATCTGTTGGATCATCTCGATCGTATTGACCAGATCATATATTTTGATCGGCATGGGAAGCCCCACGACGCCCTCCGGGAGACCGTCCGCCCATCTATCGGCAGATGTGATCAGGAGGATTTCAAACTCAGCCGGAAGATATTCCCGCATCTGCGTATAATGCATATCCTGCATCCGGTCCGCGCACACCACGATCCCGTCATTCCACATCTCTGCATATTGAAGCACTTTGGCTCCCGTCTGGCAGACAGCAGACACTTCGAACCCGGATTTCACAAGGATGTTTCTTATGTTCACCGCATTTTCCCGCTTGGAAAACGCAACTATGATATTGCTCAAATCCGTGTCACCTCCTGCTGTCTTGTCATTGCTTACCCTCTCACCGCGTGGCGTCCGCTCATGGTATCATACCTTGTAAAGATAGTTTTCGATCTCCCAGTCTGTTACCTGCATACAGTATGCGTTGTACTCTTTTTTCTTAGCCTTGATGATCTTATGTGCCAGATCTTTTCCGAGTACTTCCTGTATCAATTCGTCTTTTTCCAGTTCTTCTACTGCTTCTTTGATCGATCTGGGCAGTTCCTGCACGCCGAGTTCTGCCCGGCGCTCCGCCGTCATTTTCTGGATATTCTCGTCAATGCATTCCGGCGGCATGATCTGATGCTCGATGCCGTCCAGCCCTGCCATGAGAAGCACTGCCAGCGCAAGGTAGGGATTGGCTGTCGCATCCGGGCTTCTCAGTTCGATCCTTGTGTTCTCTCCCCGTCCCGACGGCACGCGAATCAGAGGCCCCCTCGTCTTAGAAGACCAGCCCATGTAGACCGGCGCTTCATATCCCGGCACGAATCTCTTATACGAATTAACAGTCGGATTGGTAATGCAGGTGACTGCTTTCATATGTTTCATCAGGCCGCCGATGAAATAGTACCCCTCCCGACTCAGCCCATTGGGATCTGTTTCACTCTGGAACGCATTTACACCGTCGCGGCTTAACGACAGATTGATATGCATACCCGATCCGTAAGTCTCGATCTTCGGTTTCGGCATAAATGTAGCGTGCAGCCCGTGCCGCTTCGCGATCGTCTTCACCACCATCTTGAACGTCATGAGATTATCCGCTGTCACGAGCGCCTCATCATAACGGAAATCAATCTCATGCTGCGCAGGCGCGATCTCATGATGGGACGATGTGATCTCGAACCCCATCTCTTCCAGAGTCAGCACCATATCGCGCCTCGCATTCTCCCCGAAGTCAACCGGCCCCACGTCAAAATAACCGCCGCGCTCGTGCGTAAGCGTTGTCGGCAGACCGTCCTCGTCCGTATGGAACAGGAAGAACTCACATTCCGGTCCGGCGTTAAGCGTATAGCCCAGTTCCGCCGCATGGGCGATCGCTTTTTTCAATACGTAGCGCGGATCCACCTCATAGGGAGTCCCGTCTGTGCGGTACACATCACAGATGAGGCGCGCCACCTTCCCCTGCTGCGGCCGCCAGGGAAAGATCTCGAACGTACTCAGATCCGGGTAGAGATACATATCCGAGTCCGCCTCCCCCGAAAGCCCGTCAAGCGAAGAGACGTCGAACATACAGCGGTTGTCCAGCGCTTTTTCCAGCTGGCTGACGGTCACAGCCATGTTCTTCATCGTTCCGAAGATATCCGTGAACTGAAGACGGATGAAAGCCACATCCTCCTCTTCCACAAGACGCAGGATATCCTCTCTTGTGTAATTATGCATAAAATGAAACCTCCTTTTCATCTTAAATCTCAAAAGACAAAAGGGCGTTCTCCACCAAAAGAAAACGCCCTTGTTTCGTCATTCATTATATAGACTGCTTCCGCAAATGTCAATCCATTCTTAAATACTGCTGCCGCCTTTTTACAGTTTTCTCTTCATCCAGAAGAATCCCCATCCCGGCATATCCACGGTCACGATCTCATCCGTGCCGCCGCTTAAAAGGTTCGTATACTCCGCTTTCTCCGGCATCCATACAGTCTTCGGATAATCGCTGAAGTTAAACACTGCGTGGAGTTCTTCTCCCTGTGCCCTGCGGACGATCCAGAGGATCGACTGGTCGCTGTAGTCTTTCGTCCAAACCTCGGCATCGGCATTGAACACCGGCTCGTTTCTGCGGATCTCCTCGAGCTTTCTGAGTGCGTTGAAGATACGTCCCTGCACGCTCGTCTTATCCTCGATGTTCTTCACGAGATCCCAGTTGAACTTTCCTCTGTGGATGTAGCGTGAATCCGGTGCCTTATCCGGATCATCTTTGTATGTGTAATCATTGACCTGGCCGATCTCGTCGCCGCTGTAGAGCATCGGGATCCCCGACTGGGTGAACATATATGCGTGAAGCATCACGTCCTTCGTGATCGCCCAGTCCATCTTCTCCTCATTCTGCTCGAATCCCGCGCTCTCGACGCCGCACATGGACGCTGTCGTCGCGCAGAATCTGGCGTCTCCTGTCACAAGGTCCTCATTATACAGCTCGCCCCGGCTGACGCTTCCCTCTGTCTTGCCCTGGAAATAATCGTTCAGATATTTCTTATGCGGCACTTCCTCCATGCCCCATGTTTTCAGAGTAGCATAATCCAGTCCCCAGCCGATATCGTCGTGGCATCTCAGATAATTGAGGAATGTATACTCTCTCGGGAGCGCGCACACAATATCCATCTGTTTTCTCAGAAGGCGGATATCCCTCGTTGCCACTGTATTCCATGTAGTCGCCATGGTGGTCACATTGTAGAGCATGTGGCACTCCGGCTTCTCCACCGTTCCGAAATACGGAGCGACCTTGTCCGGCTCCATGACGACCTCGCCCAGAAGGACGATCCCCGGACACACGATCTCGCCGATCATGCGCATCATGCGGACGATCGTGTGCACCTGCGGAAGATTCCGGCAGTTGGTGCCCAGTTCTTTCCAGATATACGGCACCGCGTCGATACGGATGATATCCATACCCTGGTTTGCCAGATAGAGGAAGTTGTACATCATCTCATTGAACACACGCGGATTGCGGTAGTTCAGATCCCACTGGTACGGATAGAATGTCGTCATTACATAGTGGCCCATCTCCGGCAGGTAAGTGAAATTCCCCGGCGCCGTCGTCGGGAACACCTGCGGCACAGTCTTCTCGTATTCCTGCGGGATAGACGGATCCGCATAGAAGAAGTAGCGGCTCATATACTCGCCGTCTCCCTGACGCGCCTTAACCGCCCACTCATGGTCTTCGGATGTATGGTTCATCACGAAGTCCATGCACAGGCTGATCCCTTTGTCATGACACTCTTCCGCAAGCTCCGCCAGGTCTTCCATTGTCCCCAGCTCCGGCTTTACTTTGCGGAAATCAGCCACTGCATACCCGCCGTCCGAGCGTCCTTTCGGTGAATCAAGGAACGGCATCAGATGGATATAGTTGACATTACATTTCTCAAGGTACGGAAGCTTCTCCTGTACGCCCTTGATATTGCCGGCGAAATTGTCAATATACATCATCATGCCGACCATATCGCGTTCACGGTACCATTCTCCGGCAGCCTCACGCTGCGCATCGAGCTGTTTGAGCTTGTCGTTTCTCATATCATAATAGCGCTTCATCTGGCCGCACAGCTCTGCGAACATATCGTCATTGCCGTACAGCTCCATGTAAAGCCAGCGCAGCTCATCATGATGACGCCCAAGCCTCTCCATGAAGATCTTGTCTTCTTCCTCTTTCTTCTTTGCCTCGGCCTCCGCCTTTTTCTTCGCTTCCGCTTCTGCTTTCTTCTTTGCTGCCGCTTCTGCCTTTGCTTTCGCCTCGGCCTCTGCTTTCTTCTTCGCTTCCGCTTCTGCCTTTGCTTTCGCCTCGGCCTCTGCCTTCTTCTTCGCTTCCGCTTCTGCCTTCGCCTTTGCTTTCGCTTCAGCCTCTGCTTTCTTCTTCGCTTCCGCTTCTGCCTTCGCTTTCGCCTCAGCCTCCGCCTCTGCTTTCTTCTTCGCTTCCGCTTCTGCCTTCGCTTTCGCCTCAGCCTCCGCCTCTGCTTTCTTCTTCGCTTCCGCTTCTGCTTTCGCTTTCGCCTCAGCCTCCGCCTTCTTCTTCGCTTCCGCCTCTGCTTTCGCCTTCGCCTCGGCCTCCGCTTTCTTCTTCGCTTCCGCTTCTGCCTCGGCTGCCGCTCTGGTCTCTTCTGCCGCTTTCACGCTTCCGGCAGCTGTCCTTGTTTTTACCGCCGTCTCTTTCTTTCTTGCGGCTCTTGATTTCTTTGCCATGATCTCTATCCCCCGTATCTTAATCTACCTGTACGAAATGCCACTGATATGCCTGATATTCTCCGTGGAGCACCGGCTTCGGCACGCCTGCTTCTCTCAGCGCCGTACTGTTGTACAGCTTGCCGGTCGTTGTCTCACGGTACATCGTATTCTCTTTGAGTCCTTTGACCTTGATGTAATCCACAGTCATATTTGCATGTTTCTTGATTCCTACCACCTGCACGAGAGCCTCTCTCTGATCCTCGGAGACGAATTCCCACGCACCCTGGTTATCTGTCTGCGGATTGGTAAGCCTGTAGTAAAGTCCTCTCTGTACAAGCGCGGCGAACTTCTTATACTCTGCGATCTGTCTGCGGATCTCCGCCTTCTCTTCCTCGCTCAGCTCGTTCAGGTTCAATTCGTAGCCGAATGTTCCCGCAAGCGCCACCGTGCCGCGCGTCTTCATCGGCGTCACCCTCTCGGTCTGATGGTTCGGGGATGCCGAGACATGCGATCCCACGCAGGACGTCGGGTAGATAAAGGACGTACCATACTGGATCTCCAGCCTGTCGATCGGATCTGTATTGTCACTGCACCAGATCTGCGGTGTATAGTAGAGCATACCGGCGTCAAAGCGTCCGCCGCCGCCGCTGCATCCCTCGATCAGGATATTCGGATATCGCTGCACCAGCCGCTCAAGGAAATCGTACAATCCGAGCACATAGTCATGCAGCACCCTGCCCTGGCTGTCCGCCGTTGCGGAGTATACGTCGGAAATACTGCGGTTCATATCCCACTTGATATATTCCACATTCCCCTGATCCAGCACTGCGCAGATCTCATCATAAATGTAATCTACCACTTCTTTTCTTGAGAAATCGAGTACAAGCTGGTGTCTGGAACGGTTCGGGCGGCGTCCCGGGATCACGAACGCCCAGTCCGGGTGCTCGCGGTAAAGCTCGCTGTCCTCATTGACCATCTCCGGTTCGATCCAGATACCGAATTTCAGTCCCATATCGTTGATCTTCCCGATCAGCTCTCCCAATGTACATCCAAGCTTTTCTTCATTGACCTTCCAGTCGCCCAGTCCCCTGAGCTCACTGTCCCGGCTGCCGAACCAGCCGTCGTCCATAACAAACATCTCGATCCCCAGCTTCGCCGCCTCGGAAGCCAGCTTAAGCAGCGACTCTCCTGTGAAGTCGAAGTAGGACGCCTCCCAGCTGTTCAGCAGGATCGGTCTTACGACTTCTTTATATTTGCCGCGGCACAGATGCGTCCTCATGCAGCGGTGGAGATTCTGGGAGAGCTTCGCAAGCCCCTCGGAAGAATAGCTCATAATAACCTCCGGCGCCTGGAACTCTTCGCCTGCCGAGAGCGGATACGCGAACTGCTCCTCCGGGAATCCCATGAGCAGCCTTGTCTGATAGTACTGATCCTGTCCGGCCTCGCTCTGGAAACCGCCGCTGTATACAAATGCCATCACATAGCAGCTTCCCGCATCTTCCGTCGTCTCGCGCTCCGCCATGATAACCGCCGGATTATACTGGTGGCTCGAGGAGCCTCTCAGACTTCCGATCTTCTGCACGCCGTGGCCGATCGGCTGTCTCTGGAGATTTCTCTCCATCGCATGACGCCCGTAAAATGTAAGGAAATCATACTGTCCGCCGACCATGTCCAGGCACGCCGGCGCGAACTTCTTCACCGAGATATGCCCGCTGCTCGCATTTACGATGCGCACGCTCCTGGTGATGATATCATACTCCGGAAGCACACCGTAGAGCAGGACAGCCTGTACTCCCGTCACGCGGTCCTGGAGCACGACTTCCAGCGTCTGCGCTTCACTGTCGTCCGCGTATACCGCCGGCAGCCCTTTGAGTGCATATTTCCCGTCTCGGATGCTGTGGCTCTCATAGCGGAAGTCACTGCAGTAAGTGCGGTCTATATTCTTGATGATACATGCCGGGGTACGGTAGTCGCCGGTCCCGAGCGAGGGAAATTCCTGCGGCAGCGAGTCCATCGAATATGTCTTATCGTTTCCTGCGTCGTAGGGATTGCCGGAGAATCCTCGGTCGTAATAAGTCAGAAGATAGTCCATGCATCCCTCTGCCTTCTTTCCGTAATACAGGTGCAGAAGGAAGCCGTATTTGTCCACCTGCATCTGATATGTCGTATTCTTCGTGTGCAGGCTGATCGTCTTCTGCGCCTCATCATATACTATACTCATAATCTGTCTCTCCTAATCTGCGAATATTAACTAATATGTGTCCTTTCTCTATCTATAAGAAAAGGGCGGGTGAATGTACTTCTTTGCACATAACACCCGCCCGGGTAAGACGCGCGGATGCGCATCAGGGCCCACTTATTTCACAGCGCCGTTTACCACTCCGTTAATGATATGCTTCTGGCAGATCACATAGAAAATGATGATCGGGATCAAAGCCAGCAGATAAGATGCAAACGCCAGATTGTAGTTCGTACCGAACTGCGTCTGGAATGTCAGCTGTGCCAGCGGCAGCGTATTCTGGCCTTTTCCTGACATGATGATCAATGGTGTCATAACGTCATTCCATACCGCCAGAGCCGTGATAACCGCAACTGTTGCGTGCATCGGCTTCATGATCGGGAAGATGATCCTCCAGAAAGTGCGCCATGTGCTTGCTCCGTCCACTCTCGCTGCTTCCTCAAGTGCGATCGGGATATTTACAAGGTATCCTGTATAGAGAAGTAAATTCATCGGCATATAGAATACCACATAAAGCAGGATAACGCCAGCCCAATTATCAAGATGCATCTCAGCCGTCTGTTTTGCCAGAGGCATCATCAGGATCGCGAACGGCACGAACATACCGCTTACGATAAAGAGATATATCAGGTTGTAAATCTTGCTGTGCGCTTTATTTCTTCCTACTGCATATCCCATCAGCGCATGGAGCAGGATACAGAGAACAACCGTACTGATCGTTACCAGAAGGCTGTTGCCCAGAGAGCGCCAGAAATCTGTCAGTTCCATCGCCTGCGCGAAGTTGCTTAAGCTCCACTGTGCGGGCAGCGACAGGATACCGGAGATGCTGTTCGTCATCTCGGAAGGCTGTTTAAATGCGATTACGATCGTCATATACAGCGGGAACGCCACTGTGAGAAGTCCGATAAACAGAAGGATAGTTATTGGCCAGTTTACTCTTGCTTTCATTTTCTCATACATTATAACTGTTCCTCCTTCTTACTTGATATAGTCATCTGCGCTACGGAGATCGCAACGATCACGATGAAGAATACAACCGCGTTGGCGCTCTGATAACCGAAGCTTCCGCCTGAAAGACCGTTGTTGTAGATCAGGTAGGAGATAGACTCTGTGCTCTGCTCCGGGCCGCCCTTTGTCATAGCCATGATCTGGTCGAATACCATCAGGAAGTTCTTGACACAGAGGACCATGTTGATCGTGAAGAACGGGATGATCAGCGGGAATGTAAGGTATTTGAACTTCTTCCATCCTGTAGCGCCGTCAAGGTCGCCCGCCTCATACACATCTTCCGGCACTGTCTGAAGACCGGAGATATAGATGATCGTATTCATCGCGATCGACTGCCATGCACACACGATCACGATGGCGATCCATGCCGTCTTGCTGTTGGAAAGCATACTTCCCTGCAGCGCCTCGATCCCGAGCACATCGCCCAGTCCCGGAAGGATGTAGGTAAAGAGATACTGGAAGATATATCCTACTACCAGAGCTCCGAGTACGTTCGGTACGAAATATGCCGCCCTTAAGAATGTCTTCCCTTTGATCTTGCTGTTCAGTCCGAGAGCAAGGATCAGGCTGATCACGTTTGTTACGACCGTAGCGACGATAGCCAGCTTGATCGTGAACAGATAGGAGCCCCCGATCCTCGGATCCGTGAACAGATCCATATAGTTGCGGAATCCGATAAAATCATAGGTACCAAAGCCTTTAAAGTTCGTAAAACTGTAGATCACACCGCGGATCAGCGGTACCGTGTTAAAGCAGACAAACAGTGCAAGGATCGGTATCGTGATCAGCATATAAGTCCGCTTGCTGTCATTTACTTTTTTCATAATCTGCCCCACTCCTTTCCTACTCGGCGGTTCCGTGCTCTTCGTTGTACTCCTGGACTGCACGGATTATATCTCTGTTATATCTCTGCCAGCGTGTATCGAAATCTTTAAGGAATGCATCCGCATCCTTATTGATCAGATAAGTCTGGATGAGTGCGTCCGCCGCCATCTCTGAAGGATAGTAGTGATCCTGGTAGTCCGTCATATTGCCGGACTCGATATATGGTGTCATGCCGTCAAGCATCGGCGCAAGATCGAAGTCGCCTTCTTTACAAGGAACGGCATTCTGGTCGTTGATGTATGCCTGGATGTTCGCATCCTCCATCAGGAAGTCGAGCACTTCATAGGCAGCTTCCTTGTTCTCGCACTCTGCCGTCACTGCAAACATAAGGTCAACGCCCGAGTTCAGCGTGTTCTTGGACGCGTCGTCATTTCCCGGTGTCACGAAGGAATCGATGTTCATCTCCGGATTTACCGAGAGGATCTGCGGCACCGCATAGCTTCCGATCGGATACATCGCGGACTCTCCGTTTGCGAATGCGGTACATGCATCGTTATATCCGTATGCGAACGGATCTTCCGGTCCGTAGCTGACCAGCTCAAGACACTTCTCAGCTACTTCCACATACTCTTTGGAGAATGTCGTCTCTCCTGCATTTACCCTCTGGCATGTGTCAGCCGGCGCAAGATCGACTGCAAGCGAGTTCCACGGCGCCAGACAGGTCCATGTGTCACGGAATCCGAAATAGAACGGCAGTATGCCTTCCGCCTTGATCTCCTCGCAGAGGTCGATCAGCTCTCCCCATGACTCCGGGATCTCCCAGCCGTGTTCCTCGAACATGTCCTTGTTGTAGAGGATTCCCGCTGCGTTCGCCACATAAGGCACGCCGTATGTACCGTCCTTCGGGGTGATCTCAAGGTTCTCCAGGATGTCCAGATAAGACTGTTTGACATCAGCCAGTCCCGGATAATCCGACACGTCGGCAAGGATGTCTGCGTCAACATAATAGGAGTAGTTAATGTCCCCCCCAATGCCGATGATGTCCGGATAGTCCTCGCGGATGAACCTCGTCCTCATGATCGTGCTGGCATCGTTCGGTGAACTGATGGTCAGGTGGATGTCGTCGTGAGTTGCATTGAACTGCTCCTCCACCTGATCGAAGTACGTCGCCGCCTCCGGCTTGTACTGCAGGATCTCGATCTCCGTTTTGCCGCTGCTCTCATCCGAACCGCATCCCGGAAGAATCACTGCCGCAAGCATGGATGCCGCAAGCACCGCACTGATCGCTTTTTTCTTTTTCATAGTTCTTTCAGCTCCTTCCTTTTAGCTTTTCCGCTTATGGTCGTATTATATCAATTCTAAAATATTTCTAAAATATCTGTATCGCCTGTGTTTTATGCCATAATGCAACTTATGTACTATTTTTGATAAGTTGGGTCGCATTTGGGAATATTTTAGTTTATAATCTTTTTAAGAATGGAAAATTATTTAAAACAGCATTTAAAAAATGCTTTAACGTATAGAAGGGAGAACTCCTCATGAGCGATTCTGCATTTACTGTATTTCCTAATGAAAATTTTGTCGATCTCTGCCTGTATCAATTCGGAAGAGAACAATGTCCGCCAGCCTATTCTTTCGGTCCGGCCACCAGAAACCATTATCTGTTCCATTACGTTTTGTCCGGCACAGGAAAACTGATCGCCGCCGATTCCAAAGGGGAGTCCCATGAATATCAGATCCATACAGGCCAGGGATTTATGATCTTTCCCCGGCAGATCACAACCTATATCGCCGACGAAAAGCTCCCCTGGGAATATGTATGGCTCGAGTTCGACGGGATGCGTTCAAGAGAGATCATCGAAACATCCGGCTTAAGCCCTGACCACCCGGTCTACCATGCCTCCCATAAAGATCTGCGCGAGACCATGATCGATGAAATGACCTACATCTCCGATCACGGAAATGCATCTCCATTCCACCTGATCGGACATCTGTACCTGTTTGTAGACTACCTCGTCCGTTCTTCGGCCTCCACACAGATATCTTCCAGCGGAAAAGTCCGCGATTTCTATATCAAAGAGGCATTAAACTATATTGAACAGAATTTCCAGAACGATATCACCGTAGAAGGGATCGCAGCATTCTGCGGGCTGAACCGCACCTACTTCGGACGTATCTTCAAAGAGACCGTGGGCAGCTCCCCCCAGCAGTTCCTGCTCAACTACCGCATGACAAAAGCCGCCGAACTGCTGAAACTCACCACCCTGTCCGTCAGCGATATCGGCAATGCAGTGGGGTATCCGAACCAGCTGCACTTCTCAAGAGCATTCAAAAATGTGTATGGAGTGTCGCCCAGAGAATGGCGGAATAAGAATCATATTACACGGTGAAATTCGTAATTGCCGGAGAGATATCCTGCAATAAATCATCCGAAAATCACTCGGATACAGTGTAATCATTCACGTATCCGGATCAGTCGGGAGTGCAATGCTGCCGGCTCCAGGTTACAAAAGGAAGATAAACTAATAACCCTGAAATATAGCTAAAAGCAATCAGCCGAACGGACAACTCGCGTTGCTCAGACAATTCCGTCCGGCTGAT
>DWVY01000024.1 GCA_019119995.1 Candidatus Mediterraneibacter faecavium | reverse complement strand
GGGATGTTGGTTTGGCGATTGACATTATACCAGAAAAGGGAGGTCAATGCTCTTTTTATTTGCAAACCTCCGAAAATCAAGGTAAAACGTAACTTTTACAATAAAAAAAGATGGTAGTTTTGACACTACCTCATGTGACAGAGAGGGAGAGATAATGGACAGCGAGAAAGCGATCATCATATTCAACATCGTAAAAAAGAATACTTCCGTCGACCTGGAAGTCCCTCTGGACATTTCGGCGAATGAACTGGTAAATGCGCTCAATACGGCATATGAACTGGGGATCGATACGACGGATATCAAAAACTGTTATCTGAAAGCGGAGCGGCCGGTAGCTCTTCTGAGAGGCAACAGGACGCTCAGGGAATCCGGCATCCGCACAGGGAGCATCATTAATTTCACGGAATAGGAGTACAGCAGTATGGATAACAGATATAAGGTCATTATATCCAACAAAAATCTTTACAAAGAGATCGAGCTGACGGCGGACATGGAAGAACTGAAAGTCGGGACAGGCATCGACTGCGGCGTGCGTCTCTACAAGGATCTGTTCTTCGGCAGGATCGAGCTTGCATTTATCCGGAGAAACGGGAAATGGTCTGTCCTGTGTTCGGATAATCTGTATCTGTCATGGGGCGACGTGCGGAAGCTCATGACAGCGGAGCTTGCACACGGAGATTCTCTGGAAGTAAAGTATCAGGATTCCGATAATCTCGTATTCCGGATGGAGTTTCTGATCGACTTTGAGAGCGGGCGCAGGAAATATGAGAGGATCATCGATCTGGGAGCGGCGCAGTCTGTGCGGATCGGTTCGGGAAACGGATGTAATATCATCCTGCGCAGCCAGTATACGGTCAATGAGTCTCTGCTCCTTTACCGTCAGAATGATTCTCTGATGCTCCAGACCGAGCGGACGCTGTACGGCGTATATCATAACGGGAAGAAAGCAGAGATGAGAGAAGAGATCAAAAGCGGGGACTTCTTCTCTGTATCGGATTATTTCTTCTACTATAAGAACGGGAAGATATGGACGGAGATCCGCGGGGACATGGGGATCTCAGGTCTCTCTTTCAACGATGTGCCGGAACATAAGAACTATCCGGGATTCAGCCGCAATACAAGGCTGAAGACTATCGTGTGCGAGGATGAGATCGAGATACTGGATCCGCCCGAGAAACCGCAGAAACCGAAGAACAATCTGTTCATGCGGATATTTCCGTCTCTCGGGATCCTGATCGCGGCGGGCGCTATGGCATTTATGGGCGGCACGATGATCCTCTTCTCTCTGATCTCCGGCGTGATCGCGATCATCACGGCGGTCATGGGCGTCCGGGAGGGGAAGAAAGATTTTAAAGAGAAATCAGAAGAGCGGATCGTAAAATATAACGCCTACATAGAGAAAAAGACAGCGGAGATCGAACAGTGCCGCGCAGGCGAACAGAAATCCCTGGAGGAGATCTATGTATCCCAGGATATCGAGAAACAGCGTCTGGAGAGCTTTTCGCCGGATCTGTTTGACCGTGTCCCGGAAGACGAGGATTTCCTGTGTGTGAGGCTTGGAAGCGGGGCGGTGGAGTCCAGACGGCCGGTCAAGTATAAGAAGCAGGAGCGTCTGGAGATCGAGGACGACCTGCAGCTTATGCCGGAGCAGATCAGCGAGGCGTATAAATACGTTCAGGGCGTGCCTGTCGTATGTGACCTGAAGTCGATGAACGCACTGGGGATCACAGGGCAGGAGCAGTACCGGTTCGAACTGTTCAAGAATATCATCGTCGACCTGGTGACCCGTCAGTATTTTTCGGATGTGCGGCTTTTCTTCGTTGTTGAAGAGAAGCATAAGGACAGAGTCCACTGGCTGAGATTCCTCCCGAATGTATACTGCGAACAGACGGATACGAGGGCGATCGTGGGCGATGACGAGAGCAAGAACCTGATCTTTGAGTATCTGTATAAGGAACTGACGGTAAGAGAACAGAATAAGTCGTATGACAATCACATCATCGTATTTTTCTATGATGAATATGGATTTAAGAATCATCCGGTATCAAAGTTCGTGGAAAATGCAAAAGACCTGGGAGTGACGTTCGTCTTCTTCGGGAACGACCGCTCGGAGATCCCGGTGGGATGCTCGGCGCTTGTCAATATCCTTGACGCACAGCAGGGCGTGCTGATCGATGCGCAGGACCGCTCCCGGATGAATGTATTCCTTTATCCGCATATCAGCGACAGACAGGCGCGCCGGGTCGTGGATATCCTGGCGCCGGTGTACACGGAAGAGATCTCGCTGGAGAGCTCTCTTACCAAGAGTATCAGCATGTTTGAGATGATGGGGATCCTGACGGTAGACGACATCGATCTGGGAGCACGGTGGAAGACTTCCCATGTGTTCCGGTCCATGGCAGCCCCGGTCGGCGTGTCCAAGACAGGGATCATAAGTCTGGATCTGCACGATAAGGCGCACGGCCCCCATGGTCTTGTGGCAGGTACGACAGGTTCCGGTAAGTCCGAGATCCTGCAGACCTATATCCTCTCCATGGCAACACTGTTCCATCCGTATGAAGTAGGATTTATGATCATCGACTTCAAGGGCGGCGGTATGGTGAACCAGTTCGAGGAACTTCCCCATCTGCTCGGAGCAATCACCAATATCGACGGAAAAGCGATCAACCGCTCCCTGAAGTCTATCAAGGCGGAACTTCAGAAACGGCAGCGGCTCTTTGCGGACGCGGAAGTAAACCATATTGACAAATACATAAGAAAATATCAGGCGGGCGAGGTAAAGGAACCGCTGCCGCATCTGATCATCATTGTGGATGAATTTGCGGAGTTAAAGGCGGAACAGCCGGAATTTATGAAAGAGCTGATCTCAGCGGCGCGTATCGGACGAAGCCTGGGTGTACATTTGATCCTTGCCACACAGAAGCCTGCCGGGCAGGTCAATGAACAGATCTGGAGTAACTCGAGATTTAAGCTCTGTCTGAAAGTACAGAGCAAGGAAGACAGTAACGAAGTGCTCAAATCCCCGCTGGCGGCGGAGATCAAGGAGCCGGGCCGGGCATATCTGCAGGTGGGGAACAACGAGATCTTCGAGCTGTTCCAGTCCGCATACAGCGGGGCGCCGGCGGTGTCTGACAGCGGTAATGCCAGAGAGTTTACCATATGGCAGGTGCCGGATGCGGGAAAAAAGACGCCGGTATATGTACAGAAGAAGGATAAGAGCGGCAGAGGCAGCCTTACCCAGCTCGACGCAATTGTGAAGTATGTACATGATTACTGTGAAAAGACTCATCTGGATAAACTGCCGGACATCTGTCTGCCTGCCCTGAGCGATCATATTGATTTCGCATTACAGGAGACTGCGGCGGCGGGAGACGGCGGATTCTATGCGGATCTCGGTATTTATGATGATCCGGACAACCAGTATCAGGGAGTCTATTCTGTGGACGTGGGAAGCCAGAACACGATCATCATCGGCTCCGCCCAGACCGGCAAGACGAATATCCTGCAGAACATCATCCGCAGTCTGTCGTCCAGATATACGCCGGAGGAAGTATCCATCTATGTCCTTGACTTCGCATCCATGGTGCTGAAGAATTTCGACAGCCTGAACCATGTGGGAGGAGTTGTCTGCGCTTCGGAGGATGAGAAGCTCAAGAACCTGTTCAAACTTCTCAGAACGGAGATGGAAGAGAGAAAAGAGCGCCTGATCTCTGTCGGAGTCAGCTCGTTCACGGCATATCGGGAGGCGGGACGCACAGACCTGCCGCAGATCGTGCTGATCATCGACAACCTGACGGCGCTCAAAGAGCTGTATTTCCAGGATGACGATGAACTGCTGAACCTGTGCCGGGAAGGCATCACAGTGGGGATCAGCATCGTCATAGCGAACGCACAGACAGCAGGGATCGGATATAAATATCTGTCTAACTTCTCCGTGCGTATCGCGACATTCTGCAATGATTCGAGCGAGTATGGAGCATTGTTCGAGCACTGCAGCCAGAGACTTGACAATATACCGGGGCGCTGCTTCGTGGAGATCGAGAAGCGGCATCTGGAGTGCCAGTGCTATCTTGCATTCCCCGGGGAGAAAGAGTTCGAGAGAGCGCAGAAGATCCGGGAATACATCGCGCAGACAAACGCATCCTGCGGCAGCATGGCGGCAGTCCGTATCCCGCTCATCCCTGCGGTGCTGAACGAGCAGTATATGAGGACAGAATTCCAGAGCATGATGCGGCAGAGATTTGCGGTGGCAGCCGGACTCGATTACGAGACGGTCATGCCGCATGTGCTTGACCTGGCGTCCATCGGGGTCCTTGCCGTCACCGGCAGAGAGGGCGCCGGCCGCCACAACTGGATGAGATATATGATCGATATGCTGGATACGATGTATCCGGAACAGATGAAGCTGTACATATCGGACAGTATCGGCAAGCGACTGGCAGCCTTAAAGGACAAGAAATATACATGCGGCTACAGCATCCTTACAGATGATGCGCTCCGGTTTGTGAAAGAGATCGAGGAACAGTTAAAAGAGCGGTATGACGCCCTGGCAGCAGGGGATGACGAAGTACTCGCGAAGTCTCCGCTCCTTATGTTGGTGATCGACAGCTACGATGCGGCTGTTGCCGTCTGCAATGACAGGGAGGCAATGGAGGCATATAAGAATATTACCGGCAGGTATAAGAACCTGAATGTGTGCATCATCATTTCGGCAGTTGAGAATGTGCCGATACCGTACAGCGCTCCGGAGATATTCAAGAATATCCGCGACCAGCACCACATGATGTATTTTGACGACATTTCCAATATGAAGATATATGACATGCCGCTTGCAGTGGCAAGAAAGTTCAAGAAACCGATTGAGACGGGCGACGGGTATTACATCAAAGACAACGAGTGCATGAAACTCAAGACGCCGCTCGCCGCGCCGGATCAGACGGCCGGACAATGACAGTATGGCCGCAGGCTGCCACAGAAGGAGCGCGCCCATGCGCCGGATAAAGGACAGGCGGCCGTTCACAGGTATATACCCGGGAGACCGGATATATAAATAAATTTCCAAAGAGGAGGAGAACAAAATGGCAAACCAGATCAGAATCACTCCGGATCAGATGAGACAGAGGGCAAATGACTACCGCGCGGAGGCTGATACCGTAAACGGTGTTATCTCCAAGATGGATTCCCTGCTTTCTGCACTTCAGGGAGAGTGGGAAGGCGCTGCAAGCGAGTCTTACGCTGCACGCTATCAGGAACTCAAACCGGGCTTCCAGAAAGCGGAAGAGCTCATCAGAGAGATCGCTGCTGCTCTTGATTCCACAGCAAGGATCGTGGAAGAGACAGATTCCAGCATTGCAAGCCAGTTCAGAGGCTAGTTTCCGGAACGGGAGACGCCAGCCGATACTGGAAGTTTGTCAGAAGGCCCCGGCGCACAGAAAGCGCCGGGGATACTCCGAATATGTTTTTGAAAATAACTGACGGACAGTCAGAAGAAAGATAAATATTATTTAGAAGATATACGCTCTGAGAGCGGGTCGTGAAAGAAATTGAGAAAGGAATGATCCATTTATGAAAGAAAAAGAAAGAATCGAGTATCTTCCGCTGGGAAGTATCGTGATATTACGGGGAGGCGTACAGAAGATCGTTATTAATGCGCGCGGGCTGGTGACAGCGACCACGACGCCGGCCGGTTATTTTGATTATGGCGGGAGCCTGTATCCCCAGGGGATCATAGGAGACCAGATCCTGTATTTTAACCACAAGGATATCGCGAAGATTGTCTTTACAGGATATACGGATGACGATGATAAGATGATGGTCGATAACATCAACGAGTGGTATGAAAATTCGGAGTTCGAGCGGATCGATACCGAGGAATGGAACAGACAGAGGAGGCAGGAGCGTGGGGAACACAAATGACGAGCAGAGAAAAGCAAGAGAACTGCAGAATGCCCGCAATGAAAAGTCCGGATATGAAAGGCTGAAAGAAGAAAAGGAAAATATATGCCGTGAGAATGATGAGAAGATTAGACGGCTGAAAGTCGTAAAGAATAATCTGGAGACACAGAAAGATACAGCAAAAAGCAGGTATGACTCCCTGAAGGATTACGCTGAGGGCGCCGGTGAGTTTACGGAATGGATCGGGGATAAGAGAGACAAGACAGTAAATGAATTTAACAGTACGATCGTACCCGGATATAAGACCTATGTCGACCGTATCGATGAAGTCCTGGATGCGGTCTGCGATGAGATCACGAGACTGCAGAATGACAATCTCAGACTTAACGGAGATATACTCGGAATCGTATCTGCCATCAATTCCCTGATCAATAAGATCCGGACACTTTGTAATTAAGGCGGGAGGTGCTTCTTATTTATGATGAAAATGATCGGTATAAACGAGGTGGCTTTTGTCGGAGCTTTGGTATCGATGCAAAGAGCAGCAAACCAGATCAATACGGCTTTTGAGGGCTGGGAGTCTCAGGGGGAGAGGTCCTCGGTGTTTGAAGAGTATCTGGAACAGTATGCGCAGCTTCAGTCCATTATGCTGAGTTATCAGGAACTGATGCGAAAAGATATTGATGCGATCGGTAAAATAGGAACAAGTATGCTTAAAGTAGATCAACTGCTGACAAATCTGTGGAAATAGCAATGGAGTGAAAGAATTATGAGCGGAAAAGATTATGTGATCAAATACAGTGCCATGGATCAACTGTATTTGCTGATATGCAACCGGATCAGCGGGTGGTATAATGAACTGGCAGACTGGTCAGAGGAGTACACCAGACTTGTAGATATGGAGAGCTTTCAGGGAACGAGTGCGGAATCGGCCAAGGCATATCTTCAGGAAGTCCACGGACTGATGATCTGCTTCGTACAGCAGACTCTTCAGGTTTATCAGTCCAGATATCTTCTGTACAAAAAGGGCTATTACGATATTGACGGGAATATTTACGCTAACATTCCGCAGGAAGCATTACAGGATGTAAAGAAAAAACTGCGGGATGAATCAGAAAAACTTCAGAACATTTCCGACAGTATTGACAGCAGTGTGAGCAGTGTCTCCGATCTGATCTATCTGAAAAATCCATCTATCTTTAATCTGAAAGATACGATGGACGGACTAAAACGGGAATTAAATGAATTTGATCAGAAGATCGAAAGCTATGAGAGCAGTGAACTTACATCTGTGCAAGGAGAGATGCAGGGGCTGATCGACAGTCTGCAGACAGCGATACAGGGATACCTGTCGAATGGTACGAATATTGCTTCTTACCAGCCGGGTGCTGTTGCAGGAAATACCAATATCCTGGATCTGTATCAGAGAGCCATGGCCGGCAGCGAGTATGTGGAGGAGCATAAAGAAGAGATCGAACTGGCAGCAGCCGAGCAGGAAGAGGCATTTGCCCAGATGCAGGCGGATTATGAGGCGGCATGTGAAGCAAGGGAAGCCGAGGGCCAGGCGAAAATGATCCAGGGAGGTCTTGCGATCGTTATCGGGACTATAGCGATCGTGGGGACAGCGGGTATGGCGACTCCGATCGTCATTACGGCAGGAGTTGCCGGAGGAAGCGCGATCGCATATGGGGCAAGTACTTCAATAGAAGGAGCACAGGACTGGTATCTGGGAAGTATCGGAGATCTGGAGACAGCAGCCATCAATCCGATCAGGGATACTGTCTTTGCAGGAAACCAGGAACTTTATGACCTGTGGGGAAGCCTGAGTATGACGGTAGCCGGAATGTGCGTACCGGTAGGTCAGTCCATAAACGGTGTAGCCGGTATGGGGAAAGATGTTCTTGTTAAAACAGCGATAAAAACGATAGCCAAAGAGACAGTGCAGGATACGATCAGTGATAAGATCAGCGGAGAAATCACGGAGTTCGCAACGGAGAAACTTAATCTCAACGAGGCATGGTCGACGGCGCTGAATATTGGCATTGGTTTAGGACTGGATAAAGGGATGGATTTTGCCGGACAGAAGATCGGCGTGAGCGATGGGCCAAGATTTACAGATGACATGAGCTTTGATGATGCAAAGCGGTATAATCAGTACTGGGACGAGTTGGAAAAGGGCATACATATCGACCATCCCGGACTGACGAAAGCAGATATAGATGCATGGAATCTGGCTGATGCGAAGCTTAATGAGCACATTGCAATTAGCAAGGTGGACACGGATGCTGTGGTGGATCTGAGAGCAAAAGAGCTTGCTGCACAAGAAGCCTTTTATCATCCGGTTGCAACAGCGGATACTTCTGCAGGAAAAACGCTCAGTACGGCGGAGGCAGAGGAATATGCTTTTAATGCTATTAAAGGAAGAGAAAAGTCAGAGACAGTTGTCTTGGGTAAATTCGAAAAGGGAAGTAATTCCAGTTATGATGTAGTGGCTCAGGACATCGATGCCCAGTATTTTAATCTGGATGAGTGGGATGAGCTGGCTGCCCAGTATTCAAATGATGAAATTTGGAAGATAAATGAGCGATTTCTTGATATACAGACCAGTTCAGGCAGGGAGATATATCTGTCACATGATCCGGCATTGTTTGAAGGTGATGGTTCTTTTTATTCCAAAGAGATACAATATCTCTATGATAATGGATATAAGTTTATAAAAGAAGGTGATTTATGGCATGCAGTCAGGTAACTATATGTCAGGGAATGAGGCTGTAGCATATATAAAAAAAGAAATACAACGACAGTTTGGAGAGAGTATGCGGTTGGATGAAGAAAAATCCGCATGGGAACATCAGGGATGGTTTATGTTGAGATTTCGGTATATGCCCAGATGTTATACAATCTATTTTGAAGGGGAATTTAATGGTTTTAATATAAGAATAACGAAAGATGACGGAGCCTATATAGCTTTGGCACAGCTTACTAATTACAGCAGTAATCTTACTGAGATGGATTTGCGTAATTCAATAGAAGAACTGAAGAGTGTTTTAAAAACAGAGATTGCTTTTTATAAAATCATAAATGGAAAGCGATATCAGGAGGTTAACGGAGGTTATAGACGGATTAAGAGATAAGAGGGAGAAGAAAGACTTAAATGGATAATAAATTGATTGGCGAAAAAAAGGTTTACAGTGCATATCTTGATTATAGGAATCAGGTGCTGAAATATACCAATGAAGAAATGAATCTGACGCTGACATCGGACGATCAGGTTTATATAGCAGTTTTTGATATTCCCCTGAAAAGCGGAATTGTTGGAAACCAGACAGAGACGTTGGCATTAGTTTTCGGGCTTAATGTACACCTATATCATGGAAGCGGAGAAGTGATAACTGGTTTGGAAAAAGATGAAGATATAAAAAAGGCAATGACTTCATTGATGATCAGCGCTTCTCAGATTCTTTCTGTAATGGAGCTGACGGAGAACACAGAGTTTTATAACAGTGAACATATCCGTGCATATCTGAAAACCAGAAAGGGAATTTACTTCAGGGAATTAACAGGAAATATCAAGGAAGACAAATTTATGGGAATGCTGTTGAATCGGATTATGAAAGAAATCAGTAAGGCACAGGTGAATAAGTGAATTTCAATACACAGCAGAATGTGTTCTCACTGCTTTTTTTACAATAATAACTGCAATAGTAGAGCTCGGGGGGATGCTTGCAAGCGGAAGCCTTACAGGTGATTCTGCGGTTATGACGCCGTTTTCTATCATTTCAGAGGAGAATCTGACGCTTAGTTGTATTTTACTTGTATTTGCTATAGCATTTCAGGTAATCGCGCTGGTTCTGGCTTTTGTCAGGAGAGGACAGTTGAGAAAATGAAAATCACAGGCAGTATGGACAGGCACTATGAAAACATGGGTGAGAAACAATTAACTTTAGCTGAGAAATGGAAGATAGATGTAGAAGCGTATAAGAAAGGTGCTGTAAACAAAACATCTGCGCCTCAGTGTATAAAGTGCAGATATGTTAAAAAAGGAGACGCCCTGCACTGTAACGTTTATAAAGAAGAAAGAAAACCGAGGTATGTGATGTTCCCGCACAAAGAATGTCCGTCATTTTGCAGTGATGATATTTTGGAGGTCAATGTGTCTGACGTGAAATGCGACAAGATATACGGAGGATTTTTTGGATTTTGTGTGGGAGATATGCTTGGAGTCCCGGTAGAATTTTCTACAAGAAGCGAAAGGGAAAACGATCCGGTGGAAGAACTGCGTGCGTATGGAACGTATCATCAGACGTTTGGTACATGGTCGGATGACACATCACTGATGCTTTGTCTTATTGATGCTTTGAATGTTGGATTTTCTCAGGAAAAGCTAAAAGAAAATATGATCTATTTTTATACCAGAGGAAAGTTTACGCCGCATGGTGAAGTATTTGATATTGGAAATGCGACAAGAGATGCGATCCATAATATGATACAAGGTATTCCGCCTGTCGATTGTGGCGGAAAGCGGGAAAAAGATAACGGTAACGGCTCCCTCATGCGGATACTGCCGCTTGCTTTTGTCAGTAAATCATATACAGATGAAGAATTGATAAAATTGGTAGAAAACGTGTCCTCTTTCACACACGCACATGACCGGTCGAAATTTGCATGCATTTTTTATGTAAAACTTGCAGCAGAACTGTTCGTTGGAAAAGAAAAGATGGAAGCTTTTGATTCAGCGATAGGATTTGTGGATAAAAACTGCGGCAAAAAATATGCGGATGAGAGGAAAAATTTTGAAACTATATTGAACAAAGATATCATATATACTGAAAAAAGCCGGATAAGATCAACGGGATATGTGATCGACACGCTGGAAGCTGTACTGTGGCTGTTCTTTCATACAGAATCCTATAGAGATGTGGTCCTGAATGCGGTAAATCTTGGGGGAGACACTGATACGATCGCTGCTCTCGCCGGAGGGATCGCAGGGATATATTACGGTTTCCGGTCAATTCCGGATAATTGGGTACAGAACATTTGCCGGAAACATGAAATATCAGATATGATATCGACATTTTGCTGCAGTGTTTTTCAGAATGGAACAGAGGACTGCAAATGAGAGATCAGATAAAAGAGCGAGAATATTTTAATGAATTTTTGCAAGAGGAGCAGGCGAGGATAACCAGATTCTCAGATAAGCTGGCAAATGGTGAAGTAAAACCGGAGAGGCAACTGGCAGTAAAAACAAAAATACATGATTTAAAGCTGGGAATATTAACAGCCAGATATTCCAGAGGGGACGAACTTTCGGCTTTGGAAGGTGAATATGCAGAATTATTG
>DWVY01000023.1 GCA_019119995.1 Candidatus Mediterraneibacter faecavium | reverse complement strand
ATAAAGACAAGGTAGGGAATACTCAGCACATATGGTCAAAAGCCCGACAATTTACTACAAAATATGAAATTTTCAAGGTACTATAGAGAATGGGGCTAAATTATTTATGGTTTTGACCCCAATATCATACTTATAGAACTTTGCTTGCCATTTCCCCTTTTTCTGCGTATACTGTACGAGTACTAATAAAAGGGGGGAACGGCGGGATCTTGAGAGTGTCCGCCACATACAAAAGACGATGAAGACTAGAAAACAGATGAAACGGCTTGGGAGGGAATCCCTGAAAAAGCATTATGTGATCTTTGTGGCAGCCTGTCTGATCGCGGCATTTCTGTCAGCGGAGTTCACCAGCTCGCTGAATTTCTCTAACGCACAGAATTATGAGGAGACCTATGAGCAGGTGCAAAGTGATCTGAACGGAGAGGGAACTTATACGATCAAGACGAGAGTGCACAGCATCGGCTGGGACGACGTGATCCGCATCATGGTGGAGGACAATACGCAGGCCGGCAGGGAAATGTCGCGGGAGATCCGGCAGAACGCCATCGAAGCCTCCGAGAACGGCAATCCCATGTTCGGGCGTACCCGCGGCGTGCTGTCAAATATCGTCAACCAGGTCAGCTCGGGCTCGATCCTTGTGACTGCTGCGGCTGCGATCGGTTCGATCACCGGCTCGGACAATCTGGGGATTCTGATCCTGATCGTCATCGGCGCCCTGGGCTTATTTATCTTCTGGTTCCTGATACAGAATACATTTCCGGTGGTGATCAGGCGGGTATTTCTTGAGGGGATGATCTACGACAGGGTAACGCCCCAGCGTTTCGTATTTCTCCTCCGTGTGAAGAAATGGCTGAAAGCATCGTGGATCATGTTTGTACAATATGTTTACTATTCCCTGTGGTGCCTGACGATCGTGGGGATCGTGGTCAAGTACTATTCCTACTATCTTGTGCCGTACATCGCGGCGGAGAATCCGGATATGACGGCGCGGCAGGCGATCACACTGTCCAGGAAGATGATGAAAGGACACAAGTGGCAGTGTTTTGTATTCGAGCTTTCCTTCCTCGGCTGGGAAATGCTTGGAGCGTTTACTATGGGAATCTTCAATATCTTGTACACAAATCCGTATAAAGTGGCAGCCTTTACCCGTTACTATGCGGAGCTGAGGGCGGAGGCGATAGAGAAGGGAATCCCCGGGGCAGAGCTTTTGTACGATAACTATCTCTACGAGAAGGCGGAATCCTATGTGATCGCGGCGAAATATCCGGATGTGATCAAAGTGATGGAACAGCCGGAAGAAATGACAGAGAAACTGACCGGCTGGCGCGGTTTCCTCGCGCGCAATTTCGGCGTGCTGCTGTTAAGGAGAGAACAGGAGCGTGCATACGAGCGGCATCAGGCGGATTATGTCAGGGTTCATTCCATGATCGACGATGTACAGCGGGAGGCTTACCCGGTGCGCCTCTATCCGATACCGGAGGAGGAGCGGCGCAAACTCGTACAGTCGTTAAACTATATGCGCCACTATTCGGTGTGGTCCCTGATCACGATCTTCCTGGGAATGTCCGTGTTCGGCTGGCTGTGGGAAGTGGGAATGCATCTTGTGTCTTACGGTGAATTCGTCAACCGGGGCGCTCTGCACGGGCCGTGGCTTCCGATCTACGGCACGGGAGCCGTCCTGATCCTGACGGTGCTGAACCGTTTTCGGAAGAATCCTGCGCTGGAGTTCGGGGCGACGATCGTGCTCTGCGGCTTTCTTGAGTATATGACGTCGCTTGTCATGGAGATTGCCACAGGCGGCACGAAGTGGTGGGATTACAGCGGATATTATCTGAACCTGAACGGCAGGATCTGCGCCGAAGGACTGCTCGTATTCGGCATCGGCGGACTGGCGATCGTCTATGTCATCGCTCCGATGATCGACGATCTGGTGAACCGGCTCAATGAAAGAAGGCTGATGGCTGTCTGTACGGCGCTGATGGTACTCTTCCTGGCGGATGCGGTATATTCGCAGATCCATCCGAACACAGGAAAAGGTGTCACGGATATCGAAGAGACGAGGAACACACATTCCATACAGCATATATCCGATAAACAGCTACATGTATAAAAGAAGCTGCAATAACAATGTATGATAACGAAAGGGATGGCCTTACGGTCATCCCTTTCGTCTTGTAGCCACATCCTGAAAACGGAAGTAATCCGGTCTGTGCCGCGACTGTGTAAACTCGAACTGTACACCGTTGTCGTCGAAAGTCTGGCTGGTGATCACGGCCATGCAGTTGTAATCTTTCATATCAATATATTTCTCATCAATCTGCGTTACATGCTCAACGGTAAGCGTGCGCTTGCTCGTCGTGATCGTGATCCCCAGCGTTCCTTCGATATAATCATAGATCGAATGGCTGGCGATCTCAGGGGTAAGTCCCTTGATGAGCTCCTTCAGAAAATAATTGTGATTGAGGATCAGCGGCTTCCCGTCCAGCGAGTGGAGCCGCTGCAGGTAATAAAGCTCTGTTCCTTCTTTGAACCCGGTCTTCTTCGCGATCTTCGCATCCGCCGTGATCTCCGCGAACTGGAGCACCTTTGTAAATGCCTCCTGATGATTGCGCAGGGCAGATTCCTTGAACGATTCGATGCCGCCTACGGTAAATGAAGTCTGCTCGATGGGCTGGAAGATATTTCTCACGCCCTTGCCGTGCATGGGCTGCACATATCCGTCGGCAGTCAGCTCTGAGAGCGCGCGGCGGACGGTATTGCGCGAGCAGGCGTATTCTGAGATCAGAGCGTGTTCAGACGGCAGCATTTCCTGATAAGTGTAGTATTCTGTCTCGATCTTTTCCTTTAAGTCTCTGTAAATATAGTCGTATTTTGCTTTCGGCATACACTCACCCCGTTCTTTGATATCTTGTTTGAACATCTGTTTGCTTAAACATCTTCTATTATAGAAATCCATATCTTTAAAATCAAGTCCAAAATCCCCGCAGAGCCTATTTCAGGAGAAATCCACAAAATCTTGTCGTCTCTTTTGTGGAGAATGCCAGAAAAGAATTATTTTTTAAAAACCGGTTGACTTGTTCAAACAAGAGTGATATATTCAAGATGTTCAAACAAGTTTGACTTGTAAAAAGAGCGTTTCAGGAAATAATGAAACAAACAAGAAAGAGAGGAAGAGAAACGATGGGAAAGTATGATAATGACGTAAAACATCTGCTTGAACTCGTCGGAGGCAAGGACAATATCCAGGCTGTCTCCCACTGTATGACAAGGATGAGATTCGTCCTTATCGATCCGAAGAAAGCGGATGAGAAAGCGATCGAAGACCTGCCCAGTGTAAAGGGAACATTTACACAGGCAGGACAGTATCAGGTCATCATCGGAAATGATGTGGCTGTATTTTACAATGAATTTACCAAGTATGCGGGGATCGAGGGCGTGAGCAAGGACGCCGTGAAAGCTGCGGCGAAGACGAACCAGAACATAGCACAGAAGATCGTGGGAACTCTGGGAGAGATCTTCGCTCCCCTGATCCCGGCGCTGATCTGCGGCGGTCTTGTCCTCGGATTCAGAAATGTGATCGGTGAGATCAACTTCTTTAACAACGGCACTCAGAGCCTTGCGGATGTCTCTCAGTTCTGGTCAGGCATGTACAATTTCCTCTGGCTGATCGGCGAGGCGGTATTCCATTTGCTGCCGGTAGGTATCGTGTGGTCCATCACGAAGAAGATGGGAACGACTCAGATCCTCGGTATCATCCTCGGTCTGACGCTCGTATCCTCACAGCTGCTGAACGGCTTCAATGTAGCCAGTACGCCGGCTGACGAGATCCCGGTATGGGATTTCGGATTCTTCAAGGTTGAGATGATCGGTTACCAGGGCCAGGTCATCGCGGCGATGATGGCGGGCTTCGTACTTGTATATCTGGAGAAATTCTTCAAGAAGATATGTCCGGAAGTAGTCAGTATGATCGTAGTTCCATTCTGCTCCCTTGTTCCGGCGGTTATCATCGCACATACGATCGTAGGGCCGATCGGTTGGACGATCGGAAATGCCATCGGAGACGTAGTATATACAGGACTTACATCTGACTTCAGATTCCTGTTTGCGGCAGTATTCGGTCTGTTGTATGCACCGCTCGTTATGACCGGTCTGCACCATATGACAAATGCCATCGACTCGCAGCTTCTGAACATTCCGCCGAATACCACGATCCTTTGGCCGATGATCGCCCTTTCGAACATCGCGCAGGGCTCCAGCGTACTTGCGATGAGCGTACTTCAGAAGAAGAACGAGCGCGCACAGCAGATCAATGTTCCGGCATGTATCTCCTGTTACTTAGGGGTTACAGAGCCTGCGCTCTTCGGTGTCAACCTGAAATATGTATTCCCGCTTGTATGCGGTATGGCCGGTTCCTGCTGCGCGGCTATGATCTCCGTAGGATTCGGAGTTGAGGCTCTGAGTATCGGCGTAGGCGGACTTCCGGGTATCCTTTCCATCAAACCGGAATACTGGGGTATCTTCCTTTTGGCAATGGCAGTTGCAATCGTAGTTCCGTTTACACTGACATTTGTTGTAGGAAAGATGAAGCTTTCAAAAGAAGACAGATTCGGCAGAGAAAATGCTAATCCGGCAATTGAGTCGACAGAAGACGGCAAAGCATCAGATCCGGCACAGGCAGCAGCCGGTACAGATCCAACGGCAGCAGACAGCACAGGTTCAGCAGTTTCCAATACAGGAGCGGCTGATGTAAAAGAACTGAAGTCCATCCTTGACGGCAGGGTAATGCCGATCGAGGAAGCTCCGGATGACGTCTTCTCCCAGAAGATCATGGGCGACGGCGTTGCCATCGAGCCGTCCAATACAGTTGTGACAGCTCCGGCAGACTGTGATGTGAGCGTAGTTATGGTGGATACAGGCCATGCGTGCGGCCTGACACTTCCAAACGGCGTGGAGCTTCTGATCCATGTCGGCGTCGATACGGTAGACATGGGCGGCGATGGATTCAGGCTTCTTGTAAATGAAGGCGACCATGTAAAGGCAGGGCAGAAACTCATCGAGTTCGATCCTGCGAAGATCAAAGCGGCAGGCCATCCGTGCACCACGATGCTGATCGTGACCTCTGAGGGCAGCGCTGCCAACCTTAAGCTGCACTCCGGTATGGAGGCAAAGGCAGGAGAGACGACAGTGATCTCCTGGGACTGATCGATGAAAATAAGGAAAGGACAGGTGCTGTAAAACTATGAAAGATTTCAGAAAAAGTACGGTATATCAGATATATCCCAAATCATTCTGCGACACGAACAAAGACGGGCTTGGCGATCTGCGCGGTGTGATCAGCAGGCTTGATTATATTAAGGAACTCGGAGTCGATTATATCTGGCTCACCCCATTCTTCGTATCTCCGCAGAATGACAACGGATATGACGTGGCGGACTACTATAATATCGATCCCGGATATGGGACAATGGCAGATGTGGAAGAACTGATCGCCGAGGCGGATAAGCGCGGGATGGGTCTGATGTTCGACATGGTGTTCAACCATGTGTCAACAGATCACGAGTGGTTCCAAAAGGCTATGGCAGGAGATCCGTACTACAAAGACTTCTTCATCTTCCGCAAAGGGAAAGACAATGGAGAACCGCCTACCAACTGGGAGAGCAAGTTCGGCGGAAATGCATGGGAATATGTTGAGAAATTTGATGAATACTATCTGCATCTGTTCGATGTGACGCAGGCGGATCTGAACTGGGAAAATGAAAATGTCAGAAAAGAGATCCGGAAGATCCTGAAGTTCTGGATGGAAAAAGGCGTCAAAGGCTTCCGTTTCGACGTGATCAACCTGATTAGCAAAGCATGCTACGAGGACGACGACATCGGCGACGGCCGAAGATTCTATACCGACGGCCCCAAGATCCACCAGTACTTAAAAGAGATGAACGACGCCACATTCGGAAACGCAGAAGGCTTCGTGACAGTAGGAGAAATGTCAAGCACCACGATCGACAACTGCTATCAGTATGCAGGACGCGACACCGGAGAATTGTCCATGGTATTCAGCTTCCATCACCTGAAAGTAGACTTCATGGGCAACGAGAAATGGGTGCTCGTGCCGGCTGATTTCCAGAAGCTCAAAGACATCATCTTCGAGTGGCAGACCAAGATGGCAGAGCATAATGCGTGGAACGCAGTGTTCTGGTGCAATCACGACCAGCCCCGCGTCGTATCCCGCTTCGGCGACGAAGGAAAATACTGGAAAGAGTCGGCTAAGATGCTCGGAACGATCATCCACTGCCTGCGCGGCACGCCCTATGTATATCAGGGCGAGGAACTGGGCATGACAAATACAGACTTTACAGACATCTCACAGTTCAAGGATGTAGAAAGCCTGAACCATTACCAGATCCTTCAGGATAAAGGTCTCTCGGCTTCCGATGCCCTGCGCATCATCCAGATCCACTCCCGTGACAACGGGCGCACGCCGATGCAGTGGGATGCTTCCAGATACGCTGGCTTCACATCCGAGGACAGCGTAGAGCCTTGGATCGCAGTGAACAGCAATCATGACAAGATCAACGCGGCAGACCAGCTGAAAGATGAAGACTCCATCTTCCACTATTATCAGAAGCTGATCGCAATGAGGAAAGACTCCGAACAGTCCGATGTCATCGCATACGGCGATATCGAGCCTCTGGCACAGAAAGATCCGTCCGTATTCGCATACCGCAGGACCTATGACGGACACGAACTCATTGTCACAGCCAACTTCTACGGAAAAGAATATCACTGGAAAGGCGCGCCCGATCTTAACGGATTCAAAAAAGTGCTGGGGAATTACGAAAACACAGAGATCGCGGAGGGCGGCGCGATGAGCATGAAACCATACGAAGCAGCTGTGTGGTATCGTTAATTCGTGTTTGCCGGGAAGAACAGTATCGATTAAGTGTCCGAAAATCAGACGGATACAGTGGATTGAGTCACGTATCCGGGACGGGCGGGGAGGGGATGCTTCCGGCTCCGGTTACGGAACGTAAGACTAAGTAGCAAGCCTGTGATACAGCTAAAAGCAATCGGGAAAATGAACAACTCGTTTCACTCAGACAATTTCATTTTCCCGATTAACACTGCATCCCAGGTTTTAACTTTATCTAATATCCCTTCACAGTCACCGTCAGCATCTCCTCCCCGCCCGTCCCGAAAGGTTCATCAAATAGGCTGTATCCGCCTGATTTTCTTCGTTCATCCAATCGGAAGTATCTTCTCGCCAATCACGTATTAGATAAAGCGAGTCGAGGCGGAACCAGAAATCTTAGTCTGTGAAGTTCCGACTTCTTCCGGCTTTTAATGAGCGTTTATCGGATTGGCGCATGGATATGAAAGTGCAGGAAAGCAGACAGGCACAGCCGGCTTGATGTACCTTTCGCGGACAGAGGGAGATTGAT
>DWVY01000022.1 GCA_019119995.1 Candidatus Mediterraneibacter faecavium | reverse complement strand
CTGTGCATCGACATGGAGCGTTCCGAATACACCTCGTTCTCCATGTTAGCGGGATGGAAATGCGAGTTCCAATGGACGAGCATTTTCATCCCGCGTTACATGGATTCGAGGGGATGAGGTAAAGCGGGTCGGCACAGTGTTGCAGCATCATCTTTTTCCGCGTCTCTTATTCAGTCATTTATCTTTGCTGTTGTAGCGACATCTCTTAAACAAACACGAAGTTACAGCACGAGTGACGGCGCAGCATATGTCCTTGCCGCCAGTTCCTGATCGAGCAGATACAGGCTCTTCGGATCTGTCCCGAACAGGTTCATCTTTTTGATGAGATCGTTTGCGTTCGTCTCTTCCTCGCCCTGTTCTTTGACAAACCAGTCAAGGAACTGCATGGTTCGGAAATCTTTTACGTCGTAAGCGGCGCCGTAGATATTATTGATCAGTCCGGTCACATAGCGCTCGTGCTTAAGTCCTGCCTCAAGCACCTCCATATGGCTGCTGAATTCGGAATCCGGCTTGTCGATCTCTTCAAAAGTGATCTTTGCATCGTTGTTCTGCATGTACTGTACGAAAAGCATAGCGTGGTCGCGTTCCTCCTGTGCCTGTACGTTATACCAGTTGGCGAATCCGTCAAGTCCTTCATCGGAAAAATAATTTGAGAAGGAAAGATACAGATACGCCGAATAAAATTCTTTATTGATCTGTGTATTCAGAAGTTCAGCTACTTTTTCATTTAACATGTCTGGTTGTCCCCTTTCTGTAATTGGAAATACTGAGTTCACTGTATAATATAATGCTTTCATGTGTGAAAAGCAATAAAGTTCTGTTGAACATTCACAAAAACAAAAAAATCTGTTGATTTTCGGAAAGTGTGTGGTACAATAAAAACAACGGAAAACCACATAAATATCCGTTAAAAACAACAAAAAACAACATATTTGTACGAAAATTGAGTTTGGATTTATTGGAAATGGAGGACTTAAAATGAAAGTATTGGAATCAAAGTTTATGCAGGATTTTATAAAGATGGCGGATGACGGTTATAAGCAGGGATGGCATGAGAGAAATGGCGGAAATCTTTCCTACAGACTGAAAAAGGGCGAGGTGGATGCTATCAAGGGGAGAATGTACCGTGATACTCCATGGCAGCCGATCGGAACCGAGGTGCCGGGGCTGGCAGGGGAATTTTTCCTTGTGACAGGAACCGGCAAATATTTCAGGAATATCATCGTGGATCCGGAGGCATGCCTTGCGATCATTGAGATAGATGAAACCGGCTCCAACTACCGTATCCGCTGGGGACTGGTAGAGGGAGGAAACCCGACCAGTGAGCTGCCGACTCATCTGATGAACCATGAGGTAAAGAAAAAACTTACAGACGGAAAGCACAGAGTGATCTACCACGCACACACTACGAATACCATCGCCCTTACGTTTGTACTTCCTCTGGAAGACGAGGTGTTTACAAGAGAACTCTGGGAAATGGCTACAGAGTGTCCGGTCGTGTTCCCCGAGGGAGTGGGAGTGATCGGCTGGATGGTGCCGGGCGGGCGCGAGATCGCAGTAGCCACAAGTAAACTGATGGAGAAATATAATGCAGTCATCTGGGCGCATCACGGGATGTTCTGTTCGGGAGAGACATTTGATCTGACATTCGGTCTGATGCATACGATCGAGAAATCCGCGGAAATACTGATCAAAGTCCTTTCTATGGTCCCGCAGAAGAGACAGACGATCAGCCCGGATAACTTCAGAAAACTGGAGAAAGGATTCCATATTACACTGCCGGAGAGATTTTTGTACGAGAAATAGAAAAAAATACCATACAACCTATTGATTTTTCTGGAAAATATAATATAATAAGCTTGTAAATAAATCCTAGTAAAATACTAGGAAAAAAACAAGAAGTTTTAACCGATATTTAAAGGAGGACAATAGGATGGTAAATATACAGAAAGCAGCAGTGATAGGATGTGGATTTGTAGGATCGACGATCGCATATACTCTGATGCAGAAAGGGACATTTTCAGAGCTGGTGCTCATAGATGCGGTGCAGGCGAAAGAAGAAGGAGAGGCGATGGATATCAGCCACGGACTTCCGTTTGCCCATGCGATGGATATTACTGCGGGAAGTTATGACGACATTGCGGACGCGGCTGTCGTGATCATTACGGCAGGGGCGAACCAGAAGCCGGGCGAGACAAGACTGGATCTTGTGCAGAAGAATTCCAGGATCATGAAGTCGATCATCCGCGAGATCAAACGGGTGAACTGCGAGGGGATCCTGATGATCGTGTCAAATCCAGTAGATATCCTGACCCAGGTGGCTCTGGAAGAATCCGGTTTCCCGAAGGAGCGTGTGATCGGTTCCGGGACAGTGCTTGACACGGCAAGGCTGAAATATCTGATCAGCGAGAAGCTTGACGTAGACAGCAGGAATGTACATGCCTTCATCGCGGGAGAACACGGAGACAGTGAGCTCGCAGTATGGAGCTGCGCAAATGTTTACGGTATCGGCATCAAAGAGTTCGCTAAAATGCGGGGCTTCAGTGACTTCTCTGAGGAGATGGACGAGATCTACCATGCAGTGCGCGACAGTGCATATGAGATCATCGAGAGAAAAGGAGCTACCTACTACGGGATCGGAATGGCGGCTGCCAGGATCGCGGAGGCGATCGTCAGGGACAGTCATGCGGTGGTGCCGGTATCTGTTTCGCTTAACGGAGAATACGGGCTTGAAGGGTTGTGCCTGAGTATTCCGACGATCATCGGCAATAAAGGTGCGGAGCAGGTGCTGGAGATCAGCCTGAGCGATGAAGAGAAGGATAAACTGAAGAAATCAGCAGAAGAGCTGAAGGCAGTGCTTGCACAGATCGAAGAGTAAAGCCGGATCATGAGACAGAGGAAAACCGGGAAGATAAGCAGAGCAGAGATCATATAGACAGCATGAAAGATAAGCGGTATCAGTGAATGGCTGATACCGCTTATTTAACATAACTATAGTAATAACGATATTATTTGATATGTCTTTTTATCGCCTCGAAACTCTCAGTGCTGATCACATGCTCGATACGGCATGCATCTTCTGTGGCAACTTTTGGATCTACTCCCAGACGTGTCAGCCAGGAAGAGAGGAGAGTATGCCTTTCATAGATACACTCCGCGATCGTCCTGCCGCTTTCGGTAAGGGTGATATATCCCTCCGGTGAGACTACGATATGTCCGCTTTCTCTTAATTTCTTCATAGCAACACTTACGCTGGATTTCTTGAAGTTCAGTTCTGTCGCCACGTCTACGGAGCGTACGACAGGGAGGCGCTGGCTTAAGACCAGGATCGTTTCCAGATAGTTTTCAGCAGATTCATTTCCGTGCATAGATTTCACTCCGTTCTTATTCTTTGGAATACTTTCTGTTTAGTATATCATATTCGGTCAGTATCGGCAAACTTTAAGTAACTTACTCAAAAAAAAGGATTGACAAATAATGGTAGTTAGTTTAAACTATCAAATGTTAGAATAAACAATTACAAGTTAGATGAAACGATTTCTGTTATGGATACAGACAGATCGGCATAAGATGTAATATATCGAGAGGAGCGGAAAATGAACTTATTAGACGCTGAAGAGGAAAAGGAATATATCATAAAAGACATCGCGACGGATGATGAGGAAATGGAAGCATTCCTGTTTTCACTGGGGTGTTACAGCGGCGAACCTATTACTGTAGTCTCCCGTGTAAGGGGCGGCTGCGTGGTTTCGATCAAAGACGGGAGATACAATATCGATACTGATCTAGCGCAGGCTATTTCAATATAAAGACGCCAGGGGCTTTGCCCCGGCAATAAAAAAATAGTAAAAAAGTACTATTTTTTTTGCACAAAGGTTAGTTGAAGCTAATCAAAATAAAGGAGGAGAATTGTAAAATGAGAATTGCTTTTGCAGGAAATCCAAACAGCGGTAAGACGACCATGTACAACGCTCTTACAGGCAGAAATGAAAAGGTCGGAAACTGGGCCGGTGTTACGGTGGAGCGAAAGGAAAGCCTGATCAAAAAGGCTTATTATGACGGGGCGGAGGATCTGACGGCGGTAGACCTGCCGGGCGCCTATTCCATGTCTCCCTTTACTTCGGAGGAGAGTATCACCAGCAGTTATGTGAAAAATGAAAAACCGGACGTGATCATCAACATCGTGGACGCTACAAACTTAAGCCGAAGCCTGTTTTTCACAACGCAGCTTCTGGAACTGGGAATTCCGGTGGTAGTAGCTCTGAATAAAAGTGATATTACAGAGAAAAAGCAGACCAAGATTGATGAAAAACTTCTCTCCGAGAAGCTGGGATGCCCGGTCATCAAGACGGTCTCTACATCTTCGGGACACGAAGGATTGAAAGAAGTTGTCGCTGCGGCGGTTTCTTTAAAAGGCAAAGGTCAGAAAGCTCCTTATGTCCAGGCGGATATCGACCTGCATGACAAGAATGCGGTCGAGGCTGCCGACAGAAGGCGTTTTGAGTTTGTCAACGGCATCGTAAAACAGGTAGAGAAGAGAAAAGTCTTTACAAAAGACAAAAATATGCAGGATAAGATCGACGCTGTTATTACTCATAAGATCATCGGTATTCCGATCTTTGCACTCGTGATCTTCCTTGTGTTCTACATATCCCAGACTACGGTGGGAACATGGATCGCGGACTGGCTGGTCGGCTGGATCGAGACCTTCCAGGGCTGGGTCGGCGGACTGATGGAGAATGCAAATCCGCTTCTGTACGCACTCCTTGTTGACGGTATCATCGGCGGCGTTGGAGCGGTTGTGGGATTCCTCCCGCTGGTAATGGTAATGTATTTCCTGATCGCTCTTCTTGAGGACTGCGGCTATATGGCCCGTGCGACAGTCGTACTTGATCCAATCTTCAAGAGAGTAGGTCTTTCCGGTAAATCGGTAATTCCTATGGTCATCGGTACAGGATGCGCGATCCCGGGAGTCATGGCTTCCCGTACGATCCGCAACGAGAGAGAGCGCAGGACAACTGCGATGCTCACACCGTTTATGCCGTGTGGAGCTAAGATCCCGGTTATCGCTCTGTTTGCAGGAGCATTCTTTGCAGATGCATGGTGGGTATCAGCTACAATGTATCTGGTAGGTATCGTACTGGTTCTCTTGGGAGCTCTGCTCGTAAAGAGAATCACAGGACAGAAATACCGTAAATCTTTCTTCATCATCGAGCTTCCGGAATACAAACTTCCGAGCCTGAAGAGAGCGTGCGTATCCATGCTTGAGCGTGGTAAGGCATATATTGTGAAAGCCGGAACGATCATTCTGGTGTGCAATACTGTTGTACAGATCATGCAGAGCTTTAACTGGCAGTTCCAGCTTGTGGAAGAAGGCGCAGAAGGAACTTCCATCCTTGCAGGCATTGCTCATCCGTTCGCAATCCTGTTCATCCCGCTTGGATTCGGTGTATGGCAGCTCGCTGCAGCGGCGATCACAGGATTTATCGCAAAAGAAAATGTGGTTGGTACTCTTGCAGTTGTTTACGGAGTTACAAATCTCATTGATACAGATGAACTGGCACTGGTCGGAAGCGGAAGTGAAGTCGCTACGATCATGGGACTCACAAAGGCGGCGGCTCTCGCATACCTGATGTTTAACCTTTATACACCACCGTGCTTCGCGGCACTCGGAGCAATGAACTCTGAGATGAAGAGCGGGAAATGGCTGTTCGGCGGCATCTGCCTCCAACTTGCGACCGGATACACGGTAGCGTTCCTTGTATACCAGATCGGAACTCTTGTCACGACAGGAACACTTGGAACGGCATTCGTTCCGGGGCTGATCGCGATCCTTGTATTTGCGGCTGTCATCATATGGAGGATACGTAAGTCAGATAAAGAATTTACGGCGGAATACAGCCTGCACGCAAAAAGTGTGGTATAATCATAACTGGTCATCGGCGGACAGAGTATGCTGCTTTGTCCGCCTCTTGACGTTAATACAGAAAGGATGATATTTATGGCAGATATTATTGCAGTCCTTATCCTGCTGATCCTGATCGGCTGTGCAGTCGGATATATCGTAAAGGCAAAAAGAAGCGGCGTAAAGTGTATCGGCTGTCCGGCCGGCGGCAACTGCCCCGGCAGCAGGAAGATGCCGAAAAAGAAACTGGAAGGCCGTGTGATCGGCAGAAAAACAATGCAGATCTCCGGCATGACATGCGCGCACTGTGCAATGAATGTGGCGCAGATGCTGAATCAGATCGATGGCGTGAGGGCAGAGGTGGACGTTTCATCCGGAAAAGCTAAGATTTCTTATGACAGAAAAGTTGAGGATGATGTCTTGAAGGAAGCAGTGGAAAAGACAGGATATCAGGTGGTCCATATATCCTGACTGCTGTATGATAAAACGGAGCTGTAAAGTGACAGAAGGAATCCCCCGCAGCTATAGGAGAAAAAAGATGATCCCTATAGATGCGGGGGAGTTGTTATGAGTATTTCTTTTTGTAGATCAGTATGGACAGCATGCAGCTCAGCACATAGAGCACGATCGAGGCCGGCAGGAGAAACAAGAGGCGTACTGCCGTGTCCGCTGAGGTGTAGCTTTCTATCCCGAAGAATACGGTAGAAGCTCCGTACATACCGCCGAGGATCAGAGCCGATGCTATATAAATGACCGTTCCGATCTTTCTGCCCAGCAGGAAGTAGAAGACATATATGAGAGAAGTAAAGGCAAGGGAAGCACAAATACCCAATCCCCAGACTGTCAGTGCTTCCGCCAGGGTGACAAGCGGACGCAGATACACATTTGCCAGCACATAGACAAGGGCGATCATGATCCAGCATCCGTTGCATATCAGGGCGAGCAGATATTTTGAAATTACGATCTCAGCCTTTGTGACGGGAAATGTAAACTGGATCTTATGAAAATGCGCTTTATCATCTTGTTCCGAAGAAGTCTCCAGTACAGAAGTACCGAAGAAGATCATCAGGAGCATCGTGTAGAGGATAAATGAATACCGTGTATCCATCACTGCTGATGCGACTATGAAGAACAGTGATGCGAATATATAGGCTACGAGGTTTTTCTTTATGTAAAAATTCTCATATAAGTCTTTGAGCATGATCCCTTTCATTTCACTTTTTCTCCTTTTACGTAGAATAGCATGATGTCCTCGACAGATGCGTTTTCCATCGGGATGTCATGAAATACCTGGCGCAGTTTTGCGCGGTTTTTCACAAGCACGCGGTAGCTGTAAGGCTCTTTTTTGTATGCCGCGATATCGTCCCGGCTTAAACTGTCGAAGAGTTCCTGTCCGCAGGTGATGATGCCGTAGTCATTGCGGATCTCGTCGTATGTTTTGATAAACTGTATTTTCCCTTCGTGGAGGTAGGCGATGTAGTCGGCGATCTTGTCAAGGTCGCTGGTGATGTGGGAGGACATGAGCACCGCATGGGTTTCGTCCTCGGTAAATTCCCGTAAGATATCCAGGATCTCGTCGCGGAACACCGGGTCGAGCCCGCTTGTAGCTTCGTCGAGGATCAAAAGCTTCGGGTGGTGGCTTAATGCCGCGGCGAATTCCAGTTTCACCCGCATACCGGTGGAGAGCTTCTTGATCTTCTTTTTCTCCGGGAGGCTGAACCGTTCCAGATATCTTGAAAAGAGAGGAGCATCCCAGTTCTTGTATACTTTCGAGAGGATGTGCCCGATGATCTTAGGGGTCAGGTTGACGTCATAGTGTGAGTCGTTGAAAATGACGGCGATGTCTTCCTTGATCATCTTGCTGTGAGTCTTCATGTCCAGCCCGAGCATCGACGTGAGACTTGACTTGCTGTCCGTGATGCCCAGGATCGAATTGATAAGCGTGGATTTCCCGGCTCCGTTCTCCCCGATCAGACCCATGACCGTGCCCCGGGGCAGTGCGAATGAGATATCGTCCAGTGTAAAATCTTTATAGCGTTTCGTCAGATTCCTGACTTCGATTGCATATTCCATAATGCTGCTCCTTCTGTGAAGATAGTGTTGAGATTGTCATTCTTCCTATGACTGTTATTCGTCTGATCATTATTTGTCTTCATACACGACTTCCAGCGTTGCTTTCAGTTCGTCCAGAGACAGACCGTTCTCCCGCCCGAGCGCCGCTGCGTCGGAGAGGAGCTTCTCGATCCGCCGCAGGTTCTCCTCTTTGATGAAATCCTGATTCTGTGTGGAGACGAAAGTGCCTTTTGCCGGCACTGTGACGATAAATCCGTCTCTTGACAGATCGTCATAAGCCCGCTGGGTGGTGATGACGCTGACATGGAGATCTTTTGCCAGCTTCCGCATGGAAGGCATGGGTTCTCCGGGCTTCAGGGCTCCTTTCATGATCATTTCCTTGATCTGGGAAGTGATCTGTTCGTAGATCGGCCGGTCGCTTGCATTGCTTAAGATAATTTCCATAGGATCACCTCTCAAATCCGTTCCTGCGGTACAGGATGAGGAAGAGGATCACGGACAGGATGAACTCCGCCGCAAGTACGGCGATCCCTTTCACATCCACTGCGGGCAGTCCGTTTGAGATGTTTGCGATGGCGTCAAACGCGATCCCGGTAAAGAAGAACATGCTGATCTTCTGCAATGTCTCGCTGAACCCCGTAAACATGGGAATCATCATGAACACGAGTACGAACGGCGTGGTGAGCGTGCTGGCTGTCACCTGATTTTTGGAAAAGATCCCGAGGAGCATCCCGACCACAGAGGCGATGACGGTGGCAGCGGTGGTGACGGCGAGGTAAGACGCCCACTGTACCGGCGTCATGGACAGCTGTACGATAAAGACGCAGATCACATTGACGGCTTCGGCCATCAGTACGACAGGGATCAGGCTTCCGAGGAAAAACTCAAGTCCGTTGACCGAGGATGTCATCAGGGTGCGCAGTGTGTTTTTCTCTTTTTCTTCCGCCAGAGATGCGGCGGTGCAGTAGAAGCCCATCATGGATATATTCATGAGCATCCCCATGGCAAGGGCATAGGCGTTCATTGCGGCTGCGCCGCCGGAGATCCGCTCATACAGGATATCCATGAGAAATGTAAATCCCAGAGAGAAGACGGGCATGATGATAAAGTTCTTGCTGAAGAGCGCCCGCCCTTTGACATCTATGATGGCGGCAAGCTTCCTCATATGCACGGGCTTGAGCGTGAGCGCCCTGGGGGCGTCTGCTTTATTCTTTTCTGTAGATCTTGCTGTACTGTTCACGGTAGTATTCATTGTAATTCCCTCCCTGTTACTTCTAAAAATACGGTTTCCAGTGTAGGCTCGCAGGTGTGGAGCGTCTCGATCTTATCCTCGTTCATCCATAAGCTGATGCGTCCGGCAGTTTCAGGACTCTGCAGGAGAACGTGTTTCGTGCCGTCGGTGAGCTGCACCCGGTATTTCCTGATCCGGTTGTACTTCAGGCAGATCTCTTCCGGGGTGCCGTACTCCACGATCACACCCTCGTTTAAGAGCGCCACATGATCGCAGAGCTTCGTGGCCTCCTCCATGTTGTGCGTAGTCAGGAAGATCGCCATGCCCTCATCCCGGAGTTCCTTTAAGATGCGGTGGATCTCAAGGGCTGTGGACGGATCCAGTCCGCTGGTGGGTTCGTCGAGGAAGAGGACTTTCGGCTTATGCAGGAGCGCTCTTGCAAGGATGAGCCGCTGCGTCTGCCCTTTGGAGAGCTTGGCAGCCGGTTTCTTCCTGTGTTCATAGAGACCGATGCGCTTCAGGAGCGGGTCGATGTCTGAAAGAGGCACGTTTAAGATCCGTGCAAAGTATTTCAGGTTGTCGAAGACGGTCATCCGCTCATACACGCCGCTGGAATCCGTCACGATGCCGATCTGTTCATAGATGCGCTCATCGATCTTCCGGCAGTCGATGCCGAGGACTTCCGCCGTGCCCGATGTGGGTAAGAGCTGCCCGGTCAGGATCTTGATAGTGGTCGTCTTCCCGGCTCCGCTCGGCCCCAGGAAACCGAGGATCTCTCCTCTGCGGAGAACGGCATTGACATCTTTTAATACCAGGTCTTTGTCGTATTTCTTTGAAAGGTGGTCGATAGAGATATATACTTCACTCATTTTTCTGCTCCTTTTCTATCAAATGCATATACTGTACTTACTTGATAAGCACAGTATAGCACTACATGTACTGACTGTCAATATTAAACATATACAGTTTCGGAGGCTTTTCTACAGCGGCGATACTTCGCTCAGTTCATAACATAAGCCGCCCGCTGTCCGTTGCCCGCAGGATGCCCGCATGTCTGTCCGGGCAGGTCCGACATCCATGCGTCTGATCTCCAGGCGTATCGCGCAAAAAAAGGGATTCTCCGGTTTTCCGGAAAATCCCCTGGTCTCAACTGTATATACAGTCTTACTTATATGAAGTTGTAAATGACTTACTCTGTGGATAACTTACTCTGTGGATGACCTACTCAGCAGTAGCTGCTGCGTCATCAGCCGCCGCATCGCCTGCTGCATCGTCAGACGGTGCAAATTCTCTTGAAGCAAGCTCGTTGCCGTCGCTGTCCAGATAACGTACGACTACGACAGGATTTTCCACATCGATAGCAGCGGGCAGGATGCCTGCGACAGATTCGAAAGTAGAAGCCTGGGAATCAAGAGAGGATTCAAGGGCTGACGTGTCCATCGCTGCAGAGAGATCCGGATCGTCGATCTTGAAGTTGTAGATCAGTTTGTTATCTTCGGCTGTGAGCTCCATGGACATGCCTGTTCCTTCGAGGTCTGCCATCTGTGTCGCAAGCTCCTCCTGCATCATGTCGGAATCGATAAACTCCTGGATGGAAGCAAATTTGCCTACTGCAGTCCCATCGTCCTCAGCCGTATCGTCCGCTGCAGCATCGTCCCCGGCAGCAGCATCATCCCCGGCGGTGGAATCTTCCTCAGTCTGTGTGTCATCAGCAGTGTTGGCATCATCGCCGGAACCGCCGCATGCAGTAAGTGCAAAAGCCAGCATCATGGCACACGTAAGCAGAAGCATTTTACGGATCTTGTTTTTCATAGTCTTTTTCCTCCTTATGACTTTTCCATGATATTATGTCATACAAATACAGGGTTATCAAGAAGAATTGTGTGAAAAAATCTTAAGATTTATCGAAGATAACAGAATCTGTATGGTCAGCAGGAGAATCCTGGATTTGCTTTTTCCCGAAAAAGAGTGTATATTACTTACTGTATAAATGAATCAGAATAGAGATGCAGGCAGCGCTTTTACGGTGCTGCCCTTCCTATATGTACAGGAGGAGATGACTTGAGACAGATCCATACGATCGGCATTCCCAGAGGGCTGATGGCTTACCGTGACGGGGTGCTGTGGAAGAAGTTTTTTGAAGAACTTGGATTTCAGTGTATCATGAGTCCGAAGAGTGACCGGGAGATATTGGAGACAGGTACTGCGCGGGCAGTGGATGAGACCTGTCTCCCTTTTAAGATGTATCTCGGTCATGTGATGTGGCTGCTCGGGAAATGCGACGCCGTATTTGTGCCGCGCACGGGCGGATATACTGCAAGGGAGAAGATGTGCACCAGATATGAGGCGCTGCCTGACCTTGTCAGGAATATTTTCCGTGAGGAACAGATCCGGATACTTACAGTCAGCTATGACTGGTATGTGAAAACAACAGAAGAAAAAGTATATGTGGAGCTGGGTGCGGTACTCGGCAAGACGAAAAAGGAGGCAAAGAAGGCATACAGCCGCGCGAAAAAGTCCCAGGATGCATGGCTGAAGCCGCGGATAAAAGGTCAGAATCAGATCCTGGACAGCAAGAAGAACAAAGTGCTCCTTGCCGGCCATCCGTATGTTCTCCACGATGCCTATATGGGCGGAGAACTGGCGCATATCCTCCAGAGAATGGACGCGGAAGTACTGTACACGGATTATGTTGACAGGGAGAGCGCCCTGAAGAAAAGCTATGATTTCTCCCGGGTGATGCCCTGGCTTATCAACCGGGAGATCACGGGAGCCCTGTTTATGCTTAAGAGAAAAGTGGACGGGATCATCCTGGTGAGCGCGTATCCCTGCGGTCCGGATGCGCTTGTCAATGACATGCTGGTAAGAAAGCTGAAGAATATCCCGGTCTTAAGCCTTACCCTGGATGCCCAGAGCGGAACGGCAGGGGTGGAGACGAGGATCGAAAGTTTTATCGATATCATCCGATATCAGAAAGCAGGCGGCTATGGAAATTAAGATCGACGACAGGAAGAAGATCGCATTTCCCAGGATCAATCACTATGGATATGCGATCAGATACATAGTAGAACAGGCGCTCGGGGCGGAGTATGTCCTGCTCCCGCCTGCAACGAAACGGACGACGGAACTGGGCAGCAGATACAGCCCGGACTATGCATGTGCTCCTTTCAAGCACTCGCTGGGTAGTCTGATCGAAGCGCTGGAAGCCGGAGCTGATGTGCTGGTGGAGACCGGAGGACTGTGCAGACTGGATTATTATGGAGCCCTGCAGAAAGAGATCATCCGGGAGCTGGGCTATCAATGCGAGTTTATCAATCTTGCGGAGTACATGGGCGGGAAGAAGAGTGAGTGGCTGAAGCTTGCAAAGAAACTCAGCCCGAAGCTCAAGCCCGCGAAATTTACGACAGGGGCTTATGAAGGCATAAAGATGGCGGAACATCTGGATGAGATCGAGGCGGCCTACTATCAGAATGCTGCGTTTGAGACAGAGAAAGGAAGCTATAAAAAGGCATACCGTCAGTTTCTGTTAAAGATGCAGACCGCCGAGAACCGGCAGGAGATCAGAGACGGCTACCAGGAAGTGAAACAGGCGTTTGATGAGATCGAGACCAGGATCCCGGAACATCCGGTGCGGATCGGCATTGTGGGAGAGTATTTCACGATCATGGACGGGCACTCGAATCAGTTTTTACAGGAAAAGCTTGTAAATCTGGGGGCTTCCGTCTATCGGTTCCTGAATGTGACGAACTGCCATTTCCGGGCGAAAGAGCCGGCGCTCCGCCCGAGGATCCGGGAATATGCGGACTATAGTATGGGGCCGACGACCACATGGACGGTGAATGCGGCGCTTGACTATGCGAAACAGGGCTTTGACGGGATCGTTCATGTGAAATCTTTCGGATGCACACCGGAGATGGACGCGATCCCGGTGCTTCAGAACATAAGCAAAGACCATCATATCCCGGTCCTGTATCTGAGCTATGATACTCAGGAGAGCGACACGGGGCTGGATACGAGACTGGAAGCATTTTATGACATGCTGGAGAGAAAGAAGAAGGTATTACGATGAAGAAAAAGGCTTATCTGGGGATCGATATCGGTTCCATTTCGACAAAAGGCGTAATTATAGATGAAGATAACCAGTTCCTTGCAGAGTGCTATCTGTGGACAGAAGGGAATCCGACCGAAGCGACAAAGAAAGTGCTGCACTCATTAGAGCAACAGTTTGACGGGGATTCTTACAGGATCGTTTCATCGGGAACGACGGGAAGCGCGAGAAAACTGGTGGGCAGCATGATCGGCGCCCATGTGGTGAAAAATGAGATCACCGCCCATGCCGTAGGGACGACGACGCTGCATCCGGATGTGCGGACGATCCTTGAGATCGGAGGACAGGATTCCAAGATCATCTGTGTGGAGAACGGAGTGGCTGTGGATTATGCCATGAATACGCTCTGCGCGGCGGGCACCGGAGCGTTCCTTTCGAGCCAGGCGCACCGTCTCGGTGTGGAGGTAGAAGAGTTTGGCGAGATCGCATTGAAAGCGAAGAAAGCAGCTCCGATCGCTGCACGCTGTACGGTATTTGCAGAATCCGATCTGGTGCATAAGCTCCAGGTGGGATGCCCGAAGGAGGAGATCATCGCCGGCCTCTGCAAGGCAGTAGCAGGAAATTACCTCAATAATGTGGCAAAAGGCAAGAAGATCGCTGCCCCGGTCGTGTTCCAGGGCGGCGTGAGCAAGAATGCAGGTGTAGTGCACATGTTTGAGGAAGAGCTGGGGATGCCGGTCCTTGTGGATGAAAAAGGCCACCTGATGGGAGCGTTTGGCATCGCGGTGCTGGCGAAAGAGCAGCAGGATGAAAGCGAGTTTTCCTTTGACGTGGCGGAGATGGAGTTTAAGACGCGGGAGATCACCTGCGGGAAATGTGCGAACCACTGCGAGATCATCTGTGTATACCGGGATGGACAGCTGATCGATTCGTGGGGGAACCGGTGCGATAACGGAGCGGTCAAAAATGTTGTGTAAAAATATTATATAAAACACTATATTTTGTGGTGGGAACACTAATTTTCTGATTGTCAAGTCTTGATATTTTATTTGTGAGATGATACCCTTTTTTACAGGCGCATGTATTCCTGTGAAGAAGGGTACATTTTTATGTATATAAAATCTGAAAAGAGGTATAGGAGAATGACAGTAGAAGAATGGCTGGGCGAAGACAATCAGCTCGGGACAGACATCTGGACCAAAAAGTATTGCAATGAGGGAGAGAGCTTTGACCACTGGCTCCATCGGATCAGCGGAGGCAATGAAGATATCGCGGAATATATCCGGCAGAAGAAGTTCCTGTTCGGCGGACGTATCCTGTCCAACAGAGGACTGGATCAGGAGGGCAGGAAAGTGACCTATTCCAACTGCTATGTGATCGATCCGCCGGAGGATAATATCGAGAGCATCTTTGACTGCGCGAAAAAACTTGCCCGCACCTACAGTTACGGGGGCGGCTGCGGAGTAGATATCTCCAGGTTAAGCCCCCGCGGCGCGAAGATCAATAATGCGGCAAAGGAGACGAGCGGTTCTGTGTCCTTTATGGAACTTTATTCTCTTGTGACTGCGCTGATCGGGCAGAACGGCAGGAGAGGAGCGCTTATGATCTCTATCGACTGTTCCCATCCGGATGTGGAAGAGTTTATCGACCTGAAGACAGATCTGGAGAAAGTGACGAAAGCAAACATTTCTGTCCGCATTCATGAAGACTTCATGGAGGCAGTGAAGAAGAATGAAGATTATCTGCTCCACTATACAAGAGAGGCCACAGGGGAAGTCATTGAAAAGAAAGTGAATGCAAGGGAACTTTTCCGCCGGATCGCTGAGACGAACTGGGACTATGCAGAACCGGGCGCTCTGTTCTGGGACCGGATCGAGGATTGGAACCTGCTGAGCAATACAGAGGAATTCTCCTATGCAGGAGTCAATCCCTGCGCAGAGGAGCCTCTTCCCGCGGGCGGCAGCTGTCTGCTCGGAAGCATCAATCTTTCCGAATTTGTCCAGGATCCGTTTACAGACCATGCACAGTTTGACTTTGAAGGACTGAAACACTGTGTCGCGGTGTCTGTCGGCGCCCTCAATGAAGTACTGGAGGAAGGTCTTCCGCTGCATCCGCTCAAAGAGCAGCAGGACAGTGTGGGAGAGTGGCGTCAGATCGGTCTTGGCATCATGGGACTGGCAGACTGCCTGATCAAGCTGGGGCTTACCTACGGAGAAGAAGATGCAGTCAATATGTGCGACAATATCGGATTTGCGATGGCGGATTCCGCGATCGCGGCGTCAGCGCTCCTGGCAAAGGAGAAAGGCCCGTTTACAAAATGTAATATAGAAGAGATCATGTCTACGCCGTTCTTTGAAGCGAATACATCGGAGAAGACAAGAGAACTGGTACGCAAATACGGTTTGCGCAATTCCCAGCTTCTCACGATCGCTCCGACAGGGACCCTCTCTACCATGCTTGGGATCTCGGGAGGCATCGAGCCGGTCTACGCCAATTACTATGAGCGCAAGACAGAATCCCTGCACGGCACGGACGTATACTATAAAGTCTATACGAAGATCGTTGAGAGCTATATGAAACAGCACGGGCTGAAGAGCGATTCGGAACTGCCGGATTACTTCGTGACAGCTATGACGCTGGATTACCGTCAGAGGATCGATATGCAGTCCATATGGCAGACACATATCGACGCTTCCATCAGCTCCACCGTAAATGTGCCGAACCGCTTTACGGTAGAGGAAACAGAAGGACTTTATCTGTATGCTTATGAAAAAGGTCTGAAAGGGATCACGATCTTCCGCGACGGCTGCAAGAGGATCGGTATCCTCAACACCAGCGAGAAGAAAGAGTCTAAGAAAGTATCCGCCGGAGAAGGACTTAAGAGAGGCGAGATTCTGCTCGTCACAGACGATGTAGTCGGAAAGAAGAGAAAACTGACCACAGGATGCGGAAGCCTCCACTGTATCGCACTGTTCGATCCGCACACAGGAGCTCTTCTGGAGACATATCTGAGCAAAGGATCTACAGGCGGATGCAACAACTTCATGGTCGGCCTGTCCCGTATGATCTCTATCAGCGCCAGAGGCGGCATCGATATCGAGACGATCGTGGATCAGCTCAATTCCAGCGGTTCGTGTCCGTCCTATACGGCGAGACGTGTCTCGAGAAAAGATACGAGCAAGGGAGCCTGCTGTCCGATGGCTGTGGGCAATGCACTCCTGGATATGTACAATGAGATGCAGGCGGAGCTTGCAGAGCGGCGCGGCGAGACGAATGTAAAAGCCACCCGCAAGACGGAGAAGGCGCCGAAGCCGAAAGCCGTGAGCACAGAGGCGGAGACAGACAAGATGTACTGCCCGGAGTGCGGCGAGCCGCTTGTGTTTGAAGAGGGATGCAATATCTGCAAGTGCTGCGGATGGAGCAAGTGCCATTAGAGTAAGAGCCATTAGTGTCAGACGACAGGCGCCGCAGATACAGGCGGCGCCTGCCGCTATGTCATGCCGCGGCTAAGAAAAATAAGCGGGAGGATAATATGTCAAAGGTATTAACGATCAGGGAGATGACGCTCGGAGCGGGAAAGCCGAAGATTTGCATCCCGATTACAGGGAAAAATGAGACAGAGCTAAGAGAAGAAGTATCGGTCGTAAAGACGGTGTGCTGTGATATCGTAGAGTGGAGAGTGGATCATTTTGAAGAGATAGACGATACGGAGAAAGTAAAGGAGATGCTCGGAGAATTAAAGATCCTTCTAGGCAGGATCCCGATCCTCTTTACCTGCCGTACAAAGCAGGAAGGCGGAGAAAAAGAAATATCCGCAGAAGATTATATGAAGCTGTACCGGGAAGTGATTGGCACCGGGAACGCCGATCTTGTCGACGTGGAGATGATGCTGGGCAGGGAAGTGTGCAGCACGCTGCTTGAATGTGCGCACCGTAATAACGTATACGTAGTCATGTCAAGCCACGATTTCGAGAAGACACCGGATAAGGAGACCCTGGTAGCGCGCTTTAAGTCCATGCAGGATCAGGGCGCGGATGTGCCGAAGATCGCGGTCATGCCCCACAGCGCGGGGGATGTGCTCACACTGCTTGCAGCTACCAGTGAATTTACAGAGAACTATGCGGACAGGCCGGTCGTATCCATGTCTATGGGATGGCTCGGGAGCATCAGCAGGATCTCAGGTGAATTCTTCGGATCGGCGCTCACATTCGGGGCGGCGAAGCATGTGTCCGCTCCGGGGCAGCTCTCGGTAAATGATGTGAACTATATTCTGAAAGTCCTGCACAATACGGATAATGACTAAGGACGTTTCATAGAAGAGATATATTTCGGCTAAAATATAACACAACTAAATAATAGCCGAAGTATCTGGATATCCGTCTTTCATATACTGCGAGATCAGGGCAACAAACCGGTTTAATACGGGCTGATCGTGTTTATGCTGGCAATATACCCCGAACGGGACGTGCGGAAGATCCGTGACCGGGATGTAGCACAGATCCGGATCTCTGGCGGGGACAATATCCGGAAACAGAGTATACCCCATCTGCGCCTTTGCAAGAGCAAAGGCGCTTTCTGTATTCTGGGAAAAAAGCCGCTGCTCGGGCAGGAGTCTTCCGAGGATGCTGTTCTGGATGGAGAAGACGGCATCCGGGATCTGGCGCGGGGAGCTCGCGATAAAATTTCCGGATAACTGCCCGCAAGTCAGCGATCTGTACTTTGCCAGCGGATGCTCTGGCGAGCAGACACAGGCAATGGGGGCGCTGCACAGCTTCTTAAAGGACAGGGGGGACATCCTCTGTTCGTCTTTGATGCCGAGCGCCGCATGGATCTGGCTGTTTTCGATCAGGCTTAAAAGCGACGGGAAAGGTACAAGATGGATATTGGGACGCAGCAGGGGAAATTCGCCGGAGAGTTTCTGAAGTACGGGAGGCAGGAGGTTCATTTCCATGTAGTTATGGCATCCCAGTTCGAGAAAGATGAAATGGTCATGACTGCCCAGCCGGTCCTTTGCGGCTACGGCTGTCTTTAAGATCAGCTGCGCATCCGGCAGGAACAGATTCCCCTCGTGCGTAAGGCTGACACTCTTGCTGGTACGGTTAAACAGCTTTACGCCCAGCTCTTCTTCCAGTGTCTGGATCTGATGGCTGACCGCCGGCTGAGAAATTTTCAGCGCCCGGGATGCTTTTGAAAAATTCAGGTATTCTGCCACAGTTAAGAAACATTCCAGCTGTACGGTATTCATATAAGAACCTCCTGTAATACAATCTGATGATTAATAACTATAAAAAATGTTTATTGATTATAGCACTTTTGAATTTCACATTCAATGGATTCTGAGCTAAAATCTCTAATGGACAGATGATAAGGAGACGAACTGTTCGGTCTGAAACAATTCCACACAATCAATGAAATACAGGAGGTGCTTACAGAGATGGAAGAGAGTTTCAGCACGGAAGAGCTGATCTTTAAGATGAAGAAACTTGGTCAGCAGATGACGGCGCAGCTGGAGCTGAACCTGAGCGGCAAAGGGATGACCGGAGTCCAGGTTTACTTTATGGTCTACATACTGAGACATCATCCGAAAGGGACTTATCTTACGGAATTGTGCCGGGAGACAGGGATGTCGAAGCCGACACTGTCCGCGCTGATCAAGAAACTGAGAGAGAAAGATTATCTTTACATTCTGGCGGATCCGGACGACGTCCGGAAGAAGAAAGTGCTTCCGACAGAGAAACTGGCGGCCGAAGGAGAGGGATTCGTGAGAAAGGCGGAGCAGATGGAAACACGGATCTGCAGCGTGCTCGACCAGCAGGAAAAAAGCAGGTTTGGAAGTCTGGAAGAGAAACTTCTGGCCCAGTTTGCCAGGATGGAACGAAACGAAAAAAGCAGACAGGAGGTTTATCTACAGTGAGAAAAGTATTACAACAACTGGGAAAGTACTGGCGGGACACCTTTCTCTGCATAGGTCTGACCGCCCTTGAAGTAATTATGGAAATACTGATGCCCTTTGCCACCGCGATCATTATCGACCGGGGACTTGAAGCGGGCAACCTTCCGGTTGTATACCGCTATGGAGCCCTCATGGTGGCTATGGCGTTTTTAAGCCTTGTGTTCGGCGCGCTTGCAGGAAAGAACGCCGCGAGCGCCGCGTCAGGGCTTTCGGCAAATCTGCGTGAGGCGATCTATGCCAATATCCAGACATTTTCATTTTCCAATATCGACAAATTCAGCGTGCCCGGTCTGGTCACACGTATGACGACAGATATCACAAACGTGCAGAATGCGTACATGATGATCATCCGTGTGGCAGTACGTGCGCCGCTGAACCTGATCTTTAGCTTTGCAATGTGCCTGATCATCAGCCCGCGCTTAAGTGCAATGTTCCTGATCGCGGTCGTATTTCTGGTGATCGTGATCGGCTCGATCATGGTGGTGACGCTGAAGATCTTCCGCCAGGTATTCCGCAGATACGACGATCTGAATGCCAGCGTGCAGGAAAACGTCACCGCGATCCGCGTGGTAAAGGCATTTGTACGCGAGGATTACGAGAATGTGAAGTTCTCCAAAGCGTCGAAGATGCTCTACGACCTTTCCGTTAAGGCAGAGGGCTTACTGGCGTTCAACAACCCGGCTATGATGGTGGCAGTTTACTTCTGCATCATATCTGTCTCATGGTTCGGCGCAAAGTTTATCGTCGGCGGTTCGCTGACGACGGGCGACCTGACCAGTCTGTTCAGTTACATAATGGCGCTTCTCATGAGCCTGATGATGCTCTCCATGGTCGTCGTTATGATCAGTATGTCCATGGCAAGTATCCGCCGTATCAGCGAGGTGCTCAACGAGAAAGCTGACCTGACAGATCCGGAGGATCCGGTGACGGCAGTGGCTGACGGAAGTATTGATTTTAATCATGTGAACTTCTCCTACAAACACGGGAGCGGCAAGAACTCTCTTTCCGATATCGATCTTCATATCAAGAGCGGTGAGACCATCGGCGTGATCGGCGGCACCGGTTCGGGCAAGAGCAGCCTGGTCAACCTGATCTGCCGTCTGTACGATGTGGATGAAGGATCCGTCTGTGTAGGCGGTGTGGACGTCCGCAGATATGATACGGAAGTGCTGAGAAATCAGGTATCCGTCGTGCTTCAGAAGAATACCCTGTTCTCCGGCACGATCCTTGACAACCTGCGCTGGGGCAATCCGGACGCCACAGAAGAGGAGTGTATCGAGGCGTGCAAGGCGGCCTGCGCCGATGAATTCATCGACCGGATGCCGGACGGCTACGAGACGAGGATCGAGCGTGGCGGCTCCAATGTATCGGGCGGTCAGAAACAGCGTCTGTGTATCGCCCGCGCCCTGCTTAAGAAGCCGAAAGTGCTGATCCTTGATGATTCCACAAGCGCTGTGGATACGGCGACAGACGCAAGCATCCGCGCCGCATTTGCAAAGAAGATCCCGGGAACAACGAAGATCATCATTGCACAGCGCGTCTCCAGCGTGGAGTCCGCAGACCGGATCCTGGTGCTGGACGACGGTAAGATCGACGCGTTTGATACGCACGAGAATCTGCTTAAAGATAATGAGATCTATCAGGATATCTACAACTCACAGCTGGAGGGCAGCGGAGACTTTGACCAGCCGGCATGATCCGGGCGCTGGAAAAACATGGAAAGGAGAACAACTGATCTATGAATGAGAAAAAGAATGAGAAGAAATCAGGAGGCCGGGTCAATACAGCCACAAGACTGATCAACCGTGTCATCCGGTATATGCTTCATTATTATAAATATCCGTTTATACTTGTTATCGTCTGCATCCTGATCACAGCCATCGCGACGGTGGTCGGGGCAACATTCCCGCAGACGCTGGTGGATGATTATATTACGCCCATGCTCCAGAACGGCACCGATGATTTCAGCGGCCTTGCCTCGGATCTGATCCGTCTGGCATGCATCATGGGCGTGGGCGTGATCACTGCATTTTCCTACAACCGTATCATGGTCAATGTGAGCCAGGGAACCATGCGCCACTTAAGAGACGACCTGTTTTGCAGGATGGAGTCTCTGCCGATCAAATATTTTGATACCCATGCACACGGCGATATCATGTCCGTGTACACAAACGATGTGGATACGCTCAGGCAGCTGTTGAGCCAGAGCATCCCGCAGATCATTAACTCAGTGATCACCATGGCGGCCACGCTGATCACGATGATCATCCTGAACCCGGCGCTCACGGTGATCTCTATCCTGACAGCGGCGGTCATGCTGTGTGTTACGTCGAATTTCTCCAGGCTGTCCGGAAAGTATTATATCCGCCAGCAGATCGATCTGGGAGCCGTGGACGGCTTTATCGAGGAAATGCTGGACGGGCAGAAAGTGGTAAAGGTATTCTGCCATGAAGAGGCGGCGATGAGAGATTTCCACGAAGTGAATGAAAGACTGAGAAACAGTACGAACAAGGCGAACCGCTACGCCAACCTGCTGATGCCGATCAACGCCAATATCGGCTGGATCAGCTATGCGCTGGTCGCAATCGTAGGTGCTGTCCTCGGGATCAACGGTCTGGCAGGCGTCACCATTGGTACGGTCGTCACATTTGTCGGACTGAATAAGAGCTTTACAAACCCCATCACGCAGGTCAGCCAGCAGATCAACTTCGTCGTCAACGCAGCAGCCGGCGCGCAGCGTGTCTTCGACCTGATGGATCAGGAGCCGGAGAAGGACGAGGGATACGTAGAGCTTGTCAACGCCGTGGAAGATGAGAACGGCAATCTGACCGAGTCTCCGGTACGGACGAATCTGTGGGCATGGAAGCATCCGCACAAGGCGGAGGGAACTGTGACCTACGCGAAACAGGAGGGGGCAGTCGTCCTCGACGATGTGGACTTCGGTTATGACGAGAACAAGATCGTGCTCCACAATATCAGCCTGTATGCGAAGCCGGGACAGAAGATCGCATTTGTCGGCGCGACGGGAGCAGGAAAGACGACCATCACGAACCTGATCAACCGGTTCTATGATATCGCAGACGGCAAGATCCGCTACGACGGCATCAATATCAACAAGATCAAGAAGCCGGATCTGAGGCGGTCCCTGGGCATGGTGCTTCAAGATACCCATCTGTTCACCGGGACCGTGATGGACAATATCCGTTACGGCAAGCTGGACGCTACGGATGAAGAATGTATCAAAGCTGCAAAACTGGCCAATGCGGACGGGTTCATCCGCCGTCTGCCGGACGGATACGACACGATGCTCACAGGAGACGGAGCCAACTTAAGCCAGGGGCAGAGACAGCTCCTAGCCATCGCCCGTGCGGCAGTCGCAGATCCGCCGGCGCTGATCCTCGACGAGGCGACGTCATCCATCGATACACGTACTGAGAAACTGGTGCAGGCAGGCATGGACGCATTGATGAAAGGACGTACGACATTTGTCATCGCCCACCGTCTGTCCACAGTCAAGAACTCCGACTGCATCATGGTCATGGAGCAGGGACGGATCATCGAGCGAGGTACGCATGATGAGCTGATCGCGGCGAAAGGGAAGTATTACCAGCTGTATACAGGAAATTTCGCTGCATAAGAAACAGAATGAAAAGTATCTGCCGGGGTATAGGAAGACCGATGGAAGGTCATTGCTGCGTCCCGGCAGCTTTTTTCCCGTCTCTATTGACAATAAAGGATCCAACGACAAAAGTGAGCCCAAAATCATTGACAAGTCTGTGGATTCGTCCTATCATCTTATCCGTACGACAGGATGAATTTCACAGGAGGAAACGAATGAAATCTGAATCAGAAAACATGAAAGAAAATATAAATTCACAGAATACGAAAGAAGGAAATACAGGAAGTTCACAGAGCAGGATACTGACGATCCCGAATCTGCTCTCGTTTTTCCGGCTGTGCCTGATCCCGGTATTTATGTGGCTGTACTGTGTGGAAAAGAACTATCTGTGGACGGGGATCATACTGATCCTCTCCGGACTTACGGACACTGTGGACGGGATCATTGCAAGAAAGTTCAATATGATAAGTGATCTCGGAAAAGTTCTTGATCCGATCGCGGATAAGCTGACGCAGGCAGCCATGCTGTTCTGTCTGTTGACCCGTTTCCCGCTGATGATCGCTCCTCTTGCCCTTATGGTGGTGAAAGAGTTCTTCATGGGCGTGACCGGTCTCCTTGTGATCCGCAAGACAGGAGAAGTGTTCGGAGCGGACTGGCACGGGAAGGTCAACACATGGCTTCTCTACGCTATGATGATCCTTCATGTATTCTGGTATAATATTCCGGATACTGTATCGCGGGTGCTCATCGGGATCTGTGTAATCATGATGCTGATCTCGCTGGTGCTCTACGGGCGCCATAATCTGAAAGCTTTAAAAGAGACGGAGCCGGAGAAATGACGCTGACCCAGTTGAACTATATCATTACAATAGCCGAGACGAAATCCATCAATAAGGCTGCGGAAAAGCTGTATGTCTCACAGCCATCCCTGACCAGTGCCGTGCAGGAACTGGAGAAAGAGCTGGGGATCATGCTGTTTAACCGCAGCGGCAGGGGAGTGACTCTGACCAATGACGGAGCGGAGTTCCTGCTGTATGCAAGGCAGCTCTACGGTCAGTATGAAGTAATCCTCGAGAAGTATGGGGAGAACGGATCACGGAAGAAGAAATTCGGCGTTTCCACCCAGCACTATTCCTTTGCCGTGAAAGCATTCGTAGATATGGCGAAACAGTTTGATATGTCAAAATATGAGTTCGCCATCCGCGAGACAAAGACCGCGGAAGTGATCAGTGACGTCAGCACCATGAAAAGCGAGATCGGTGTCCTGTATCTCAGTGATTTTAACCGGAAGAGCATGGAGAAGCTGCTCCGCTCGGCCGGTCTGGAGTTCCATCATCTGATCGACTGCCAGGCTTATGTGTATCTGTGGAAACACCATCCGCTGGCGAAAGAAGAGTCGATCAGTTTCAGCCAACTTTCAGACTATCCCTGCCTTGCGTTCGAGCAGGGGGATAACAGTTCTTTTTACCTTGCGGAAGAGATTCTCTCTACCAATGAATATCCAAGGATCATCCGTGCAAATGACAGGGCGACCATGCTGAACCTGATGGTGGGGCTGAACGGCTATACCCTCTGCTCCGGGATCATCTGCGAGGAACTAAACGGCAATGAATTTGCGGCAGTTCCGTTCCGGGACGACGCGGAGAATCACAACAGCGTCATGGACATCGGCTATATCATGAGGAAAAATACGATGCCCGGAAAGATGGGGAGGATGTATATCGAGGCGCTGAAGAAGTATCTGGTTATAGGATGAACCTATGATCAGGTATTTTTTTTGTGTATTAGCAGGGAAATATAAACTATGATAGGATGAATCCAACAAGAAAAAGAACTATAAAACGCTGATGATCATTTTAATATACGATCGGACGAAAATGGAGGAGACGAACATGACAGACATCAGAAATTCACAGAACTGGAGCTTTGAGACTAAACAGGTGCACATCGGACAGGAGCAGCCGGATCCGGCGACAGGGGCAAGAGCGGTTCCCATCTATGCATCGGCATCGTTTGTGTTTGATGACTGTCAGCATGCATCGGATCTTTTTGCCCTGAAGGAGTCCGGCAATATATACGGGAGGCTGACCAATCCGACAGAGGATGCATTTGAGCAGAGGATCGCGGCTCTGGAGGGCGGCGCGGCGGCTCTTGCGACAGCTTCGGGTGCAGCGGCCATTACGTATACGTTTCAGGCACTGGCAAAGGCGGGGGAGCACATCGTTGCTTCCAGGACCATATACGGAGGGACCTACAATCTCCTGGCCCACACGCTGCCTCTCACGAGCGGGATCACGGCAACATTCGTGGATCCGGAAGAAGAGGACGCATTTGAAAAGGCAATACGGGAAAATACAAAAGCAATTTTTGTAGAGACGCTGGGTAATCCGAATTCCAATGTGGCGGATCTGGAAAGTCTTGCAGAGCTTGCCCATAAACACAAGATTCCGCTTGTCGTGGACTCTACATTTGCCACGCCGTATCTGGTGAGGCCGATTGAGTATGGTGCTGACATCGTGGTTCACTCTGCGACGAAGTTTATCGGCGGACATGGAACGGCTCTGGGCGGTGTGATCATTGACAGCGGAAGATTCGACTGGAAAGATTCGGGGAAATATCCGTGGATCTCAGAGCCGAATCCCAGTTATCACGGTGTTTCATTTACAGATGCGGCACCGTCAGCGTCCTTTGTGACATATATCCGTGCAGTCCTGCTGAGAGATACAGGCGCTGCGATCTCTCCGTTCCACGCGTTCCTGCTGCTGCAGGGGCTGGAGACTCTGTCTCTGCGGGTAGAACGGCATGTGGAAAATGCTCTGAAGGTCGTAAGATATCTGGCGGCTCATCCTCTGGTGGAGGCGGTGCACCACCCGTCTCTGGAAAGCGAAGCAACCCATGCCCTGTATGAGAAGTATTTCCCGCAGGGCGGGGGATCCATCTTTACCTTTGAGATCAGAGGCGGCGCCGGGACCGCACAGACATTCATCGATAACCTGCCGATCTTTTCCCTGCTGGCAAATGTGGCGGACGTGAAATCTCTGGTCATCCATCCGGCGACGACCACACACAGCCAGTGCACGGCACAGGAACTGGAAGAGCAGGGGATCAAGCCGAATACGATACGTTTGTCCATCGGGATTGAGAAAGCGGACGATCTGATCTCGGCACTTGACGCAGCATTTGCGGCGGTGCAGGAAAGGAAAGGCTAAGACGACTGCCCGGGATGCGGCCGTCCTTTCCACACGTAATACCCGATAAAGGCGAGGGCTGTTATGACCCACGTCACCGGATAGCTGAATATGATCGCATGGATCGTGGGCGAGATCTTCAGCACGCCTGCCAGCCAGATGATCCTGAGAAGACAGACGCCAAGCAGCGTGATGACCACGGGGACGATCACATTCCCGCGTCCGCGCAGCGACCCTCCCAGCACTTCGATAAATACATATACGATATACCACGGAGTGATAAAAAGGAGCATGTCGGAACCGATCCGGACGACAGTCTCATCTGTGGTAAACAGGCGGAAAAGAAGGCTTCTGGATGCGATCAAGATCACGACGAGGACAAAAGATACCGCCAGATCCATGCAGAGGCACACGCGGGTGCTCCTGCGCACGCGGTCCATCTTCCCGGCGCCGTAGTTCTGACCGACAAAGGTCGTGATCGAGATCCCGAAAGCCGTGCTCACCATCCAGAAGATGGCGTCCAGCTTGCCGTAAGCGGACCATGCGGCCGTGGTGTCCGTGCCGAAGGTGTTGATGGCGGCCTGGATCGCGATATTGGTGATCGCAAACAGGATGGACTCAAAGCCAGTGGGGAGTCCCAGCTTCAGCTGAAGCTTCAGGAGCGGGCCGTGGAAGCGGATCCTGCCAGGAGAGAGGCGGAGCAGGCCGCCCGAACGGATCAGCTTCACTGTGACCAGGATGGCGCTGACCGCCTGTGCGATCAGTGTGGCGACAGCGACACCTGCGACTCCCATGTGGAAGAGAAGGACGAACGCCGTGTCAAGTATGATGTTGATCACACAGCAGATGATCAGGATATACAAAGGTGTCTTTGAATCCCCGGTGGCGCGCAGGATAGCGGATCCCATGTTGTAGATGAGCACGAAAAGAATGCCTGCAAAATAAATCCGCAGATAGGTCAGAGATCCGTCCATGATATCGGCAGGCGTATTCATAAGCCTGAGCATAAATGGTGCTGCCAGTATCCCGATAAATGTAAGGGCGATGCCGCCGGCGGCCGCGATCGCATATGCATTGTGCAGCCCCGCATTGGCAGTCTCTTCCTTGCGCGCCCCGACAAACTGGGCGATCGTCACGGCGGCGCCGGAGGAGAGACCTGTGAAAAATCCCACCACAAGGGATACGATCTGTGCGGAAGAGCCGCCTACGCTGGCGAGCGCTTCCTTTCCCACGAACTGCCCCACAATGACGCTGTCAATGGTATTGTATAACTGTTGGAAGAACGTTCCCAGCAGGATCGGGAAGAAAAACAGCAGAAGCTGCTTCCATATAATACCTTCTGTGATCTCATTTTTTGTCTGTCGTATCGTTTCCATAAAAGACCTCATCTGTATCGCATTATTTCCTTGATCTCCCTGATCGGAAAATCAGCATATGTATTATAATCTCACAGGAAGAAAAGAGCAACAGAAAAACATAAAAGAACACTTGTTCGATTGGGGAAAATGTGTTATCCTGTATGTGTCAGAGAATTTCAGGGAGAATGTAAGGAGGCGGATACGGATGGAGGACAGGACGAAACAGAAAAATATTCTACATTATAGATAATAGTATAGGTATCAGTAAGTACAGGAGATTATAAGATTACGTTGATATTTCAGGAAATAGACGATATCCTTGTCATCGACGTTCTATTACGTCGATTTTTGACAGGAGGTATATCTCTATGAACAATGTAATACGAATGCCGGGAAAGACTCCCGGCGAGATCAGAAGGAACTGTATTTTCAGGAACCGGTCTGTGCAGATCACAGGGGAAAGCGGGGAAAAGGAACTGTATCCCTGCATCGTGCTCTATGAAACAGCCACTGACATCCCCATCTACTATACCGGACTTGAACGTTATCTATGCCATCTGGCGAAGAGTCGGCTGCTGGACGGGAAGACGCTCGAAACAAGAGCCTATGCGGTTTGTCACTTTCTGAACTATCTTCTCTGGGAAACGGATATCCGGTCACTGCATGAGTGCTCCCTGGATACCATAAGGGATTTCCTGAAGTCTTCCCGCAGGAAACAAAATGGGGAGGAATACAACAAGGATACCTGGCTCCGTTACAGGGATTACATGACAGACTTTCTGGTGTTGTATCACGAGTATAACCAGGACAGTCTCCCCTTCCGTTACACTGGCTCCGAGCTGCGGACTGCCATTGTTTTACGGGATGAGAAGAGCCATCGGAAGGCTGCAATGGTCTACCCGGTCTCATTCCACCTGAAAGCCCCCAGGACTACCCATAAGAAAAACAGGGTCCTTGTGGATGGCTACCTGGATCTCCTTTTGTATGAGGCGAAGAAGTATGAGCCTGACATTGCCCTGGGGATCGCACTGGGAGCATACGCCGGACTCCGGGAAGGCGAAGTCGTAAATATAAGCTTTGGCGCAGTCAGGACGATCTGTAGAGGCTTCGGCATTGTCTCAGGAGTTGAGATTGACCTTACCGGCGATGCTCTGTTCTTCAAAGGATGGGATGGCCGTACAGATCCCGGGAGCATAAAAAAGTACCGGAAACAGCGGGTGTATCCTGACTTTGTGCAAGCAGTCATTACCCTTTTTGATGATCATACGGCCTCCATGGCCGCAAGAAGCTTTCCAACAGGCAAGAATGATCCAGTGTTTGTGAACCGCCAGGGATCTCCCATGACAGTAAAAACCTATACTGAAAGGGTGAAATCCCTCTTTTATCAGAGATTTTTGCCTGCATTGCGGAACACCTGTGAGCAGCAGGGAACTTTTGCGGAGAATGCCGCATTTATTGATGCATATGAAGCCGAGTATCCGGGTGCCCATATGTTCCGGCACTGGTTCACCATGTACCTTCTCACAAAGGCTGGCCTGACCAGCGGTGAGATCATGAAATGGCGCGGCGACTCCAGCCAGGAGTCCATGAATGACTACATCCATGAGAATGCGGATATGATCCGCTTATTCAGGGAAACCTCCTATACCTTCCAGGAACAGATCCTGGATGCAATCGGAAGGAGGTGCCTTGATGGGAAAGCGTAAGCTGTCTGAAAAAATGACGGTCAATGCCGCAGCCAGGTTCCTTGGTGTCCATCCGGCTGAAATGCAGGCCTATATCGATGCAGGGCGGATCATCAGCACCGATGGTTGCATATCCAGGCTTCTTTTAGAAGACATACGTGAACGGCAGGAAAAATATATCAGCCTGCGCGACTACCTTAAAGGGCACGATGGCGGCCTGTTTGATTCGCGGCTAGTCCGGAACCGGGAGAAATACATAGACTTTCTGGAAGAGCATGGTTACTTCGGTATACAGACCATAGATCCGGAGGCATTCATTCTCAAAGCTTCAGAAAAAGAAGGATGTTTTATAGCCAAAGAGGATCTCTCTTTCCTTGACTATAAAAGCCAGGATTTTTTCGCAGAATTCGGTCTTTCTGAGCAGGAAAAAACGGACAGGATCATATCCGTGGTCAGCGGCCATGATCATACGAAGGACTGTGTTGCCGGGTATCTGAACCACATACATGATGAAGGAAACATTTATACGCCTTCTTTGACGGATTTTGCCAGGATCGTTTTTGAACTGCCAGATATCATATATGTTACTGATGAAGACATTCTTAACGGAATGGAAAGCGCGGCAACAAGAAAGACAAGGGAACTTCTCACAGGTTTTTTCGCGTATGCTGCTTCCCGCAAAAGTGTATCTTACCATAGTGTGGGGCTGAAGAAGGCAGAAAGCAATCCTCCGGCTGCATATCCCTATGCGGATTTCGTAAAACTGGCAAAGATTCTGTTTAATGATACTTATGACAGGGAGCACAGGCTGACGGCACGGGCACTGGAAAACAGCAGTTATGCAGAAGCATGGATGTTCCTGGCCTGCCATTATGTATGCGGGTGGCGGTCAACCGATATCTGCTCGCGGTGGGTTTATCCCAACCTGAAAGAAGACAGTAATCCTTTTGGTATCAATACGGGCACCCTGAAAGAGGATATCCTGACCGGAAGAATACCGGACACAGTTTACGAAAGTGTTACCCTTTATGTCATACGGCGGATAGAAATGTCTTACAACGTCCCCGGAAAAACCGGGAAAGGAAAGCTGCGTTCCGCAATCGTACCGGAACTGCGTGTCTTTTTCGGCAGACTCATTTTGATTGCTGAGCATCACCATCTCAGGTCAGGCGAAGGATACATGAAAGCTTACCGGGCAGCCAGTTACCGGAACTGGGTCACCTGCCGGGAATTCTTTGGTGAGGATTTCTATGCTGTAACAGGAAAACGTGCCATTTCATCCAGACGGCTGAATAAATCCTATCTGCAGGGAATGGAACAGGCTGCCCGGGCTGACGGGAATACCACACTGGTCTCCCATGTCATAGCCTCTTATGCACGCAGCCACACAAACGTTGATACAACAGTTGCCTATCTGAAAGACCACGGCCTGACCGGCGAAAGTGCCGGAGTTGTCCTGTACCTGATGATGCAGCGCGGTGTATTCGGTGTATCCCTGTACCATGCGCTTCTGGCAGCATTTCCTGATGCTTTCGGGAAGCTAACAGCGAAGGAACAGTCAAGGCTTATGGCACAGGTTCCGCTGTCCGCATATGAGCTGGAATCAGCCGGCAGCGTATTCGCTGCCTCAGAAGAAATGGCTGCGGAACTGGCCTGCGGGAAGACAGAACTGCCTACGGTGGTGTTAAGGGCTATGCTTGCCATCGGCCAGGGACAGGGCAAAGCAAAAGACGAAGGCGTCCACTGCATGAGGAAAGCACTGGGACTGTGCTGCGACCATCCCCTTTATGAATCCTGCCTGGCAAACCTTTGCCCGCATTATATACTTTCAAGCGAAGGGATACCCGCACTGGCAAGGGTTATCCGGGATTACGTGGAAAAGGCGCAGCGCACCGTGGATAAAAAGTATGAAGCCGCTTTGCGTAAATATATCATTCCGGCATTCCAGGATGTATTAAATGATGTAATCCGGGAGATGTCCAGTTCGGAGCAGGTTTCCACCAGAAAGCTGCTTAAGGAGGTGCTTCATGAGTAACATCCTGAGAAAAATAGAAACAGATGAAGTGGTAATCTACAAAAATCACACTTACAGTACCAGTACGCTGGAAAAATGCCGCAGACTCCATGAGGAACTCGTAAGAGAAGGGAAAATCACCGGTGCTTTTGACAGTGACCTGTGGATGGGGTATTCCGGAGTCAGGTATTCCGGAATGAATTTCGCCATCGATCCTGATGCTTATCATAAACACTGCGGGCGGGAATTCGGGATCAGCATCAGCACGATGAAAAACATGCTCCGCTGTTATGCTATCTACTGCAACGGCGTATATATTTACCAGACGATATCCCGGGACAGGCTGAACGTCATCAAAAGCTTTTTGGAAGGGTTCCCGGGAAAAGGATTCCGGCTGAAGGCATCCGGCATTTCAGCCATTGAGGATTTCCTCGCGTTTATCAACACACCGGATAAGCAGATCCAGGATATCTTCTCCCGCATCGCTACGGAAAAGGAAACAAGTGTGAGACAAAGAACCCTCGCACCTGTTATGAACTATCTGGTAATCGAGAACGAGATCAACACCCTTTTCCAAAGCGATCTGGACGAAGCTTACTTCCGGAAATGGTTTCCCATCTATTTCTGGGTAAATATCACTTTTATCCTGCCTCTTCGGGCAACTGAGATGCTTGTGACCCCGAAAGACTGCATATCCCATACCGGAGATGGGAAAACCTTTCTTACCGTACGCAGGACAAAGCTTAAGAAAAGGAAACGCACGGTTTATTATGATATTGCCAGTGACTACAGGGAATTCACCTATGAGATCCCGGATAATGTCGTTGCCGCAACGATTGAAAAATACATAGCGGTCACTTCCGGCCAGGATCGCCGTTTCCTTTTTGAGTACAGCGATCTTATGATCAATGGCATGCTCTCCCTTCAGGCCTTTAATCACCTTCTGGCAGAGTTCATGGAAGAACGGATCATTGGAAATCCCCGCTATGAGTTTGCGAAATACGCTGCTGGGATCCCGGAATTCGAAAAAGTCACGGCAGGCGACAGCAGGCCGATTGCGATGGCCAACCTGTACTTCCAGAATGTCGGCGAGGATATCTGTCGCCAGCTTGCAGACCATGTGCACATCGACACGAGTTCGGGTTACTACACGAACATATCCGAAACAATCTGGGCTTCTTCTGTGATCCATTTCCAGAAAAAGATGGAATACGAGCACAGATACGCACAGGAAATGCATGGAAAAGGAAAACTGGCTGCCACCGGACCGTATTCGCAATGCCTGTCCGGGAAGCGTCTTTCAGATTCTGAGGATCTCGATGACTGCATTGAGCAGGGGCATCTTGCTGACTGCATGGGCTGCCGGTTCTACCGGCCTTCAGACAGAGAGCTGGCAGACTTCATGGAGATACAGAAGAAGCGGGCCGATGACGGGGCAAAACGCGTCATTGAGTTCATGAACAGTACTTTGAAAGCCAAAAAGCAGGACATATCTATGGAAGAATTGTTCCTGTCAGTCCAGACCGATGCCAGTCGGTACCGGATGGGCTGTGATATCAGTGCAAAGGAGAAATACGACAAATGGCAAGAACACAGAAATTCCCCGAAGACCTGCTTTTAGAGGCAGTCGTTAAATATGCGGAAGTGGAAAAAGGAAAAATCAAAGCTACGGAGCTGGCAGCATGGGCGGCATTAAATATCAAAGGACTGGAGGGCGTCCGGGACTATCATTTCATGCGCCCGGTTCGGAATAAGGATTCTAAAACCGGGAAACAGACCGCCGGTAAAAAGACCTGCACACTGCGTATGGAAGAGATCAACCGGGCACGGAGCCTGACGGAAAGTGTCAAAAGAAATACTCTCCTGAAGGCATCCACGGTAGAAGCGTTTATGGATCAGCCGGATTATGTGCAGCGCCGCCAGATCGTTGACACAAGAGAAACTGTCGACCGGATACTTGCCAAAAACGCCAGTCTTACCAGGAAAAACGAGTCGTTGCACGCAATAAACAGGCAGATGAAGATGGAAATAACAGCCTTGTCAGAAAAGGTGGAGTCATTGAGCCGGACGCAGACGATTCTCTACAGAAAAATCCTTTTTCTGATGAAGGCGACGGATGAGGCTTCACGGAAAGCAATCCTGGCCGAAATGGGGATAGAAGATCATGGGATCGATCTGGATGTCTATACACAAAGCCTTTCCCTTGATATCGGGGACATCATGGATATCAACAGGGCTGTCATCAGACATATGGCAGCCTACGGAAGCATTCCAGATGAAGATAAGGACAGACAAAGCCCCATGTCATTATCAGACAATGTCATTGCCGGCCTTCATTTCGGGGAGGGTTCCAATGAATAGCCGGCGCATTGAAAGGGACAAGAGCCTGGCCGCTTTATATCCGCAACTCTCTGCCGAATGGTGTTATGATAAAAATGCCGGACTAACGCCATATGATATCCTGCCCCATAGTAACCGAAAAATCTGGTGGCGCTGCAAACAAGGTCACAAGTGGCAGGCAACGCCTTGCCATAGGACAAAACACAGCTCTGGCTGTCCGTACTGTTCCGGCAGATACGCCATCAAAGGCGAGAACGATCTGGAAACACTATATCCAGATCTCGTCAAAGAATGGAACTACGAAAAGAATGGAAACCTCAGGCCGAGTGACTGCAAGCCAGGCAGCAATAAAAAGGTCTGGTGGGTTTGCAACGAGGGACATGAGTGGCAAACAATGGTCTATCACAGGACAAGTCGCAGCACCGGCTGTCCGTACTGCTCCGGGAATATCGTAATACCTGGTAAAACAGATCTTCATGCCTTGTTCCCTGAGATTGCCTGTGAATTCGATGTTGACAAAAATGAAGGAACTACTTCTGGAGAAATATGCGCAAAATCTGGCAGGAAAGTTTGGTGGAGATGTAATAAAGGGCATAGTTGGCAGGCACCTGTAATAAACAGAACGAATTTGAAGTCAGGCTGTCCGTTCTGTGCAGGCCAACGACCGATCCCCGGTGAAAATGACTTGGGAACTGTACGCCCGGATCTGGCTGCAGAATGGCATCCCCAAAAGAACAGGAACTTCAAACCTTCAGATTGTACTATCTCATCTGGAAGAAAAGTCTGGTGGAGCTGCAGGGAAGGACATGAATGGAAGTCTGTCGTGAGTGCCAGAACAGGAAAAGATAACTGCGGATGTCCGTATTGTTATGGTAGATATGCTGTTCCTGGAGTTAACGATCTTGAAACTGTAAACCCAGAGTTAGCATCAGAGTGGCACCCTACGAAAAATAAAACAAAGCCATCGCGAATCTTGCCTAATTCGAACAAGAAAGCGTGGTGGTTGTGTCCAGAATGCGGTTATGAATGGCGTACGTTAATTACATCAAGGTCTGCCAGAGGCAGTGGCTGCCCACGATGTTTAGGGAGGGTCAGGTAATGTTTGAAAATGAAAAATCGACGATAAAAAGCTCCGAAAAATTTTCCCTTCCCAGGGTTTATATTGCAATTGATCTGAAATCATTCTATGCGTCTGTAGAGTGTATGGATCGGGGACTCGATCCGATGACGACGAATCTTGTGGTAGCGGACAAAAGCAGGACACAGAAGACGATCTGTCTTGCGGTCTCTCCATCACTTAAGGCATACGGTATACCGGGAAGGCCGCGCCTTTTTGAAGTGGTGCAGAAGGCCGGGGAGATCAATGCACGGCGGCTGCAGGCCGCGCCCGGCCACCGGTTTACCGGAACGTCCTGTCAGGATCCGGAGCTTAAGAAAGACCCGTCGCTGGCGCTGGATTACGTGGTCGCTCCGCCGCAGATGGCCCGCTATATGGAAATCAGCGGCAGTATCTATGAAGTTTATCTCAGATATATCGCCCCGGAGGATATCCATGTTTATTCTATTGATGAAGTATTTCTTGATGTTACGGCATATCTGGGGACGTATCAGATGACTGCAAGGGAGCTGGCGGTGAAGATGATCCTGGATGTGCTTGAAACGACGGGGATCACAGCCACGGCAGGTATCGGCCCGAATCTGTATCTGAGCAAGATCGCCATGGATATCTGGGCAAAACATATCCCGGCGGATGCGAACGGCGTGCGCATCGCAGAACTTGACGAGATGTCATACCGCAGACAACTGTGGGATCACCGTCCGCTGACCGACTTCTGGAGAGTGGGCAGAGGCTATGCGAAGAAACTGGAAGAGCATGGGCTTTATACGATGGGGGATATTGCCAGGTGTTCGCTGGGCGGGACGTCAGACTATTATAATGAAGATCTCCTGTACCGCCTGTTCGGGGTCAATGCCGAACTTCTGATCGACCACGCATGGGGCTGGGAGCCCTGCACGATGGAGGATATCAAGAAGTACAGGCCGAGGAGCAGCAGCGTGGGCTCCGGGCAGGTGCTGCACTGTCCGTATCCCTTTGAGAAAGCAAGGCTGGCGGCAAAAGAGATGGCGGATCTGCTCGTGCTGGATCTGGTGGATAAGGATCTTGTGACGGATCAGATCGTACTGACCGTGGGGTATGATATTGACAATCTCAAAGACCCGGCGCTTAAAAAGCGGGTCGGCGGCGAGGTGAAGACAGACCGCTATGGCAGGAGCATACCGAAGCATGCCCATGGCACGGCAAATCTGCCGCAGTATACGTCCTCTTCCCGGCAGATCATACAGGCGGTCACGGAGCTGTTTGACCGGATCGTGGACAGAAAACTGCTGGTCAGGAGGATCAGCATGGCGGCCGGGCATGTTGCAGGGCAGCACGAGGCCAGGCAGGAGACAAAGTATGAGCAGATGGATCTTTTACGGATTATGCTGCGCTTGACAGAGAGCGTGAGAAACAGGATGCAGAGACTAAGCGGGAGCAGAAGATGCAGAGGGCCGTGCTGGAGATCAAGAAGAAGTTCGGGAAAAATGCGATCCTCCGGGGCATGAATCTGGAGGAAGGCGCGACGGCCAGAGACAGGAACAGCCAGATCGGAGGACACAGGGCATGAGGAAGAGCGCAGAGAGAACAAAAGGGGGCGGCCGAAGATGGACACACAGGATATTATGAGAAAGTACGGGGATATTATCAGTCTGCCCCATCATGTGTCGAATACACATCCGCATATGCCTGTAGCGGACAGAGCAGCGCAGTTCGCTCCTTTTGCGGCTCTGACAGGATACGGTGAAGTGATAAAAGAGACTGCCCGCCGGACAGATGCGGAGCCGGAACTGACGGAGGATGAGAAGGAACGGCTGAACGATAAGCTGATCCTTGCCTGTACTCAGACAGACGGGAAACATAAGACCGAGATCACGTATTTCGTGCCGGATCGAAAGAAAGCGGGCGGAGCTTATCACAAAACTGCGGGGAAGATCAGGCGAGTGGACGCTGACGCCGGGATGATCTTTATGGAAAACGGGGAGAAGATCAGGGCGGAGCGCATTGTGGATATCCGCCAGATATAAGTTGCAATTGACGGTAATGCTTCCCGGATGGTACATTGAAAGAAAAAGAGACAGGAGGGATCGACTATGAAGTATGTCTGTTCAGTCTGCGGGTATGTCTATGACGAGGAAAAGGAGAATAAGCTGTTTTCCGAACTGCCTGACACATGGACCTGCCCCTGGTGCAAGGCGCCGAAAGCTCTTTTCGGACCAAAGGAAGCTGAGCCAAAGAAAGACGGAGCGGGTGAAACGGCTGCCGCAAAGAAACCGGATGCAGGGCAGGATAACGGCTCTGAGGAAGATGCGCCGGGAACGGAAGATGTCCGGGAGACTCTGGCGTCAGCGGGAGAGATGTCTGTGATGTGTTCCAATCTTGCCAGGGGATGCGAGAAGCAGTACCGGCAGGAAGAGGAAGCGTTGTTCAGGCAGCTTGCGGAGTATTTTGCCGCGCGCATCCCGGATGAGGAAGATGCAGGGATGGAGCGGCTCGCGTCCATGACCGCGCAGGATCTTGTAGAAGGCTATCCTGCCCTGAGCGCGGAGGCGTCGGCAAAGGCGGATCGGGGCGCCTTGAGGATCTGTACATGGGGCGAGAAGGTCACCCGGATCCAGGATGTCCTGATCAACCGTTACATAAAGGAAGGCAGTGCGTTCCTGAAAGATACAGACGTGTGGGTCTGCTCTGTGTGCGGCTTCATCTATACGGGCGACACTCCGCCTGACCTGTGTCCGGTCTGCAAGGTCCCGGACTGGAAGTTTGAGAAGATGGAAGGGAGGGTTTCCGGATGAAGGAACTTGCAGTGAGAAATCTGAGACTGTGTACAAAAGACTGTCTGTGTCTGTATGTCTGCCCGGTGGGAGCCACGGATACAGAGAACAGTATCATCGATGTGGAGAAATGTACAGGCTGCGGCGTGTGCGCCAAGGCATGTCCGAGCGGCGCGATCACCATGATGCCGGCACAGCTCCCGCCCCAACAGAAAAAGGACGATGCTGTAGTGCGGTTGGCAGAAGACCTTCTCAGAGAAAAGACAAGGCAGGAGAAGATCGCTCTCCAGATCATGGAAGAGACAGAGGATGACAGCCTCTACAGGCTGTGCAGGGCGCTTGCAAGATCCAGCCGCCTTGTCGCAGAGGATATCAGCCGTGAAGCAGGATATATGCTCCCACAGAGTGGGAATACCCGCCGAAGACTGGAAAAGTGGCGGCAGGATCCGCCGGGGGAGAATTTCCCGGCAGAGGCGGCGGAAAGGCTGCTCGAACTGATCCCATGTAATGAGCAGTGACGGGAAATACGTAAAATTGCCGGAGTCCGTGGACAGCAACTATTTCCGAAATGCTCGCAGAAGAACTTCGGAGCCGGGGGATACCGGATGACCATTTGCTAAAGCGCTTGACAGGAGAATTTTTTTGTCCGATAATATGGCATACAGATACCCCTAATGGTATAAAGGAGGCAGAATATGAAACAATGTATGGACTCAGACAATCTCCACCGCCGGCTGAAGAAAATCATCGGACAGGTGCAGGCCATTGACCGCATGATCGATGAAGACATTCCCTGTGAAGATATCCTTGCGCAGATCAATGCAGCAAAGTCCGCGCTCCATAAAGCGGGGCAGGTTGTTTTGGAAGGGCATATCAAACACTGTGTCAGGGACGGGATCGAGCACGGCGACGCTGACCAGACGATCGCGAATTTTACGAAAGCAGTAGAGCGCTTTGCGAATATGAATTGAATATCAGATGAAAGCCAGCCATAACAGTCAGGCTGGTTTTCTTTTATCTCATTGACAACCTATACCCCTATACGTATAATATACACATACCCATATAGGTATATGGAAGGAGGAACATATGTTGAAAACACTGGAAAACTTTCTGGAATGGGGAGGGGTAAAAAAAGACGTGACCTGCCTGATCTTATCAGGGATCGCACTGCTTGCCAGCCTTTTGGACGTTGAATTATTTCATATCAACCCGGCGTGGATCGCAATCATCCTGTGCGGGGTCCCGATCATTCTGGAAGCAGTCATAGGGCTTGTTACAAGATTTGATATTAAGGCGGACGTCCTTGTCTCCCTTGCGCTGATCGCATCCGTTATCATCGGGGAGATCTTCGCTGCCGGGGAGGTTGCATTTATCATGCAGCTCGGAGCGCTTCTGGAAGATCTGACTGTGGCGAAGGCAAGGGCAGGGATCGAGAAGCTGGTCCATCTGACGCCGCGGACGGCGCGCCGGATCTTTGGTGGGAAAGAGGAGATTATCCCTGCCGAGCAGGTACAGGCAGGCGACATACTGAGAGTGCTCCCCGGTGAGACGATCCCTGTTGACGGGATCATCTTATCCGGGCAGACTTCTGTTGATCAGGCGGTTATGACGGGCGAATCCATTCCGGTGGATAAGGGAGCAGGTGACAGTGTTTCCAGCGGAACCGTCAATCAGTTCGGTTCCTTTGATATGAGAGCGACAAAAGTGGGTGACGACAGCTCGATCCAGCGCATGATCAGGCTGGTCCAGTCGGTTGACGCCGGGAAAGCGAAGATCGTCGGGATCGCGGACCGCTGGGCAACGTGGATCGTAGTGATTGCTCTGAGCGCGGCGGGACTGACATGGCTCATCAGCGGGGAGATCATCCGTGCGGTAACGATCCTTGTTGTTTTCTGCCCATGCGCGCTTGTCCTTGCTACGCCAACAGCCATCATGGCTGCGATCGGGAATGCGACAAAACACGGATTTCTCGTAAGGGAAGGAGACGCCCTGGAGCGGCTGGCGTCTGTAACGAAGATTACATTTGATAAGACGGGAACCCTCACTTATGGGACGCCGAGGGTGACTGCGGTAAAGAGCTTCAGTAAGGAGTGGACTGACGAGGAGCTTTTCCGGCTTACGGCCTGTGCGGAACAGCGCTCGGAGCATCCGCTGGGGAAAGCGATCGTGGAAAGCTATAAAAATCAATATTCTGACGAGCTGCCGGCACTGGCCCGGTTTCAGATGATCCCGGGGCAGGGAGTGTCGGCAGAGGCGGGAGAATATGAGATCCTTGCCGGGAATCCGGAGCTGCTCCAGGCAGATCAGATCACCCTGCCGGAGGATATGAGGGCTGCTGCGGCTGCTTATCTGGAGAACGGAAGTACGGTAACCTATGTGGCGGTCTCGAAAACAGCCGTCGGATTCATCGCCCTGTCAGACACGCTGCGGCAGGATGCGCCTGACACGGCTGAGCGCATCCGGGATACCGGAGCCGCTCCTGTGCTGCTGACAGGAGACAATGAGAAAGCGGCGGGATATATGGCGGGGCAGCTGGGAATCCGCGAGATCCATGCAAACTGTCTGCCGGAGGACAAGCTGCGGTATATCGAAGAATTCCAGAACAGCGGGGAAATGGTCTGCATGATCGGGGATGGGATCAATGACGCGCCCGCTTTGAAGAAAGCCTGCGTGGGGATCGCCATGGGCGGAATCGGAAGCGATATCGCGGTCGATGCGGCGGATATCGCCCTGATCAACGATAAGATCAGCGAGCTTCCCCACCTGCTCCTTCTGGCAAAGCGGATGATGCTTACGATCAAATGCAACCTCACATTTTCCATGACGCTGAATTTTATCGCTATCGTTCTCGCGATCACAGGAGTGCTGAACCCGGTAGTCGGCGCGCTGGTCCATAACGCAGGATCAGTCATCGTGATTGTCAATTCTGCATTTTTGCTTGGCTGGAAGAAAAAGGATCATAATTAAATATCTGACGCTGTGAATAACCCTGCAGAGATGATTACCGCTTTGCGGTATTGCGGCGGCGCGCAAAATGTTCAAGCCCCTCAAGATTGAGGGGAGGGGGAGTTGAGGTGGCCTTGCCCACTTTGTTTAAGAAGATGCAGACTTGCGATGCCCACCCGGAAGGGTGGGCATGTAACTGGCTTTTCTAAACTGTCAGTATTTTCTTCAGGCCAACGCCGCACCAAGCGCACGGCACTCTGACAGGGCCTCATCATCCGGGGCGTCATTGCAGATCACGCTGTCGGCAGCAAGATTGGCTCCGTCCTGACTGCAACGTTCCTCCCAGCTGCGCATCCATTCCCCATCGCCCCAGCCATAGGAACCGAACAGGGCGATGTTTTTCCCCTGCAGGTCTCCCTCGCAGGCGGTGAACATCGGTTCAAACTCGTTTTCCTCCAACTGTTCCGCGCCCATAGAAGGGCAGCCAAAGGCGATGGCGTCATAGGCGCTGACCTGATCCGCCGAAAATTCGGAGGCAGTGAGAAGGTCCGCCTCCGCACCTTTTTCCCTTGCGCCTTCCGCCACGGCAGAGGCCATGGCTTCCGTGTTGCCGGTACCACTCCAATAAACAACTGCAATTTTACTCATAAGATAAATCTTCCTTTCTGTTTTTATAATGGAAACATCAGCCAGCTACTGTAAGCTGCTCGATGGATTTCCCCTGTTTCCACTGCTGGAAATAGATTTTGCTGCACAGATCGTATTTTTCAAAGATGCTTTTTGACTCCTGCTCATCTCCATAGACCTTCCAACAGCCCTGGCACTTATGGTTACAGGCCTTGTTGACAATGAATCCCAGAACATCTTTCGGAGGATAACTTAAAAACAGGCCGATCTCATGGGGAAATTCCTCCTCAGACCGGAGACGGCTGATCAGGTGTATCACACAGGCATTGAGATTTTCCGGCGTGTAGCCGTAGCGCAGCAGCAGCTCCCTGGCCTGATGATCCGTAAGGTCATTCTCTAACGCATGAGGGCGGTAGACATAGATCAGGGCGCGGCCCTGACAAACCCTGAGCGGCAGAATACGGATTCCCCTGGGCACCAGTTTCCTGTTTAACCTGGATACAGATCTTGTCAGTTCCTTCCTGCATGGGCAGACACAGGAAAACAGGTTTCCGGTCTTGATCCCCGCCAGGGTAGGAGAACAGTGACGGATGAGCAAATCTTCGGACATGAGCATCTTCCCTTCGTGAATCGTGAAATAGCAGCATCTTCTTTACAATAAGTTAGATACAACTAACCTATTAACAAAAAAATAAATACTTTCAAGTAGAGATATAATATCAAGAAGATTAGTTACAACTAACTAATGCTGATTATAATGTCCCGGAGTGAAATTGTCAAGTTGTTTTTCTTTGAGGTTCCGCCTTATCGTTTTTCCTTAAAGTTCCGCCTTATAGCGGAAGAACCCGTATGGTTAAAGGATGCGGCGGTACATGCCAGGGATTAAAACAGCCGGAGTCACTGTCCATGGACTCCGGCTGCATAGGGATAGAGATGTGTTATCTCAGCCTCCACCCGGCGCTCTGTCTCTGCAGTTCCACCATATGGCGGAAGAGGCCGTTTTGCTTCATCAGTTCTGAAGGAGTACCCTGTTCTGTCACCCTGCCCTCAGAGAGAACAACGATCTTGTCCGCCGCTTCCACGGTGCGCATCCGATGGGCGATGACCAGAACCGTCTTGCCTGCGAGGAGGCGGGAGAGGGCTTCCTGAACAGCGCTCTCATTTTCCACGTCCAGGCTGGCAGTGGCCTCATCCAGAAGGATGACCGGCGCATCCTTCAAAAGGGCGCGGGCGATGGAGATCCGCTGCCGTTCGCCGCCGGAGAGGGTGGATCCGTTCTCGCCGATCATGGTCTGATAGCCCTGTGGCAGTTCCCGGATAAATTCATCACACCGGGCGGCTCTGGCGGCTGCGATCACTTCCTCATCCGAAGCGCCCCGGCGGCCCAGACGGATATTCTCCATCACCGTATCCCGGAACAGCACCACATCCTGGAATACCATGGAGTAGGAGCGAAGAAGCGTTTCCGGGTCTACCGTGGATACGTCCGTTCCGCCTAAGAGAACCTTTCCGCCTGTGACGTCCCAGAACCGGGCGGCCAATTTGCAGGCAGTGGATTTCCCGCCGCCGGAGGGTCCGATAAGAGCGGTCACCTCTCCCTGCTTTGCCGTGAAGCTCACATCCTCAAGCACGCCGTCTCCCTCCCGGTAGGCAAAGGAGACATGGTCAAAGGTGATGTCATAGTTCTTCGGTGTAAAGTCTTCTGTCCCCTCCTGTACCGGCTGCTCCAGGATGGAGCGCATCCGCTCGATCTGCAGCTTGGCATTGAAGGTAGCGGCGATATTCTGGAGTACCAGTCCTAGCGGGTCGTACAGCCTGGCAGCGGCAAAGAGGAACCCGAGAAAATAGAGGAAAGAAAGTTTCCCGGCTGCCAGAAGAGCCCCGCCGGTCAGGATAGTGGTTGCCAGACCCAGCCGGAGGAACGCCTGAGCGGAGCAGACGAACACGCCGGTTGCCAGCTCCGAGTGGATGGAGCCTTTCTCCATGGCTGCAAGTTTCTTCTCCAGTTTATCCATGTATGCGTCCTGCCGGCTGCATGCCCTGATATCCCGGATGGTTTCCAGTCCTTCCTGGATACAGTCGGCGACTGCCCGTTTGTTTAAAATATTCTTTGTGCCGAAGGCGTCCTGGATCTTCTTGCTGCCTGCCGTCAGAAGGACCGCAGCAGGCACGACCCACAATATGGCCAGCGCCATCCGCCAGTCGCAGAGAAACATGGCGACGCCGATCACCAGCGTGGAGAAGACGGATGCAAAGAGCTGCGGCACGTAGTGGGAGAACAGCTGGTCCAGACTGGAGCAGTCTGCGATCATGGTGGAGGTCAGGTCGCTCAAGTCCCGGTTTCCGAAAAAGCTTAAGGGAAGCCGCCGCAGGGTTTCCGCCAGGCTTATCCGGCGGCTGGCGCTTTCTTTATAAGTGGCAAGATACAGCGAAGCATACTGGAACCAGTGGAGGACAAACAGCAGGACCAGGACCGCCAGGGCAGAGCCTGTATAGATCCAGAAGCCCTCCATGGGACTGCCGCCGGTTTCCATGGCATCCAAAAGATGCCGCGCCGTAAACAGGACGGCTCCCACCGGAAGCATCAGGCTTAAGTTGCACACAAAACACCAGATAACGGCTTTTACAAGATCTTTTGCTCCTTTCTCACTGAGCGCGAATACGTGCTGTAATTTCTTTGTCATACGGTCTTTTCCCCCTTTCCGCTTTTCGGATCTGTCCGCCCGACTTTCCACCGGGCGCTGCGCTGATAGTCTTCCCACATAGCGGCATACACGCCGTGCTGTGCAAGCAGGCTTTCATGGCTGCCCTGTTCTGCGATCTTCCCGCCGCTTAAGACGATGATGTGATCGGCATCCTGTACGGTGGACAGCCGGTGGGCGATCATCAATACGGTTTTATTCCGGATCAGCGCTTCAAACGCCTTCTGGATCTGGTGCTCATTTTCCGGGTCGGCAAAAGCAGTTGCCTCGTCCAGCACCACGATGGGCGAGTCTTTTAAAATGGCGCGGGCAAGAGCGATCCGCTGCTGCTCGCCGCCGGAGAGGTACACGCCCCTGGCGCCCACCACAGTATCCAGACCCTGGGGAAGTTTTTCCAGAATATCATCGCACTGCGCAGCGTGTGCGGCGGACAGGACCTCCTCTCTGGAAGCGTCTGGCCGGGCTGCCCGGATATTTTCCAGAAGGCTCTCCTTAAACAGCCGGGTATCCTGAAACACAAAGGCTGTCTGTTTCATCAGGTCTTCCGTATCCATTTCTTTGACATTGACGCCCCCGATGGAGACGGCACCGCTGTCTGCATCCCAGAAGCGGGGGATCAGGCTTGCTGCTGTCGTCTTGCCTCCCCCGGAGGGTCCTACCAGCGCCGTCACCTGACCGGGCCGGACAGCAAACGATACATCGGAAAGAGCCGGGCGGTCCGCGCCGGGGTAGGTAAAGGTCACATGGTCAAAGGATACAGCGGCGTCTGCCGGACTTTTCTCTATGTCTGTATTTTCCATCGGTTTCTGGCTCAGGATCTCATCCAGGCGTCCCACGGCCTCATCAGCTTCCATGACAGCCTCGCTCATGTACATGATGCGGTTGATCATCTGGCCGCAGGCAGGAGCGAACAGGGCATAGAAGATAAAGTTGACAAGCACCGCACGCACGTCTCCGCCGGAGGCCAGCAGCAGAGCCGCCGGGATCAGCAGGGCGAAAGCTCCGTTGATAAATGTCAGGAAACAGGTCTGCCCCACACGGCAGCTCATGGCGTACTGGCTGGCAAGGTCGCTGTAGTCCCTGATGGCCGCATAGAAAGCTTTGAAAGAGTACACGGTCTGCTGGAACATTTTTACCACGGGGATGCCCCGGACATATTCCACCGCCTCGCCGCTCATGCGCTCGATTTCCTTCTGATAGCGGTGGAAAAAGCCGGCGTTCTTTCCGCCCATCATCAGGCACATGGACAGCAGCGCCAGCACCATGGTGAGCAGGCAGAGAAGCCCCATTTTCCAGTCAAAGAGGAACAGCATCAGGACGGCGGCAATGGGAGTGACGATCGTTCCTGCCAGGTCGGGCAGCTTGTGTGCCAGCAGATCCTCCGTGAGACCGGCATTGTCATCGATCAGTTTCCTGAGCCGTCCGGACTGACTGCCCGTGAAGAATCCAAGCGGCAGCTTCAGAACGTGCGCCATGGCAGCGCGCCGGATGTTCCGGGCCGTGCGGAAGGCCGCGATATGAGTGGACATGAGCGCCGCAAAATACAGAGCGATACTTATGACTGCGGTCCATACCGCCGTCCAGCCCCAGCGTGCAGACCCGGACACGCCGGTGAGCGCGGGCCAGGTTTCCAGGACGTCCCTTGCCGCAAGCCATACGCACACATAGGGGATCAGCCCCAGTACTGCGGACAGGGCGGAGAGGATACAGCCCAGCAGGGTGAGATTTCTGTGCCCGCCCGCATAACCCAGGATGCGGGCAAGGCTGCTTTGCTTTTTCTGCTTCAAATGATTACCTCCCTTTTGTTTAAAATATGTATCATGAAGTTAGAAATGACTAACCATCATGCAAAAAAGATGGGGGCTACGGACCCATCAGTTTCAGCCATCCGGCTGTATAAAAGTCCCTGAGCTGATCTACATAGCGCAGGGCCCTGCCTTCCGGCATATCGTGGATCACGATCTCAAAGATCCCGTTAAACATGCCGCTGGCAATGATATGGCACATCTGTTCATCCAGCTCGGGGATCTCCCGCCCGAGGCGGCGGAGGACATCCATGTATTTCAGTGTATATTCCACTTCCACCTCCACCATGTTATGGACAAAATGTTCATAGCTGGTGCCTTCTGACCGGCAAAGCAGCAGCTTTACCGGTTCCCGGTGCCGGCAGATATAATCCACCATCCAGTGGACGCAGTCCGAGGATTCTACGCCCATGTGATCCGGCTGCTGTTCTTCGGGCAGTTCCGCGAAGGAAGTCTGGGCTTCCATAAACCTGCCCATAAGGGCGGCGGCATGGGGTTCTACAATGGAAGCGAACAGGGCTTCCTTGCTGGAAAAGTAGCCGTAGAAGGCCCCGGTGGTCACGCCTGCGTTTTTTACGATCTGGCGCAGGGAAGCGCCCAGGAATCCTTTTTCTGAAAATTCGTCCAATGCGGCCTGCTGGATCCGTTCTAATGTAGATAATGTGTTTTCATCCATGGCAATCTCCATATAACAGTGATATATAACAATGTTATATTATGGAAATATCCAGCTGCTGTCAAGTGGGTTTCAGGGATTATACAGGATAATGAGAAGTTTTATCGACAAGGGCGATTAGCTTTGACTACCCCGGGAGAGTGTTGCTATGCTGATACAGTATCCTTATTGTAATTCAGTGGAAAAGAAGGAAGTGATGACGTGTGAAACAGCACAGATTCTGGGCGTGGGCTGCCGTGTTCTGTTTCATAATGGTATTTTATACCGGATACAGACATAAGTGACCAGCCGGCCTTGATCAGCTCGGCATTATTGATCAGTTTAACAGTAATGATCAATTCAACAGCAGCAATTTTTTATAGTTTAACAGGAGGTAAGTTATTATGTTCAGTGAATCATTGATGAAGAAGATCGGATTATTTGCAGGGGGCGTCCTCTTCGGGACAGCAGGG
>DWVY01000021.1 GCA_019119995.1 Candidatus Mediterraneibacter faecavium | reverse complement strand
GATGCTGTCTTAGGGACTGCTGTTTTTAATAAATGGTGAACCGTTTCCGGTTATGGAGATTTCTGGTTCTGCTTGTCTGTTTTATATCTGCCGGATATCTGGGATCTTAGTTGATAAAGTTCTGACTTCTTCCGGCTTTTAATGAGTGCTTGTTGAAGGATGACGCTGCGGCGGAAGAAAAGACTGCCGACCGGATAAGACAGCGGAAAAAGATGATGCTGCATAAGCTGTACATCGACATGGAGCGTTCCGAATACACCTCGTTCTCCATGTTAGCGGGATGGAAATGCGAGTTCCAATGGACGAGCATTTTCATCCCGCTAACATGGATTCGAGGGGATGAGGTAAAGCGGGTCGGCACAGTGTTGCAGCATCATCCTTTTCCGCGTCCCTTATTCAGTCATTATATCTTTGCTGTTGTAGCGGCATCTCTTAAACAAACACGGATTTACTTCCGGTTACGGTACTGTACGGGTGTGATATTATACATTTTTTTGAACACGCGGTTAAAGTGTTCTACGTTCTGATATCCTACGGATTCTGCGATGCTTTCAACGGTTGCGCTGCTTCCTTTCAGCATGGCGCGTGCTTTTTTCATGCGGATCTTTTTCAGGATATCCCCGAATGTCATACCGGATTTCTCTTTGATGTATTTCGAGAGATACGGCTTGGACAGGTAGAATTTCTCTGCCAGGTCGTCGAGAGTCACATCTTTATAATTTGCATAGATGTAGTTGGTGATCTCGAGGAGTCTCTCGTCTTTCCCTGCCTGGGATTCAGCGATCTCTTTGATCTTGTTTACGGCTACTACAAGGGCCTGGATCGATGCCTTGATGATATCGGCGTCGATCCCGACACCCCAGTAACGTTTCTTGTTGCAGACGACTCCCACATATGCGACGGCTCTTGAAGAGGAACCTTTTGTCAGGGAATGCTCCTCATATACTGACAATTCGTAGCTTACGTCAAAGTAATGTTTGATCGCATTGCTGACTGCATCCAGGCGTCCGTTGCCGACTCCGGTGATATTGAAGCTGTTATTATTGTGATGGATCGTTGCCTCCGCAATGATACCGTCCTCCTGTTTGAAGTGGCACTCGTCTACCGTGAATACCGGCTTCGCGTTGATATAGTTGTCTTCGAAGATGCGGTAGATCAGATCCGGCGTAAGTTCTTTGTGGGCCTTGTCGGATACATCTTTGACAAGATATCCTACCTCTTCGCGCATCTTCTCCGGCAGGCTGATACCGAAGCTCTGCTTCAGGATGTAGTTCACGCCGCCTTTACCTGACTGGCTGTTGATACGGATCACGTCAGAGTCATATCTTCTGCCCACATCCTGCGGGTCGATCGGAAGATACGGAACACTCCATTTATACAGGTCATGTTCTTCTCTCCATGCCATGCCTTTTGCGATCGCATCCTGATGGGAACCGGAGAATGCGGTAAATACAAGTTCTCCTGCATAGGGCTGGCGCGGGGAAACTTTCATCCTTGTCACGCGTTCATATACTTCACAGATATCGCTCATATTGGAGAAATCAAGTTCCGGATCAACTCCCTGGGAGAACATGTTCATGGCAAGAGTGATGATATCCACATTTCCTGTACGCTCACCGTTTCCGAACAGTGTTCCCTCGATACGGTCAGCCCCTGCGAGGATGCCGAGCTCTGCATCACTGATGCCGGATCCGCGGTCATTGTGCGGATGAAGGGAAAGGATCACGTTTTCTCTGCCGCGCAGATGCTTGTTGAAATACTCCACCTGGCTTGCAAATACATGAGGCATTGCATTTTCTACTGTAGTCGGCAGATTGATGATCGCCTTGTTGTCCTTTGTCGGCTGCCAGATATCGAGAACTGCATTGCATACTTCAAGAGCGTAATCGACTTCTGTCCCCTGGAAGCTCTCCGGGCTGTACTCAAACGTAAAGTTGCCGGAGGTCTCTTCCGCCAGTTTCTTCAGGAGCTCCGCCCCGTCTGTGGCGATCTTCTTGATCTCTTCTTTACTCTTCTTAAAGACCTGTTCTCTCTGTGCCACTGATGTAGAGTTATATACATGGATGATCGCATGCGGCGCGCCTTTTACTGCTTCAAAAGTTCTCTTAATGATATGTTCACGCGCCTGGGTAAGCACCTGGATCGTCACATCATCAGGGATCATGTTCTGTTCGATCAGTGTGCGAAGGAACTGATATTCTGTCTCTGATGCTGCCGGGAATCCCACCTCGATCACTTTAAATCCGATGTCTACGAGCATCTGGAAGAATTCCAGTTTTTCATCCAGGCTCATCGGCTCGATCAGCGCCTGATTGCCGTCTCTTAAGTCAACGCTGCACCAGATCGGAGCCTTGTCGATAGCATCTTTTTTTACCCAGTCATAGCAGGGTTTCGGCGGCATAAAATATGTCTTTTCGTATTTCTTCCAGTTTTCCATTTTTGTACATCTCCTTATAATTAATCAATTTGATTGCTTTATTTTATCCTCACTAATACTATCATATGAGATGCATCAAAACCAGTGACAAATTTAATCATTTAAGTTGATTTATTTTAACATCTGTATTCAGAACAAAGTGGGGTTCTTATTACAGGAAAAATAAATCCCGGATATAATACAGGCAGACGTTAAAGTTTCTTTCCGCTACTGTTTCTTCGGCATACAGCGGATAGGATACAATGCGGCTGCCGTTAACAGAATATGTGATCTCTCCGATCTGCTGCCCTTTTTGCAGAGGGGCGCAGATATTGTCCATAAGCTGTACTTCGTTTTCTATTTTTTCATCATGTTTCAAGAGGATCCGCACAGGATCTCCGTCTGAAATCAGCCCGGTCTTTACCGGAGCGTTCAGAGGAAAGCCTCCGGTATATCCGTTTTTTACATTGATCGTCAGCGCTGCAAGATCCTGACCAAAGGCCGGATCTATTTCCCGGTATGAATAATTCTCGATCGCATAGGTCATAAGCTTTCTGGCATCAGACCATTTATATCCTTTGTTATTGGGCCAGCCGCAGGCAAGAAGAGCCACGATAAACGTCCGGCCGTCATTCTGGAGTGCCCCGACATAGCAGTAACCGGCATCAGCAGTAAATCCGGTCTTACCGGTCAGCGCTCCGTCCATCATCTTCAGAAATGCATTGTGGTTTGTACATGTATATGTTCTGTTCCCGTCACAGTCCGAAAATGAATAAGCGTCTGTTTGTGTGATTTCCAGAAACTGGTCTTTTGCGGGAGATTCTGTGATACAGTATTTCATGATTCGGGCAAGATCTCTTGCGGTCGTGTGGTGGACCCCCTTTTCGTCTTCTGCATCCAATCCGTTCGGTGTGATGAAATATGTAGATGTACATCCCAGTTCTTCCGCTTTGCTGTTCATCAGGTCCGCGAATCCCTCTGTACTACCGCCGATCTGCTCTGCGATCGCAACAGCCGTGTCATTGTGGGATTCAAGCATCAGGGAATACAAAAGGTCTTTCAGGAAAAAACGCTGTCCTTCCCTCATTCCCAGCTTTACTTCCGGCTGTGATACTGCATTACTGCTCGCACTGGCCTCGCCAGACAGATCTCCGTATTCCAGAGCGAGGATGCAGGTCATGATCTTCGTTGTACTGGCCATGGGAGCCTCAGTGTCTCCGCTTTTGGAATATAGAACACGCCCGGTATCGGCGTCCATCAGGACTGCATAACGGGCGTATAACTCGGAAGGACGCATCTCTGAGTCGGTGACTGCGGAGCCGGTAATCGCGGAATCGGTAATCACGGAATCGGCAATTGCGGAATCGGTAATCGCGGAGCCGGTAATCGCGGAATCGATAATCGCGGGAGCAGCGGGCGTAACGGATGCAGATGTGAAAGCTGTCCGGCAGGAAGTTTCGGCTGACGTGACAGCAGACACGGCAGTCAGGACTGACAGAGCAGCTATGGCGGCGAGAATGATTCCGGCGCATCTTTTGACAAATATCCGCATCATAAAAGGATGCCTCCGTATACTCTCTTACTAGGGAGTATATGAACGCATCCTTTCGATTAGAATTCATTTATATGTCGAGTTTTAACTGTGCTTCATCTTCTGCTTCTTCCTTGAAGTGTTCGATCTGCTCCTGGTCGAGAGTTGGAAGTTCTTCCAGAGACTGCAGGCTGAAGCGCCGCAGGAACTCTTCTGTCGTCCCGAAAAGGATCGGCCTGCCGGGAGCGTCCAGTCTGCCTGCCTCTTCGATCAGGCCGTACTCTACCAGTTTATTTACCGCGTGGTCGGACTTTACTCCGCGGATCTTCTCGATCTCCAGCTTTGTTACCGGCTGCCTGTAAGCCACGATCGAGAGCGTTTCCAGAAGAACATCTGTCAATGTATATCTGCGCGGCTGTTTTGCCACACGGATCAGATATTCATACATCTCTTTCTTTGTACAGAACTGATAGGAGTTTTCGAGCTCTATAATGCGGATCCCCCGGTCCTCTTCTTCATAGCGGTCCATCATGTTGTGGATCAGCTTTCGTGTCGTCTCCTCATCATGGCCGATCGCTGCCGCGATCTTATCGATCTCCACGGAATCCCCCATTGTAAAAAGGATCGCCTCGATCGCCGCCTGATATTTTTCAATCTCCATCTATATCTCCAGTCCTTTCCGTCAGTATCCCCGTTCTCTCGATCATGATATCCCCGCATGTTTCTTCCTGTTCGACACGGATCTCTCCCAGTTTCATCATTTCAAGGATCGCGAGGAATGTAACGACAATGTGCATCTTTGTGTGCTGCCTCTCAAGGAGCTGGCGGAAACTGAATCTTTTGTGGTCTTTCATATAGCTGTGGATATATGTGAATTTATCCGTGAGAGTGACCTCTTCTTTTTCAATCTTTCCGAATTTACTCCTGACAGGGTCGATTTTATCAGTCTGGCGCTTCATGACCTCCTGAAAGACCGCGTTTAATTTCTGCAGCGTAAGGTCGCCCAACAGCTTGTCCAGATCAACCGGCTCTGCATATTCTTTCACTTCTTCCGGTATGGTAGGCTCTTTATAAAGTATCATGTCCGAATCCAGTTCCCGGTCTTTGAGCTCATAGGCGATGAACTTGTACATTTTATACTGCAGGAGCTGTTCCACCAGTTCCTGGCGCGGGTCTTCCTCCTCGCCTTCCTCATTTACTTCTTTCGGCAGGAGCATCCGGCATTTGATATCCAGAAGAGTAGCTGCCATTACAAGGAACTCGCTCATGATATTGAGATCTTCTCTCTGCATATTCCGGATATATTCCATATATTGATTCGTGATCTCCACGATCGGTATATCGTAAATGTCTATTTTATTCTTATCGATCAGATGAAGCAGAAGGTCAAGAGGACCTTCAAATACTTCCAGCTTAACAGGAATCCCCATATTTACTCCTCAGACCGCGCAGACGGATGTCACATCATAACGCATGATTTCTAAACTGTCAGCAATATATTATATCGAAAATCACAGATCATTACAACTGTTTTCTTCGGCGGAGATAAGGCTTATAGAAATCAGTTCCGGTGTATTAAAGAGGCGGATATTGAGAGTATGGGAGCCGAGGCCCCGGCTTACGATCACGGTCTGCTCTCCTGCCCGGGTCATCTCTCCGGAATATTTCGGGAAAAAGAACCCCTGGGGTGTTACGATCCCACCCAATCCCGGTATACGTACAAGTCCGCCGTGAAGATGACCGGACAAGACCAGATCAGCTCCCCATTCCAGATAAGCATCCATGTACGCCGGATTATGTGCAAGCAGAATACTGTACTGATCCGGCGCTTTATCTGGAAATTCTGCCATTATGTCATTCGAAGTATGAAAATGAGAAAGGAGATCAGCAACATCTCTTTTATCTATGCTTGATCTATGGAATTTCTTATAAGTGTGTACAGGAAGCTCGAGACCGCAGAGCGCCAGCTTCTGTCCGTTTAACTCCAGATGTTCTATCTCGTTTTCAAGAAATGTGACTCCGCATCTCTCCAGTTCTTTTCTGTAATCCGTATAAGCGTCTCCATATTTTTCCGGCTCGTCTTTCATCCGTCCTTCGTGGTTCCCATTTGCATAATAAACAGGACAGACGGCGGGAAGCCGGCTGACAAATCCGAGAGCCACATCAAACGGCTCATCCGGTTTGCCTACAAGCATATCGCCGCCGATCAGGATCAGGTCCGGCTTTTCCTTCCGGACTGCCTGGAGCAGACGCTCATTGTGTTTCCCATAGATGCGGTTGTGCAGATCGCTCAGGAACAGGACTTTCGTTTCTCTGCGAAGCCCTTTCAGGCGTGGGGATGTTACATTATAACGAGTGACAGTGAAGCTGTGGACTTCCCTGTATATTTCAAAGGCTGCTGCAGCCGCCAGTATGACAGCTGCAGTCACCAGGATCATCAGTACTTTCATCGTGTTTCCTCCCGATTCATCTCATTATAATCTATCCCCTCAAGGAGGACAAGTGGCTTTTTACAGGAAGAGGTGTTCTGTATTTTAGACCTCTGTGTTCTAGAAGGGGCGCTCTGCGTTTTATAGGAAGAGACTTTCAGCAGCATCTTTCAGATAGTCCAGAAATGTGGCTGCTTCTATATCTTCCGCCGCAAGGATCTCTGTACGGCCGATCTCATTTCCTTCAAGCATGTAGACGACAGCTCCTACAGTATCGCCTTTTTTGACCGGAGCCGGAACGGACTGTTCCATCTCAACAGACCGTTCAACAGCACTCAGATCGGTCCCTGATGTGTCGAGATAGGAAAATGATTCTGCACGGGATACATTTACGGTATCTTCCACCCCATTTTCGACTACTGCGGGAGTAATGCCTTCTTCACTCTCATCGGTATAGAGCTGACATTTCCCGAAGCCGTAATTGAGGAGTTTTACTGCATCTGCAAACCGGTCCTTGGAATTTTCCGCAGCCATTACGACCGCGATCAGCTCGATCCCGTTCTTTTCAGCAGTGGCAGATACGCAAAATTTCGCATCCCCTGTGGAACCCGTCTTAAGTCCCGTGGCGTACTCATATTGGCGTACCAGTTTGTTTGTATTCGCAAGCCCGAATTCTGAAGTCCCCTTATTGGTCGTATGGGTGATATTTTCCATCCAGATCGTGGAATAATCGTGGATCTGCGGATATTTTGTGATCAGTTCTTTTGACATAAGTGCAATATCGCGGGCACTTGTCACATGACCCTCTGCATCCAGACCATTGCAGTTTACAAAATGCGTATTATCCATTCCAAGACCTGCAGCACGCTCATTCATCTGGTTCACAAACTCTTCTTCGTTCCCGCATATGTATTCCGCCATAGCGACACATGCGTCATTAGCGCTGGCTACAGCAATACACTTGAGCATTGTTTCGACTGTCTGCATTTCACCGGGCTCAAGAAACACCTGGGAACCGCCCATAGATGCAGCGTATTCAGAGACGGTTACCTCATCGTCCAGACGGATGCTTCCGTCTGCAAGAGCGTCAAAGATCAGAAGCATTGTCATCACTTTCGTTACGCTTGCCGGCGGGCGGGCCGTGTCTGCATCTTTCTCAAATATTACCGTTCCGGTGGAAGACTCCATAAGGACAGCCGAAGGAGCGGTAATTTCAACCGCTGATCCTGTCTGCTCCTCTCCTGCTGCTTTTCCTGTTTCATCCTGGGTATCCTGCCGTTCTTCCTCATTATCAGCATACACCGGGACAGTTGTATAAAGACATGTCAGGATCATCATAAGTCCGATCAGAAATGCCAGAATCCTTTTCATTCCAAACCTCTCCGCATTATATGTCTGTTACTAATATAATCGTTCCGGCTTGGAAATATGCCGATAAAATATAGGAAATCAATCTGCAATTCCGTCCTTAAGAACAATTGACTTTTACCAGTTCCTGGCGTATATTTACCATTGGGAGTTTAAATGGACAAGTTTAATAAGGAGGTCATGATGAAATCTCACACTTATTATGATGTATTAGGTGTTTCAAGAGATGCGACTTTAGAAGAAATCACGACGGCCAAAAATGCATTGGCGAAAGTATATCATCCTGATGCAAATGTACATAAAGATATCGACACAACGGAACAGATGCAGAGTATCCTTGAAGCTTACAGAGTTCTTTCGGACCCGGATAAGCGCAAAGCATATAACCGGGAAATGTTCGGCGAGACTGAGCGGGTGTTCCGGACATTTACAGTAGGTCCTGAAGACGGCGAAGAGGAAGAAACGGCATCTTTTGTCACCTACTGGAATACAGCAAATCGTCTGCATGAAGTGATTGGCAGAAGCATCCGTCTTATGGATCACGAAGAGAAGAAAAAGTCTCTGCCGCAGCGCATTTTCCGGAAGATCGGCAAATCCGGGGGGAATGAAGACAGCCTGCGCAGCCGTCAGATCTCACAGCTCTGTGAACAGGCGATGCAGTATATTACGATTCTAAGGATGGCAGGCATACCGATGAGATACTGGTCTCCGGATGCTATGAACTGGGTGCTGATCCGCTGGGGACAGAAACAGACTATGGATTTTCATATGCTGTTTGCAAGATATGATTCCTATATAGAAGAAACAAAGACAGGAACTGAGAAGATGCGGATGAAATCCCGGAACCGCCAGTTCCACAACAATTTAAAAAAGCTGCTCTCCTACGCTTTAGAGGCGTAGGAGGCAGTCGTTGAGGAGGGCTTCACAGCCCTCCTTTACGTCTCTGTAAGTTTCATCAAAATTTCCCGTATACCACGGATCTGCAATATCTTCACCTCTCCGCTCTGTGAAATCAAGCAGTTTGCTGACCTTCCCGTCAGGATCACCGTTGCCGATGATGCGGTTGATATTGCGGATGTTCCATGTATCCATCCCGATGATGTAATCGAACTGATCGTATTCGTCCCTCTGCATCTGGCGGGCCCGGTGGGGAACGCATGGGATCCCGACCTGACGAAGTTTCCTCTGCGTGCCGTGATGCGGAGGATTGCCGATCTCCTCACGGCTGGTTGCAGCAGAATCGATATAAAACTGGTCGGTAAGGCCAGACTGGTCGACCATGTACTGGAAGACAGACTGGGCCATGGTGGAACGGCAGATATTGCCGTGGCAAACGAATAGTATTTTAATCATGTTCGCATTTCTCCTATACGTTGTTTTTTTGAAGCTCTCAATGATAAATCATCTTTTGCTCATTTCCACTTTTGGAAGAGTCCCGATATGACATTTTGAAGTATAACATATCCGGCACTTCTCTACCATATCCAAATCTATAAAACGCCGGAATACGGCGTCAGACAGCGTCCAGTTCGTCAATGACTTTCTCAAACTGTTTTCTCTTGATCTGAATACGGTTGCCGTTCATCATAAGCCGGCAGGCTCCCTGATTTTCCTCTGTCAGCCTGCGGAGCTTCTTCATCAACAACAATTTCCGTATTGTTGACACAGACACAAAACATTTTTCACCTAAACCACCTCTTTTTTAATTCAAGGGCAATCCTATTAGAATAGATCTGTTTTTACACAAACACATACTCCTTCAGCCGCTCAAACGCCTCTTCCACTCTTGTCCGCGGCGACGCCAGGTTCATCCGGATATGGCAGGGTCCGCCGAAAGCTCTTCCGTCCTGCCAACCGACGCCCACCTTCCACCCGTCTCTCAACAGGTCATCGATGGACTTTCCGCTTTTTCTGCAGTACTCCGTACAGTCAAGAAAGAGCATGTATGTTCCCTGGGGATCTGCCACGTCTACGCCGGTAAAGTGCTTCCGGATAAAATCTACGGCAAAGCGGGCATTTCCTTCCAGCACGGTCCGCAGTTCTTCCAGCCACTCATACCCTTCCGGCTGATACGCTCCGATCAGAGCGTGCATGGAGAGAACATTAATCTCATTGTAGTGCGTTGCATGGCCATGACCGTAGATCCGGTCCCTCAGGTAACTGCTGTAGATAACGTGAAAGCTGCCGATCAGACCGGCAAGGTTAAATGTCTTACTCGGCGCGTAGGCCGCTGCCACATGCTCTCTCGCCCAGTCATTCGTCATCTGGGTCGGGATATGACGATGCCCGGTAAAGGTAAGATCCGCCCAAATCTCATCGCTGATCACATAGCAGTCGTTTGCCTCATAAACTTTCATTGCTCGCTCCAGCTCCCAGCGCTCCCATACGCGGCCGGTGGGGTTGTGCGGGGAACAGAAAATGGCAAGATGGATGTGGTTCTCTTTCAGCTTCCGGTCCATGTCTTCATAGTCCATCCGCCAGATCCCGCCGCTGTCTTTCTTCAGTGGACTGTGCACGGATACCCGCCCCAGTCCCTCAATATCCTCGCGGAATCCGAGGTAGAACGGGCTGTGAAGCAGGATCTTATCTCCGGGTTCCGAGAGTACCTGGACAGCGCTCGTCACAAAACCGTGCACTCCGTTCTCATAACCGATATGCTCTTTCTTAAGCCCGGTCACGCCGAAATGATGTTCCTGCCACCGGATGATGGAATCATAATACTCCTCAGACGGACGGAAATATCCGAACGCAGGGTGCTGTACTCTCTTCATTATGGCTTCCGTAACGGAAGGGCAGGTGGGGAAATTCATATCCGCCACCCACATGGGGATAAAATCAAATCCTTCCATGGGCATCTCCGGTTCGCTTCCCCATACCTTCTCTCCTACGCTGTCTATGGCAAGAGCGTCCCTGCCCCTGCGGTCCATGATCGATGTAAAATCGTACTTCATAAAATGCCTCCAATCTTTCTGCGCTGTTATGAAAAAAAAGCGCAGCTGCTTCATTCATATTAGCAAAAAATGAAGTGCCTGTACATCCCCTTGCCTCTTTTTGATCCACGTCTTAATCCCACAGACTGAAGAAATACTCTTTCAGCATGTCCATCGCCTCATCCTTTGATGCATTCCGATATTCTTCTATTCTTTTCTCCTCCGCAAAATATCGATCGGATATTTCTTTGTATTCCGGCAGTTCATCCATAAAGTGCACGGTCCCGCCTCCACCGCGTTTACGATTCTCTTCTAATTCCTTTTCTGTCTGTAATTTTTCGCCCAGGAAACCGTGCCGCTTATTCCGCAGATCCTGCAGCATATCCGGGATCAGGTTCTGCAGATACCGGAACATATTCCATTTGTCGCAGTCCGCATACCCGCGTACAATGCGCTGCCGGCTCCAGCTGCAGCATTTCATGAAATATTTGATCTTTGCTATGATTTTATTCTTTTCTCCCAGTCCGCACATCAGGAAGCCCTCTTTGTTCCAGATGTTGTTAGCAGACTCTGCTTTTTCCCTTTTCATCATTATCCTCCCGTGTAAAGAAAAAGCTGCGGAGTACCACAGCCTTTCTTCTAAATGATATTGCCCACATTACAGCCATGAGGTTCGTCCCCGGCCAATCAGTTCAGCACCTTAACCTGTCCCATGGATTTCAGCACATTTCTATGCCTGAAGAAAAGTTCCCTGTTTATCAAAGACTGTTTAAGAAGAAGATCATTGACCATTCACAATTGACAGCTCAGACAAAACCCAAAACGATTAACGCCCCAGATGTTCTTCCACATCTTTCATGTCTCAATACTCTGAAGGCGGGATTTGAACCCGCGACATCATGGTTTCCGGCCATGTGCGCTACCAACTGCGCCACTTCTTTATTGAGCGATCCGATTTAATCAGAATTGGTATTTTCACCATGCAGCATCACCCCGCTGCGGGGGAACTGAGTCCGGGATTTTCGTAATGCAGGCAATGCATTTATGCGATTTCAATAAACGTAGTTGCGTTGGATACTTTGATCTGGGTATCCAGCTCCGTGAGAAGTGTATTTCTCTTTTCCTCAAGCTGTTCCAGCTTCTTCTTCACATCCAGCGGATCTGCAAGCTCCGTTGTGTTCTCTTTTACATATGCGTCAACCACGCCCAGCGGTTTGTCATCTTTTGTCTTTGCATCGCGGCCTAAAATGCTCAGTCTCATACTTTCGGCAGTGTTCTGAAGCTGGCTGTTCTTCAGATCACAGAAGCGTACGCGTTCATTATATTCGGTGTTTAATTTTTCCTGCAGTTTTCCTTCAAAATCAGCCTCTCCGTCGTAAGAGTCCATGCCCCGCAGCCTGCTCCTTAAGGAGAGCGCTCCGGCAACTGTAAATGTTCCGTAAGCGGTCTTCACTTCTGTCCTGGCGTTGGAATCTACGATCGCAGCGTCGATCTTCTGGAAACGATCGATCAGGTCAAGGATCTGCTGATAGGAAGCTTCCGCCTCTTTCGCATATTCTGCCCTGTTGATCCGCTTTGCATAAACCTTGTCTTCATTCGGTCTGACCGTATCTACGAAGCTTGCTTTCGCAATTTTATCACCTATCTTCTTTACCAGCAGGTCTCTCTCGTCCAGTGCCTGCGTCACAAGCATTTTTTCGCTCATAAAAACTCCTCCCTTAAAACGATTCCTGATCTTTATAAGAATCATTTTAAGGGAGGACACTGCATTTGTCATTGAACTTGTAGTATAAAAGTTCTACGCTGCTTTGTGTTCCAGCAGCCTGTCGTGATATGCCTGCAGGCGTTTCACATGGGCGCTCTGTCTGCCCGCTGCTTTATAATCGTACTGCCTGTTTCCGCACAGCATCTCATCTACCGGGAGCTGAAACAATTCGCTCAGCGCATACAGGTTATCAATGGTCGGCATGCTGATCCCGTTCAGCCAGTGGTAAACGCTCTGGATGCTGCCAAGCCCGAGATACTGCTGGACGTCTTTCACGGACAGCGCGCGCTCATCCATGATCCTGCGCAGATGGATGCCGGTTTTCTTTTTATCGATTACAGGGAACAAAATCCTCATCACCCTTCCAGTACTTCAACAAGTTCGATCCTGAAGTTCAGCTCTTTTCCCGCCATCTCATGGTTCGCATCGAATGTGATCATCTTCTCGTCCTTCTCCACGACCTTGACCGGGAACGGCTGTCCGAACTGGTTGGACAGATAGACCTGCTGTCCCGCCTCAAGCTCCTCAGAGCCCGGGAGCTGCGCGATCTCAACAGAAAAGACAGCGTTCGGGTCCGGCATGCCGTACGCTTCCTCCGGCATCAGGTGCACATCCATTGCCTGTCCCACTTCCATGTCCGCTACGGCTTTGTCAAAGCCCAGGATCATCTGCCCGGCGCCGCACACAAATTCCAGCGGCTCCCCGCGGTCGTAGGAAGAATCAAACTGGGTCCCGTCATTGAAAGTTCCCCTGTAATGGGCGCGGCAGGTTTTTCCTACATTGCGTCCGGTAAATGCAGGTCTGGAGCCGCATCCACCGCCGCAGCTGCTTCCGCACCCGGAACCGCAGGAATGCCCCTCGTCGTGGCCGCCGCAGCTGTGCCCGTCCTCATGATGGTGATGGTCACAGTTTGCGCCGGTGGAAGCCAGCTCGCCTTTCAGGTAGGCTTCCACCGCCTGGTCCGCATCCCCCTCGGCGCCTGCGCACACCTCGACCCCTGCCTCTGCGAGAGCCGCCTGGGCTCCGCCGCCAAGGCCGCCGCAGATGAGCACGTCCACAGCCAGATTGGCAAGCAGACCGGCAAGTGCGCCATGTCCGACCCCGTTGGAACCGATCACTTCGCTGGATACTACCTTGTTATCCTCTATCTCATACACTTTAAACTGCTCTGTCCGTCCAAAATGCTGAAAAATGTTTCCGTTATCATATGTTACAGCTATTTTCATCTCTTTAACTCTCCTGTCTCGTATAATTCTTCTTTATCCATTATCAATATTCTGCTGATAATGTCAATACCGGATTTGTTGACAAACAGAATCCCAACTGCTAATATTTTCAGGAAATATATTATAATAAGAAGCGCTGTAACTGCGCCGGAAAGGATCTGTTCAAATGAACCCTCTAAAAAGAATCTACTGCAGGACCTTTCAGACAGGCTTAAAGATCGCCCTGCCGTTCCTGCCCTACCGGAAACCGAAGATCGTCGGCAGCGTAAAAGCCCTGCCGGAAGTCATTCAAAAAAAGAAATGCAGCAAAGTCCTGATCATCACGGATGCCGGGATCCGGAAGCTTGGCCTGACCCGCCGTCTGGAGAAAGCGCTGGCGGGCGCAGACATTCCATATTTCATTTATGACGGGACTGTAGCCAACCCCACCACGGATAATGTCGCTGAGGCGATTGAAATCTATCAGAACGAAGGATGCGACTGTATCATCGGTTTCGGCGGCGGCTCCAGCATGGACTGTGCGAAAGCTGTGGGCGCCCGGATTGCGAAGCCGAAGCAGTCTCTTGCAAAAATGAAAGGAATCTTAAAGGTGCATAAAAAGCTGCCGCTCCTCATGGCGGTTCCGACCACTGCCGGCACAGGAAGCGAGACAACGCTGGCAGCAGTCATCACGGACGCGCAGACACGCTATAAATATGCCATCAATGATTTTCCGCTGATCCCGCGGTACGCAGTCCTCGACCCGAAGGTCACGCTGAGTCTGCCGCCATTCATCACGGCAACCACGGGCATGGACGCCCTCACCCATGCAGTGGAGGCTTACATCGGCAATTCCACGACCTACGGGACACGGCAGGACGCCCTGCTCGCGGTGAAACTGATTTTTGAAAATATCGATACCGCTTACAATGACGGCGGCAATGTGGAAGCCCGCCGCAATATGCTCCACGCATCCTTCTACGCGGGATGCGCGTTTACCAAATCTTACGTGGGGTACGTCCACGCGATCGCACATTCCCTTGGCGGCGAATATAATGTGCCCCACGGTCTGGCGAACGCGGTGATCCTGCCGATGCTTCTGGAAGCTTACGGAGAGAAGATCCACAAAAAGCTGGCCCGTCTTGCCGTTGCGGCAGGTATCGCGGATGAGGACACCCCCTGCGGGGAAGCTGCCGGCCGGTTCATACAGGCTGTGAAAGATATGAAGAAACGCTTCGGCATCGGCGATCATATCCCGGAAATCCAGGAGACGGATATCCCGAAGCTTGCGCATTACGCAGACAAAGAGGCGAATCCGCTCTACCCTGTCCCCGTCCTTATGGGCGCGCCGGAACTTGAGCGGTTCTACTACATGCTGATGCCTGAGTCAGATGAAGACGCTGGAAATGAAGGCGCCAAAAACGAAGTTTCTGAAAATGAAAGTTTTGAAAACAGGAATGTAACAGAAATGAAGACCCCAGGGAAAGGAGCAGACGAAGATGACAGAACAGGAAATTAAAGATATTGTCACAAGGCAGAGGAAATATTTTCAGACCGGATCCACGCTCCCGGTCAGCAGCCGCCTTACGGCGCTTCAGAAGCTCTATCACGCCATCTCCGGCCATGAAGCAGAAATTCATGACGCGCTGAAAAAGGATCTAGGGAAAAGCGGGTTCGAGAGCTATATGTGCGAGACCGGCATGGTCTTAGAGGAACTCAGCTACATGCTGAAGCACACGCCGAAATTCGCACGGGAGCAGCGGGTGCGCACGCCGTTAGCGCAATTCCATTCCCGCAGCTATAAGAAACCGTCGCCCTACGGCGTGACGCTCATCATGAGCCCGTGGAATTATCCGTTCATGCTGACCCTCTCCCCGCTTGTCGACGCGCTTGCCGCGGGAAATACGGCGGTGGTAAAGCCCAGCGCTTATTCGCCCCACACAAGCGAGGTGCTCCGGCTCATCCTGTCCGAGTGCTTCGAGCCCCAGTATGTGGCTGTGGTGACCGGCGGACGCGCGGAGAACACCTGCCTTCTGCACGAGCATTTTGACTACATCTTCTTCACCGGCAGCCAGAACGTGGGAAAGGAAGTCATGCGGAACGCCGCCGAATATCTCACGCCTGTCACCCTGGAGCTTGGCGGAAAGAGTCCCTGCATCGTGGACCAGACTGCTGATATCAAGCTTGCGGCAAAAAGGATCGTCTTCGGGAAATACCTGAACTGCGGGCAGACCTGCGTGGCTCCGGACTATGTGTACTGTCACCGCTCTGTGAAAGATAAGCTGATCAAGGAAGTGCAGAAACAGATCCGCAGACAGTATGGGAAACAGCCGCTTTGCAATTCCGATTACGGAAAGATCATCAACGAAAAGCATTTTGACCGGATCCTCAGCCTGATTGATGAGAAGAAAGTCGTCCACGGCGGAGACTCTGACCGGAATACACTCCGCATCGAGCCCACGGTCATGGACAATGTGACCTTCTCCGACGCTGTCATGCAGGAGGAGATCTTCGGGCCGGTTATGCCAGTCCTTACATTCGACAGCCTGGACGAAGCCATCCGGCGGATCAACTCCATGCCCCATCCGCTGGCGCTGTACCTCTTCACCTCGGATAAAAAGGCTGCAAGAAAAGTAACGGCGCGCTGCGGCTTCGGCGGCGGATGTATCAACGATACTATTATCCACCTCGCCACCTCGGAGATGGGATTCGGCGGCTTCGGGGAGAGCGGCATGGGCGCCTACCATGGCAAGACCGGTTTCGACACCTTTACCCACTATAAGAGCATTGTGGACAAGAAGACATGGATCGATCTGCCGATGCGGTATCAGCCCTATCGGAAACGAAACGAAAAGATGATACGGTTTTTCCTGAAATAACAGACAGGAGCCGGCGCACGGGAATGATATTGATACGATTCCCTGTGCGCCGGCTCCTGTTTCTATGTTATGACGACTACGCTCTCTCAGTTGTGATTAATATGCTCTCTCAAACGTCCCGAACACTTTCTGCTCTCCGTCTTTTACCATAACCTGTCCTTTTGCGATCACGGTATCAAGTTCCAGCGTGTCCTCTTTCAGCAGACAGATGTCCGCGTCGAATCCTTCTTTGATCCGTCCTTTTCTATCCAGCTTCAGGATGGCCGCCGGGTTGGATGTGATGCCTTTTACTGCGGTTTCCAGCGGAATGCCTTCCTTCTGCACGCACTCCCGCACTTCTTTCAGCAGGCAGGACGCCTTCCCGATGCCGATGCCCTGGAACTCGCCCTTCTCGTTAAAGACGGGCATGCTTCCCTGACCGTCGGAAGAGATGGTGAACCGGTCGCTTGGGATGCCTCTGTCCAGGAGCATGCGGATGCCCCGGCACACGCGCACCTCATCGCAGATCGTCTCCCAGTAGTCGATGTCCTCATTTCCGGTAAAATCAATGGTGCCGCCCTCTGCCGCAAAGTCCAGACACTCCTCGAACAGCGCCGCGTTGCGGTTCACATGGGTGGGCAGGAACTGGGACGCGGGGATCTCCGTCTCGCGGGCCACCCGGCGGATCAGGTCGAGCCTGCGCTCACTGTCTCCCAGATGGACATTCACGATCCCTGCCTTCCCCGAGAGCATTCCCGCCACTCTGGCGTCCGCCGCGATCCGTGCAAACTCCTCAAAAGTGGGCTGGGATGAGCGGTGATCAGAGATTGCCACCTCTCCCACACCGATCACCTTGTCCAGCATCATGATATCCTTCATCAGGCTGTCCGTCAGCGTGCGCACCGGCACCTGGTAGGAACCCGTGTAAGTGTATGTCGTGACTCCTTCATTTTCCAGGGCGTGCGCCTTTGCCAGCAGAGCGGTCATATCCCTGCCGACGACGTCCGTTCCGATGCAGCCCACCACCGTGGTGATGCCGTTTCGGATCAGGTCGCCAAGAGCAGCCTCGGGCGTCCGTGTGTGGAAGCCGCCCTCGCCGCCTCCGCCCAGGATATGCTCGTGGCTGTCGATAAATCCCGGCACAGCCGCCATGCCGCTGCCGTCGATCTCCTGCACCTCAAGACAGCCGCCGAAATCCACCCGCAGATCCTCTCCGACCGCGGCAATGCGGTCCCCCAGTATAAGAATGTCCTTCACTCCGGCATATTCCGGCTGATAGACTTTCGTGTTTCTGATGATCGTAACCATTGCTCTCTCTCCTTATGTCTGAATCCGTTTCTCTGATCTCAATCCATTTCTCCGTGTGTCAAAGCAGTCCGGCCGGCGCCACTAAGAACGCCGGCCGAAGTTATTTTCTGTTTTTCTACTGGAAATTAATCGCAACCGCAATGGCGATAAAGATTGTTCCCATCACGAAGAAGAATGCCTGCATCTTGATCTGGAACTTCGCCCATTTGCCCCACTCGATCCTTGCCACGCCGAGCACACCGATCAAGCTTGCCGACACCGGGGTAAATGCGTCCACAAATCCTGCGCCCAGCTGGTAAGCCAGGACTGCGATCTGACGGGACACTCCCACCAGGTCTGAGAGCGGCGCCATGATCGGCATGGTCAGGGCCGCCTGTCCGGAGTTAGACGTCACGACTAGGTTGAACAGGCTCTGGAAGATGTACATAAACCATGCTCCCAGGAATGCCGGAACACCGTCAAGCACATTTCCGATGCCGTACAGGATCGTGTTCAGCACAGACGGAACGTCCGCGTCAGAACCGCCCAGTACGAGAAGGATTCCCTTCGCCATACCAACGACAACCGCCGTGCCTGCCAGGTCTGCGATACCGCCCTGGAATGCGGAAGCCATGCCGTTGATGGTCATGCCGTTCAGCCTGAAGATGATCGCGATCACACCTGCCACGAATCCCATAACAAAGAACTGGGACGCGATCTCCGGGATATAGAATCCGCGCTGGGTAACGCCCCAGATGATCCAGATCAGGACAGCCAGCATTTCCAGAAGGATCAGCTTGTGTCCCAGATTGAACTCCCGCTCTTCGTCTGTCACCGTATCCATGCGGCTGCGGAAGTAAGCGTCTCCCGCATATACCACAGATTTCTGCGGCGTCTTGCGCACGCCCTCCGCGTAAACCATCATGAAAGCGGCTGCCGCAAGTGTCACGACTACCCACATAACCAGACGGAAGGTCGCTCCGGAAAGGACCGGTACTCCCGCGATTCCCTGCGCCACTGCAACAGAGAACGGGCTCATCCATGACACCGCATTTCCCACCTGGGAAGCCACATAAGTCACGGTCACCGCCACGATGGAGTCATACCCCAGGGCGATCACAAAGGGCACCATGATCATGGCAAAGGGGATACACTCTTCCGCCATGCCGAAGGTCGCTCCGCCCAGTGAAAACAGGATAAAGAGCAGCGGCAGAGCCAGACGCTCCAGTCCCTTTGTCTTTCTGATGAACGCATAGATACCTGCGTCGATGGCACCCGTTTTCATAATGATACCGAAGGAACCGCCGATCACAAGGATCAGCGCGCATAATCCTACCGCGGAGCCGGAACGGTCTCCGGTCACAAGTCCCTCGAACACATAGTTCATAAACCCGAAGCCGCCGAAGTCCTGGGTCCCCCAGATTCCCGCTGTCTTGTGGAGCTTTTCGCTCGTATCATAGAAATCCTCGCCGTACAGGCTGTACATCTCGTCGTCGCTGATGCCGACCGCGTCCAGGTCTGCCTGGGTCCACGCAGAAGAATCCGTCTCCATCAGTGCGGAAAGCGCCTCGGGGTCCACTTCCATCTCGTCCATCAGTTCCTGGTCCTTGCTGATGTCAGCCAGCGCATCCGCCACAAAATCCGTGTCCAGGTTATAGCTGTATCGGAACGTATCCGCCATGAGGACCGTCCTTGTGGCGGTCTCGCCGTTGGCGTCCTGATACTCGATCTCGTGGGTGCTGAATTTTCCCGCCGGGATCAGAAATGTCAGAAGCCAGCAGGCAACCACTACGAAAAAGATGATTGCATAAGTATGGGGCGTCTTCAGCTTCGTAAAGTCCTTTTTTGCTGAAGGAACACGCCCCTTTTTGTTCTTTCCAAACATTGCACTTGTCTCCTCCCTTTAAATATGCATTTTTTATTGTAACCTAATGCATAAAAATACACAATATAAAATTTACAGGAATCGACAAGATTTTATAGCCCAACAGTTCAGCCATCAGGCTGTGCGGGCGAGAAAAACATGCCTGCATGGTTTTGCGACCGGGCAGCCTGATGAGCTGAGCGCCCGTTAATGAGGAAAACAGCGGCGGCAGCCGCAGTAAGCACGTCAGTGCGGTTTTCCGAATGGCGCGGGCTGAACTGTTAAAGTGTTTTTACATAGTTTTATGCAAATGTCATGAACCATTCCACTGTCTTCGGGTCATAGTGGGAGAAGAACAGGCTCTCTCCTGTGTCCAGCGCCCGGATCTTCTGCATCTCTTCCTCGGTCAGCGCAAAATCAAAGATCTGGAAATTCTCCTCCATCCGTTCCCTGTGCGTAGACTTCGGGATCGCCACGACGCCGCTCTGAATGAGAAAACGCAGCGCGGTCTGTGCGGCCGTCTTCCCATATCGCTTCCCAATCTCAACGAGCGCCGGATTCCGGAAGAAATCATTTTTCCCTTCTGCAAACGGTCCCCAGGACTCGATCTGGACACCCCGGTCTTTCAAATACTTCCGCGCTGTTTCCTGCTGCTGGAATACATGTGTCTCGATCTGGTTGACCGAGGGCTTGATCTCCGCGAAATGATAAAGATCGATCAGACGGTCCGGATAGAAGTTTGACACTCCGATCGCCCTGACCTTTCCCTCTCTGTACGCTTCTTCCATGGCACGATAAGTCCCGTAATAGTCTCCGAACGGCTGGTGGATCAAAAGAAGGTCCAGATAGGATGTCTGAAGCTTTTTTAATGATTCTTCTATGGATGCCTTTGCTCTCTCATATCCGGCATTGCTGATCCATACTTTTGTAGTGAGGAAAAACTCTTCTCTCGGCAGGCCGCTCTTTGCCAGCGCGCTCCCTACACCTTCCTCGTTTCCGTACGCCTGCGCGGTGTCAATGCTCCGGTATCCCACATCCACTGCCTCCAGCACACAGCGCTCTGTCTCTTCCGGCGGAGTCTGATATACTCCATAACCGAGCATGGGCATTTTCACACCGTTATTTAATTCTACATATTCCATCTGTCATACCTCCTGCTATTCAAAATCTTTCATATTGGTTCGCAGCAATCTTTCTCTTGCTTCTCTGCTGCTAGTTTTATTTTACTTTTTCGCGTGGAGAATGTACAATAAGAATACAGGAATGTAGATTTCATATGATGAATACTGAAAGCTAATAAAGAAACAGGCGGGTCCTGGACTGATCCGCCGAAAGACAAGGAGGTTATTATGTTTACATTAGAAGAACTGGAACAATTCGCCGCATTTGCGGAATCCGGCACGCTCTCCCAGGCTGCCGAAAAGCTTCATATCTCGCAGCCTACGATCACGCGGACCATGCAGCATCTGGAAGAGAGCTTCAAAGTCCCCCTGTTCGTCCGCGGGAAGAACCGGATCTCTCTGAACGAGACCGGACGCTTTGCCGTGGAGCAAGCGCGACGTGTCCTCGACGCAGCGGACTCTGCCCTGAAGCAGGTGCAGGATTACGACCGGAGCCTGCGCACTATCACAGTCAGCTCCTGCGCCCCGGCGCCTCTGTGGTATGTGCTTCCCGCCCTCTCATCCGCTTTTCCGGCCATGACTATTGCATCCTCCCTGAAAGATTCCGACAGCGTATGGGAAGATCTTTCTTCTGACCTGTGCAGGATCGCCGTCCTTCCTCACAAGAGCCGGGACGATCGTTTCCTTTCGTTTCCCTTCCTCAGAGAGCGCCTGTTCGTCTGCGTCCCGCCATCCCACGCCCTCGCCGGAAAAACTTCTGTCACATTCCGCGACCTGAACGGATTTAATTTTCTCCTTAAATCAGAGATCGGCTTCTGGGATGGGATGTGCCGGGAGAAAATGCCCGCTTCACATTTTCTCGTACAGAACGATGAGTTTGAATTTAACGAACTGGTTCGCAGCTCTTCCCTGCCATGCTTCGCCACAGATCTCGCAGGTGATCCTGACGGGCTTCTCTCCGGGCGCGTCCTCGTCCCTCTCACGGATCCGGAAGCTGACGTGACCTATTACCTTGCCTGCCATAAGGAAAACACGGATTACCTGACATCTTTAAAAGAACGGCTCCCACAGCCTCAGGGAAGCACCGCCGCCGGACGGAAATTCAGATAGTCGCCGGACACCAGCATGTATCGGATCCCGTGAAATTCTCCGCGGATACTGTCTCCGAAGCGGCGCTCTCCGTGGCAGTGGGAATAGACGACCGCAGAAACGCCGTACTTCTCCGCGATCTCCGTAAAAGGCGAGGTGTCTTCCAGTATATTCGTCGGCGGATAGTGGAGGAACATGATGAACTTCCGGTATCCCGCCTCAGAAGCCCGGCGGAAGGACTCCCGGAGCCGCCCCATCTCGCGCTCCACCAGTTTTTCCGCCTGGGCTTCTTTCTGTTCATCCCACCCGGTGATATTCCCCCACCGGTCCAGATAGAACGGACCTTCAAAGGTAAAGCCCTTTGTCCCCACCAGCGCGTAGTCCTCATATACGGCGAAATTATTCTGCAGGAAAAACAGCCTGTCCTTATATTCCTCGTTCAGCCGTTCCGTTTTCTTCGCATCCCAGAACATATCATGGTTTCCTCGGAGCAGGATCTTCCGCCCCGGCAGCCGCTCGATAAAGGCGAGATCCTCCCTGCACTCGGGCAGCTTTCTCCCCCAGGAGTGATCGCCCGTGAGCACCAGGGTGTCGTCCGGGGTTACGATCCGGTTTACATATTTTTCAATCTTTTTCTCGTGGCGCTTCCATACGCTTCCGAAAATGTCCATGGACTTGTCGGACTGGAAGCTTAAGTGGAGGTCGCCGAGGGCGTAAAGGGACATGGGGTGCTCCTTTCTTTCAGGAAACTTCTAATATCATTTTATAAGGTTACAGAAATTTAAGACTCAATTCTACGTCAGATTCTTTCCAGATAAATATTGGGCACTCTGGATGTAAGCCAGACTCCGTTGACAGAACGGTAAAAGGGAAATCCATCCCGGTGCATCTGACCGCTTTTTACTTCATAGACTATCGGTCTGCCGTGACGCTTCCCCACGGTAACCGCAGTCTCTATGTCCGGCGAGAGATGCACATACATGCGGCTGCCCGGCTTTAGCCCTGTTTTCTCAATCGAAGCGGCATATTTTTCCGCGGTTCCATGCCAGAGCAGATCCGGCGGTTCTATCGGCTGAAGTTCCAGATCGACCTGAACAGAATGCCCCTGGTTTGCCCGGATCTTCGCCCCGTCTTCGCTGAATGAGTATCTCTGCTTCTTGTCTGTTCTGACAATCTCCTCAAGTATTTCCCTGTTAAAATTTTTCTTCTGTGCGATCCCTGCGATCAGTTCATCCACATCAGCCCAGCCATGTGCGTCCAGGCTGATCCCGATCACTTCGGGATGATGCCGCAGGATGAGGCTCAGATATCTGCTTAATCTGTCATAACTCATTTTTATAGTATCCTTATAAATACGGTTTTATTGAAAACTCGGTCTGTTCCCCGATTTTTCTGCTTGTAAGCTCGAATAAATTTTCTTTCGTAGCAAACAGATTCTTAGGGTTCCGCCCGATTATCAAATACTGATTCTTTCCGTCCAGAGAAATGTATTTTCTTGTCCTGTCATCCAGCAGGATATCTGCATTATCAATTACGATCAGTTTTCCTTGTACTTTACAGATCATATCTAAAATATCTTTCTGATAATCAAGATAATTGATGCAGAGAATATCTGGATTCACTGCCATGCATTCTTTAATAAAAGAAAAAGCAGCCGTTTTCCCCGTAGCCGATTCCCCTGTTAAAATGGTAATATTATTCGTGAAATTAAAATTAATGATATAAGAAGTGTGGACGGTTTTAAAATGATCCATTACCATTGGTTTACTTTTCATCTTCCCACCACTCCTTTAGTTCTTCGTAATCATCTATTATCCGTTTGTCACCGTTTGAATATGCCAAAACTTTTTGCATTTCAAAAGGGATTACAGCATAATCACTATATACCGATCCTTCATCAAGACCATATAATATCTCTAAGGCATTATCTCCGCATTCTTTTATGCAGAACACTTTGTCCGGGAAATACATAACATTCAAAACAGTCTTGCAGCCGGTAGACAGACAGTCCACGTCTAAGATCACCTGATTAAATTTTGATTCTATTTTGAATTTTCCTAAAAGCTTCGAATCATCAATTCTGGCAATTATATCACCAGCGCGTTTATCAAACTTTCCTGCTGTATTCTGGTTAAAAAACACATCATTTAATTCAACATATTCCATTTCCTGAGGTATATCTTTTTTATTTTTATATATTGTAATCACAATAACACCTCCAGTCCTGTTTTTGAAAATTCTTTCATTATCGAAGTTCCTCTGTAAACGCTCTGCATCTTTGCTTTTAAACTTAAACGGTTATTATCAAGTCCGCATATGTCATCTTCCTGTCTTTTATCCCATTCACAACATGATCTGATCCAGCACTCTCCGATCATCTTTTTTGACACTTCAAATCCTGTATTTCTCGTCAGGTCAAAAAGAAGTTTAGCAGATAACTGCTCAATATTATGGCTGTCGAGATGAACATCATATAAAGATACTTCCTGAAGCATTTTGTAATCTACTTCTCCAGAACTAAGACACTTTACCAAAGCTTCACGAGCTTTCAACGCTCCTGACCTTTTTATCAGAAAATCATCTTCCGGCGCATAAATCCAGTGAATCAACTGATCAAATTCAAGAAGGATATACTCAAAACAGATCAAACCAAGTAAAAACACATTCTTTCTCTTATCTGCATATCTTTTCAATAATTTCTGTTCCTGATAAACCTGCAGATTGTCAAACGAATTATCATATACAATTTTCTTGCTTTCTACAATGACATCCGGGCGGATCTGCTGCATCAGAATTTTCCAAAACGTATATCCTGCTTTTCCCTGGCGGTCTTCCAGCCATAGATATGTTTTCCCCTTCTTTTCTTCTGGCATGGCACGTCCTCCTTAATCCGTTACATTTTATCCTGATTAAGTGTAATTTATTTTAGTCAATTACGTTTTACTAAATCATATTATAGTAAAATAAGCACACTCAAGTTTCCTTCTCCAAACAATGCAGGCACCTTATTCCTCTTCTGTTTTTCTTATTTCCGTCTTCTCCTGATCAGCAGTTAAGTATAGCAGCTATCGCCTCCGGCGCACATTTATTGATCTCATGCCCTGCGCCCGGAACAATGTGTAATTCCGCCTGCGGCAGGAGCTTGCAAAGCTGTCTTGAGGCTTTCAGATTCGCCCTGTCCTTTTCTCCGCAGAGGATCTTCACCGAACAGCCGACTTCTCTCAGCCCGGAGGTAAAGTCCAAAGAGCGCATGGAACGACACAGCCGGATCATATCTTGTTTTGAAACACCCATATCCGAAAAAGCTTTTTCAGGCATACAGCGGAATATGAGATTCTGAAAATCGATCAGCAGAGCAGGCGTCTTATACTGCGCCCCGATCAAGATCAGGGAATCTACTTTTTCTTTGTGATGGATCGCATAGTCGAGGGCAAGCACTGCGCCAAGCGAAAGACCGCATATTCGGAACGCTTCTTTCACATCCGCATATCGTTTTTCAAAACCTGTCCGCAGTCCGGTATATGTCAGTTTCCCCTCCGTCAGCGTAGACAGCTCCGGACAGTCCGTGTCCGGCAGTGACGCCCGGCTCAGCACTGCGTCCCATTCATGCGCCGTCTGGCCCAGGCCATGTAAAAATACTGTTTTCATTTCCAACCGCCCTCTCTTTCGATTCTCATCCTATCCTCTCCCCAGCATCTTCTCCGTCTTTCGATCCCGTCTCCCCTTATAATACTTCTCGATCACTTTCGTAAATACTCCGCCTCTCCCCTCTGCCGCCTCAAACAGCGTCATGCACGACAGCAGCTTCAAGTCATCCGGGCTTCCGAACACCTGATGGGGATCATCGGTCTTAAGTTCCAACAGCGCTTTGCTGATCGTCCTCAAATTTTCACCCAGATACGGGTCATTCAGGAACTTCCTCGCTTCCTCCAGATCTTTTATCCCATAATACTCTGACATGCTGCTGAATCCCAGCCCGCCAAGCTGCGGGAAGATATACCACATCCAGTGGCTCTCTTTACGTCCATTTCGAATTTCCGCCATTGCAGTGTCAAAGTCCATTTTCTGCGCATCTGTAAATCTCTGTAGTCCGCTCATCGTATCCGCCTCCATATCTCTGAAATATTTTGAAACCGTACTCCTGCCTTTACAGCCCGTTGTTATAGATATCATTGATCACCGCCTGGGCATGCTCCATCTCTTTCTTCCGCATGATCTCATCCCTGTCGCTTAAGATTGCCAGCATCTCATCCACCAGATCCTCGAGTCTTGGGTTTGTCACACGGTAGAGATACCCGATCATCCTTGTGGCGGTGTAATCTGTGTTCATATTTTTATACGCGATCTCCGCGCAGAACTCCTTCGGATAGCCCCTGTCCAACAGGAGCCTGTACAGCTCGTCCGTTCTCTCTGACGCCATCTTCTCACACCTTTACTTTCTCGAACCGGTATTTCTGCCGGATGTCCGGATACTTTTTCCTGTCCACCCCGCTCATGAACATGGCGTAGGGTCTTGCGCACACTTTGAACGGCGCATAGAGCGCCTGGTAGATGACCAGCCGCTCCCCGGTTTCCGTGTGCTGGGCGAAGGCAAGCACTTTATATAGGTATTCCGAGGTGTCGGCAGACACCCACTCCCTCTTAAAATGCTGCACAATGTCGCCAACACAGATATCCCTTTTCAATTCTTCCTCTTCTGCCTCCGGTTCAGGTTCTGTGTCCAACTCCTGATACTCTCCTTTATCCAGAGAGACCGGAACGCCGGATTTCCCCGTGATATGGACGCCGCCGTACCATGTCCCCTGAATCTCAAAAATATCTCCGACCTCGTACTCGGAGCTGTATTCATCGTTTTTCTTTATAATCCTGATCCTGCTCATTTCATCACACCTCTTACCGCAAGAATCTTTCCATCAATCAACTGCACACCTGTTTCGGATGCATCCCCGGGTTTATTTCAGGAAAGCAGCGCTCTCACCATCGCCCCGTCAAATGTCACGGACTCCACATGATCCACCTCGATCTGGTACAGCGCATTCGCCGCGATGTGCTCTGCCGCCTGCTCCAGGTCGCGGATTCCGCTTGTGTTTCTGTGCAGGTCAATGACCGCGTTCAGCCCGTCAGGCGTCAGGGTGCACTCCTTCTCCTGCATGTCGATCCGTTTCAGCACTTTCGGAAGCGCGTATTTGGAGAAGATGACCTTCTTTTCCTCCGCAGTGTAGTCCGGGATCTCGATCACCGCGAACCTGGACATGAGCGGCGCGCTGATCTGATCTTTGTCATTGGCAGTGGCAATGGGGTACACACCCACTGTGGGGATCATGCACTCAATATAATTGTCGGTAAATCCAAGATTGTCCAGCAGGGTCAGAAGGACGTCCGCCGGATTGCCGTTTCCTTTTCCTGCGGCAGCCTTGTCCAGCTCATTGATGATAAACACGAGGTTGGACTCGCCCGCCATGGAGAATGCCTCCATGATGATGCCCGGCTTTGCGTTTGCATAGATCCGGGAGCTTCCGGTAAGCTGCTCCGGGTCGTTGATGGAGCTCATGTCCAGTGTCGTCCACGGAAGCTTTAAAATCCGCGCCACTGCGTAGGCAATCTGAGACTTTCCCGTACCTGCAGGACCGATCAGGAGAAGCCCGTAAGCCGGCAGGGTGTGGGTGCGGTTGATCTGGATGATAGTCTCAATGATCCTCTGCTTCACAGATTCCATGCCGTACAGCTCTTCGTCCAGGATCCGGCGCGCCTCGTCAGGATCCACCGGCGGGAAATAATTTCCCTTCCACTGAATATTCATCATGATAGACAGAGCGCGCTGGGCGTGGCGGCGCTCTTCTGCGGATACCTCATGAGAGCGCGCCACCGCAAGATTTCGCCGCGCCCAGAGGCGGATATTGTCCGGCAGTGTCCTTCCCGCACAGGTCATGAAATCCGTAATACTCTGGATGCTTGTCAGCTTCATGCTGTCGCCGGTCTCCTCCTCGTCCTCATCCGGCACTTCCTCGGAGGGCGCGTCGCTGGAGAGGAGACGCTCGATCATGAACTGGAGGAATCCGTCCTCCGCGGAGAGCTTCACCCCGCCGCCGAAAGCGATCTCGCGGATCTTATACACCGCATATTCATTGCCGCGCGCTGCGCCGGAGAGGCGCACATTGATGTGGTTCTCCCCCATCCATTTCAGAAGGCTTACGAACCGGGCGTCGATCCGCAGGATATCCGCGCTGACTGCGCCGTCCTCTCCCTGGAATTCAAAGGCTGTCCGACGGATCGGGTTTGTAAACACTCCGTTGGAATGGTGTTTCAGCTTCCCGGCGCTGTTGTCAAGGACGAGAAGCGGATGTTCCGCGGACGCTTCGGGCTCATTTGTATAGAAAACCGTATAGGTGCAGACAGGCTCTTTGGAACCTGCCGGAGAATTATTAAAATCATAAACTGGCATAATCTGACTCCTTCATATATCATTCCGTAAATTTCTTATGGCGCAGCAGTTCGTCCACTGCCGCCTACCGTACCAGTTTACCATAAAATGCCTCAGATACAAAGCTAAAACAGGCTCATCTGTTCATATTCCGCTTCTCGCTCCAGAAGTACGGGCGTTTTGTGCAGGAAATACTCCGCAGCGCCGTAGTCCGTCACCCAGTCTTCCAGTTCATTTCGCTCCAGGATCAGCGGCATCCGGTCGTGGACCGGCTTTATGGAAGGGTTCGCCTCTGTCGTCAGGATCACGAACCTCTCCTGACCGTCAAAGCAGTCGTAACATCCCGCCATGAACATGACCTGGGCGTCCGGCCGCTCAAAGGAAAACTTCTCTTTCGACTTGTTCCACTCCCAAAATCCCTTTGCCGGGATCACGCACCTCCTGTGCAGGACACACTCCCGGAAAGTACAGAGCTCTGCGGCGGTTTCCGCTCTGGCGTTGATCAGGAGACCTTTTCCGTCAAACCGCGGGAAGCCCCATAGCATCTGCTCCGCCTCCAGATGACGTTCCCTTCCCATGATCACCGTGGCTTTCTGCGACGGGAAGACAGCCGCAGTTCCGCCTGCGGTTCCATAAAATGCCCCTGCATCCAGCTTCAGCACCAGCCGCCGGATCTCCTTCGCCGTTTCCTCATCCACATAATACCGCCCGCACATGCTATTCTCCGTTCCCTCCTGCTTAAATGTTCTTTTACATATATTTTTCTCATTTATATTTCTCTTATTTATATCTCTCTATTATTCTACCCCCGGATAACATATCTGTCACTCACGTCCCGCTCTCCCAGCTTAATTTCCACCGGTTTTCTTCTGCATAATAATACAGACGGAAAAGGTATTCCTTCCCCTGCGCCACTGTGCTGCACCGGTACTCATGGATGGGGATGCCGCAGTAGTACTTCTTCTCCCGCGTCTGCACATGGATCTGCCCGACGCTGCGGATCATTCCCTCGTCGTCCTCATATTTGATCATCTTCGGCATTGCCGTCCCGGTGCTCGTAAACCACACTCCGCAGGCGACCTCACGCAGGTTCTCTCTCTTCAGTTTTCCTTCATCCGGCTTCCGGGCATTTGTCCCGATCCCCATGCTCATTTTTGCTCACCTCTGTACTGTCTGTATTTCCCCGCTGTAAATGTCGTGTTCCCTTCCTTTTATGATACCCTGATCTTTGTATAGTCCACTGACCGCTTCTCCCGGGAGATCCCTCCGCTCATATGATCGATGGGACATTCTGTAAACGCCGCCCGTTTCACGGAATCGATGCCGTACCTTCTGCGGATTCGGTCTACAGCAGCGTCTCTTTTCTTAAGCTTCTCATAATCCGTCTCGTCGAACAGATCCATCTGCCTCATATCCACACCGTCCCGGATGCGGCTCGTGTGGAGCCCGAGATGCCGGATAGGCGCGCCGTCCCACAGCTCATCAAAAAGCCTGCAGGCATACTTGTGTATTTCCGACGTAATGTCCGTGGCGTTTTTCAGTGTCATCTGATGACTCTTATAACTAAAATCAGAGGACTTGATCCCGACTGCGATCACTTCCGCCCTCACCTGCGCCTCCCGCAGCCGGGTCCCCACGGTCTCCGCCAGCGCCAGAAGGACCAGCTTTGCCGTGGAAGCGTCTGTCACATCGAAGACAATGGTCGTCGAATTGCCGTATCCTTTATTCGCCGGCGGTTCCGACTGGACGACCGACACATCCATCCCGTTTGCGAACGCCCAGATCACCTCGCCGTGCTTCTTCAGGTGCAGTTTCAGGAGCTCCGGGTCCGCGTGCGCCAGTTCTCCCACGGTCCGGATGCCAAGCTGGAACAGCTTATCCGTGGTCGCCCGCCCTGCGAAAAACAGATCGCTGACAGGAAGACCCCACATTTTCTCCGGTATCTCTTCCTTCCACAGAGTGTGGACCCGGTCCGGCTTGCGGAAATCGGACGCCATCTTTGCCAGCAGTTTATTTTCCGAAATCCCGATATTGACTGTAAATCCAAGCGTATCCCGGATCTGATTCTTGATCCGCTCGGCAGCGCTCTTGGCTCCGCCCCACAGTCCTTCTGTCCCGCTCATGTCCACGAATGCCTCGTCCACGGAATACTGTTCCACATCCGGAGAGTACTGCCTCAGGATATCCATAAATGCAGCCGAACATTTCTCATACATTCCGTAATTGGGCGGGACAAGGATCAGATCCGGGCACTTTCTCCGCGCCTCCACGATCGTTTCGCCGGTCCGGATACCGTACCGCTTTGCCGGGATCGATTTCGCCAGGATGATCCCGTGCCGCAGCGCCGCGTCCCCGCCTACCGCGGAGACCTGCTCACGCAGATCTGTGTGCCCTCCCAAGTGGTGAAGTCGGTACGCTGCCTCCCAGCTCAAGTATGCCGAATTAACATCAACGTGAAAAATCACTCGCTTTCTCTTTTCCAAACTTTTGTTCGCCTCCTCTGGGTTTATTATGAAGGAACAAATGTTTGCCGGTCAAGAGGATTGTTTTTCCAGTCCGGCGGTTAGGGGAAACTGTAACGTCCGGCTAACTGGTGGTCTTTCTATGCTTACAACATTACTTTATGTTCGCGAAAACGAATGTCAGCAATGCCAGAATGAACATTCCAAAAGCCATCAGAATCCCCGGTTAAAAGTCTGCGGAGCGTAGATTGCCAACGCAGGCACTCTATACTATACTTAATCCTGAAATGAGCGCAACAAAATTTGCAGACATTTGGTAGTGTCAAATGAGTTATGAAAAAATGGAGCCTAAGAAATAGGCTCAGATTGAACCTTGAAAATCGCAGATATGATGTTTGATGGCAGCTTACGCCACCCTTGACAGCACACAAAAGCAATGCTCTGA
>DWVY01000020.1 GCA_019119995.1 Candidatus Mediterraneibacter faecavium | reverse complement strand
GACATAGGGATTACCTTCTTTCCTAAGATATCTCTATTATACAGCAAGTACTGTATTTGCGCTTGTATTTACTACAAGACATATGAACTTTTCAAGGTACTATAGGGGGCTTTTGACCCTAGCATCATTTTTATATATACCAACGCCCATACTCTTATTTCCGGCACCGTAAACCGGATAAATCGCCCTTTGTCATTCTCCAGATACTGATATGGGAGTTCCTCACACTCCGCCGATCCACGATCCGGAGTTGCAAAATATATCCCTTTTACCTTTTCATCGACCTGAACGACAAAGCTTACATTTTTCTGGCTTACAGGATACCCCTTGCCCCTGTTCCAATAATCATCTCCGCATCCACAGAGGTTTACGAGAGATATCGTCTTTATATTCCTGTTTTCCCTGATTGTCAGCCATACCTTGTCTTTCTCTCCGTAAACGCTCCAATTATCTGAGCAACACTTGTATTCGTAATTGTCCCATCCGATATGGGTCATAGAAACATCTCTAAGCGTCGGATCATAGAACAGATCCATGTAACGGATCATAAAATCATAATACTGCCTCATCACGGCAGAAGTTTCTGGACTCATAATACTGTAATCGCTGTAATATCCTTGAGTCAGCACCGCATCCTTCTCTCCTAACAGCAGGTGATATGCACCATTTGAGACAATTGCTGCCGTCAGCAGATACGCAGCCGGGGCAGCTTTTTCTTCTGGTTCGGTACGAAACGGCTCCAGATAGGCCGCAAGGATGACCGGCTTTTCTCCCTTTGAAAATCTTTTTGCATCTAATATCAGCTGTTTAATATGGAAATACCTCTCATATGGCTGCCAGACCTCTATGTAAACAGCGTCCACTCTGCTTCTTGCCACCGATTCAACCGGCCAGTTCCCGACATTATTGAAAATCAGAAGGGGAGATATCCCTTTAGTTTCCATCTCACTGCGTGTTTCATTGACAAGATCGGGAAGTTCACGCTCCAGGCTGATTAATACAGGTTCTTCATCTAAATGAGAATATGCTGTTTTCGGGAATCCGTATGTATCCATATGGATACCATCAAATCCAACCGTTTTTATCGCTTCCTGATATTGCCGGATCAAATGCTGCCGCCATGGCGATCCTTTCATAATATTCATGATATAAAAGGTGCCAATAAAACAGAAAGCATCCTGATTTCCATTATAAAAAGCCCACTTGGGATGCTCTCTGTAGAATTCTTCCGACGCAGCATAAACCGCGCCATATGCAACAGACCGCATACCATACGCCGATGCCTCACGGATCTTTTTTCTCACCGTATCCATAGATATTTTTTTCCCCATCATATCTGTGTACTGCTGTTCCTTTGACACAAGATCGTCATGCCGGTACGACCAGTCATAATACTGAATGACATTAATATGCAGCTTTCTAAGCCATGATACCGCTTCACTGCCGATATCTCTCTCCCCAAAATCACTCAGAAACCCATAACGCAGGGATGCATTCATATCTTCTGCAATATCAAATGCCGTCTCCAGATAAACATCATCTTTTTTCCCTCGCAAAACGATTTCCGCACCATATCCGCCAGCAGATCCGATATGTTCCACCGCTACATCCGTTACTTCCTTCTCTATGACAATCTCCATTTTTTCTATCATCTTCTCCAGTGAGAAAATACGGATTTCCGCCTCATCATAAGAATCTGGATCTGATTCAATTCTCAGCTTAATCTCCTCGCCCGCATAATACTGTGCTTTTATGGGATAAAAATCCATCATATCCTCCTATCCTTTTAACGCGCCTTCTGTCAACCCTCTCATTAAATGTTTCTGAAAGATCAGAAATGCAGCAACTACAGGTACAATAGCAATAACAGCCGTAGCTGCCAGAAGATTCCATTTTGCTCCTGCAAATTGTTGGAAATATACTGACAGTGCCTGCGGAACATTATGTTTTTCCGTATCCTGCAAGAAAAATACAGCCTGAGCATAATTGTTCCAGATACCAAATCCATTCAATACAACAACTGCTGATATAGTCGGCTTTAATACCGGCATAACAATCTTCAGGAATGACTGAAAATAACTACACCCGTCAAGAACTGCCGCCTCTTCCATATCTCTTGGAAGCGCTCTTATAAAGCCCGAAAATATAAACACCGACTGTGGAAGCGCCAACGCCGCACAGACACAGGCCATTCCCCATAATGTATTCACCGCATTTATCCTTATCATCAGCGTGTATAATGGCACCGTATTAATTATTCCGGGAACCATCATGCAGCACAACATGATTCCGAAAACCATTTTATTGAATTTATTTGCATATCTTGCAACCGCATATCCCGCCATAGCTCCAAGCAGTACGATCAGCAGAACCGCAAGTATTGTTATAATTCCGGAATTTATCATAGCTCTTCCTATATGTGATTTTTCCCATCCTTCTGCATAGTTAAGGAAATAGAAATCCGGAATGAACATGTTCCCTTCGTAAAAATTTCTCTGAGGAGTATTCAGCGACAATATTAAAAGTATTAAAAAGGGAAACAGACACATTACACAGATGAGAAAAATCAACACCCGCCGGATCACAGATATTTTTTTCATTATTCAGCATCTCCCTTCTTCATAAGTTTCAAAGATACCGCAACCGGAATCAGCACAATAATAAACATGATCATTGCTACAGCCGTTGAGTAACCGGTCTTACTGCCATAGCACATTCTCATAATATAAATACTGAGGGTTTCCGTCTGATATCCCGGCCCTCCGCCCGTCAGAGACATCACGATATCAAAAACTGAAAGAGATCCTATGATATTTGTCACAATGTTAATACGTATCGACGGCTTTAGCAGCGGCATCGTTATATAACGGAAACATTGCCTTCCGCCTGCGCCGTCTATTTCTGCAGCATCGTAGAGTTCTTTCGATATTCCCTGAAGTCCTGCCAGATACACAACCATAGTCATTCCCGCATACTGCCAGACATTTACAAGGATCAATACGATCAAGGTCGTTCCATAAGTTCCCATCCAATTACCGAACCATTCCGGATGCCCCATATTGTCAACCAGATGAAACAGGAACCCTCTTCCCGGCTGAAGAATCAGATACCAGATATATCCCATGATCAGCGGACTGATGATTGCGGGCATATAAACACATACAATAGCCAAACTCCGGCCCCGGAAAGGTTTATTCATAAGACAGGCATATGCCAGACCCACCATATTTAACAGCAGCGTACTTCCAATTGCAAATAAAACTGTTGTCCTTATATCTGACAAAGCTCTTGGATCCTGAAAAAAATCCATAAAATTCTTCAACCCAACAAATTTTGCCGTTCCAATCCCGTCCCAATCCGTCAGGCTCATCCCGATTCCCCTCACTAATGGATAAATAAAGAAGACCGCATAAAGTGCAAATGCCGGAACGGCCATAAATGTATGAAGTCCGATTTTGTTCTTCATTTCTACCATTTCCTTCCAAAAATGCTTCAGGCGTGCCGTTTTCCACTGTATCCGGCACACCTGAACTACTGATTTATCTCATTATCATTTTGATTATTCTGACGCACTGGCAGAATTATAACCATCGTTCCATGCATCCGCATATGCCTGCGCAAAGCTTTCCGGTGTATACTGTCCGGCAAACAGCCCCTGTAGCAGCCTTCCTGCGTCATCTCCTGAAAATCCTGCCGGTTTCTCATTGGTATATCCGATATTAACAGCGTTCTGCAAAGCCTCGTCTACTTCCTCTACGACAGCTGCGGGAGCCCATTCAGCTTCCACATCGTTAAATGCGCTGGGCGCCTTTGCCGCCTCACAATATTTCTTCTGATTTTCCGGTTCAAACAGGAAATTTAAAAATTCTATACACTCTTCCTTATATTCTGTTGTCGCGGAAATTGAATACCCCGAATCTTCCGCGCTGAGTACAACCGGCTGCGAGTCAGGCATGTAAGCCGGATATGGTGCGAAACCGATTTTGTCTTCCATATCTGGATTTGCCTCGAGAATGCTTGTGAGCGCCCACATTCCGTTACTAAACATCGCCGCTTTTCCATTTGCGAATTCCTGAGTGCAGTTATCATTCGTAGCTGTTACTACGTCCTCGTTGATCAGGCCCTTATCCTGAAGTTCTTTCATATTTTCTGCAAAAACAGCCATTGCTCCGTCTGGATCCGCAAAATTCAGTTTGCTTTGATCATTATCCAGCATCGCCTTCTTTGCTTCAAGTGTTCCCAGAGTAGACTTAATATAACCGTGCGGTATGAACTCGATCAGATGTCCCAGATGCCACGCTTCACTTCCGAAGATAAACCACGGTACAATGTCCGGTTTTTCTGTCTTAATCTTCTCAAGCATTTCTACAAAATCTCCCCACTGTGTCGGGAATTCCCGGATCCCAAGCTCTTCAAAAATTTCTTTGTTGTAGAAGAATCCCGCTGTTGTCCTGTTTGTGCAGACTCTGAAAGCCTTATCCTGCTTTACATCCGTACATGCTTCTTTCATTTCTGGAGACATCCTGTCCCACCATTCGCTTTGATCGCTTAAATCCATATATTTTCCTTCATCTACAAAGCCTTGTTCATATACTGTCATTATGTCCGGAACTTCATCTGACGCAAATTTGATTTTGATCACATTACTCGCATCTTTCTGGTATTCCTGTTCCACTACGATCCGATCCTGAGAATTATTAAAATCGTCAATAATCTCATCCATCACATCAATTGTTTCAATCTTACCAGTAAAAAGCTTGAGATTTACCTTTTCACCATCCGCATTTGTTCCGCTCTCTGATTCCCCCGACTTCCCACATCCTGCAGTCATTCCAAGTACCATGGCCGCTGTAAGAAGGACTGCGATCAATCTTTTCCTTTTCATTTTCTGTTTCCTCCTTTTTCTTTGTTACACTTAACTTAACATTATAAAACGCTCAAAAAAATACCACTATTTTTAGATTACGGTTCGAGTTTTTTATACATTATGCGAAAGGCTTGCAGTTTCCCGACTTATATTAGATAATAAAATCATTCCAAAAATAAAGGTGATACTTTTATGAAACACTTAACATTCCGGGTAAAATTAAGCCTTATCATATGTCTCTTCAGCGTGTTTATAGTACTGACCATTTCCTTTCTTAATTACAGATGGTATTCTTCGCAGCTTACAGCTCAGACAATCGGTCAGACTCAGCAGATCATTGAACAGACCGGCAATAATATCGAAACTTATTTAAATGAATTATACCGTCTCACACTGGCGCCCTATTATAACGATACAGTGCTGCGCATTTTGGAACAACACGAGAACACTCCGGAAGAGACCTTAAATGACAGACGCGAGGTTGAATATTTTCTTTCGTCTGTAATGACTCTGCCACGGGATGAAATTCTCAGAGTTTATATCATAACGCCTGAAACTATTTATTCTTATACCCGCACTCCTTACGAAATGGAAGATTATGACAACTGTATGAATAGCAGCTGGTTTAAAGAGGCACTCGGAACCACAAAACCTATTTATATACCTCCCCATCTGGAAAAAGCTTTTGGTGAACGCAAAACTCCTGTTTTTTCTATTGTACGCCAAATCAGAAGTAAAGAGGATAATAACAAGATTCTTGGCGTCATTAAGGTTGATGCAGACTATACCGGTATAAAGAAAATCTGTGACCGGGTAAAGCAGGAAGAATCCGGCAACCTTATTGTCTTAAACAATGAGGATCAGATTATTTATCAAACTGCGTCCATATCTGATACTTTGTTTACGGATCAGACTTTTCTAGATAATACAGACCCAATCATATACGCCAAAAAAGGAGACGCTTATATTTATAACAGCTACTCCATGGAGCCAACAGGACTAAAGATTATTGCCATTAATTCTTACGATGAATTAATGCGCCCCAGCCGCAGCAACCTGGAACGAACTATATTTCTTGCATTGTCCTGCATACTGGCAACAATAATCTTTATCTCGTTCTTTATAAAAAAATTTCTCTCTCCACTCTCTAAAATGGCGCAGCTGATGCGGGAGGTCGAACAGGGAAACCTTACCGTAAGAATATCGGTAAATAATCACGATGAGATCGGATATCTTGCCTCTTCATTTAACAGAATGACCGATCATCTTCAGCAGTTTATAGACAAGAACACCGCGCTGATAAAAGAGGTATATGAAACCCAGTATCTGTATAAGGAGTCGCAATACAATGCTTTGTGCAGCCAGATCAAACCTCATTTTTTGTATAATACGCTAAACACGGTCAATCTTCTGATCAAATGTGGCGAAAACCGGAAAGCGATCCGTGCTATTGAAGATTTTTCCTGTTATCTCGGAGGAGTTATGAATATAGAGAAAGAAATTTCACTAAAAAAGGAACTACAGATCTGCCAGGCGTATCTGTCCATCATACAGCTTCGCTATGAAGATAAAATGAGTTATAGCATCCAAGCAGACAAGAGTCTGGAAAACCTGAAGATTCCCTCCCTTACAATCCAGCCTCTTGTAGAAAACTCTGTGAAATATGGCTGCGAAACCAAACGCGGCAAAACAGACATCTTCATTTCTGTCAGTATCGCAGGAGAAAACTGTATCATAACCGTTTCGGATACAGGATCCGGCATGTCGTCCGACACGCTTTCGGCTTTGCAGCGAAAGCTCCATATGATACGCAATGAAAAGCAGATTCCCTCTGAAGAAACTCAATTGAACAATATAGGGCTGGCAAACATCTGCCGCCGGCTTTTCCTGAAATATGGAACAGACGCAGATCTGACTATCAGATCATCAGATGCCGGTACTGCCGTTGTTGTAACGCTCCCTATAAGCAAATGATAAAACGGAGGTCATAATCTTATGTACAATATCCTGGTTGTCGATGATGAAAAACTCATGCGTACATATCTGGCTAATATAATCCCGTCTCTTTCTGATGCTTATCAGGTGAGCGGTATTGCAGAAGACGGAAGAGAAGCAATTGATCTTCTGAAGAAACAGCATTATGATGTTGTGATTACAGATATAAAAATGCCGGAAGTGGACGGTCTGAATCTGGCCAGATACATCCATGAAAATCATCCGGATACAATCGTAATCATTGTTTCCGGATATAACAATTTCAGCTACGCCCGAAAAGCAATTCAATATCAGGTAACTGATTATCTCCTGAAACCTTTGGTTGATAAAGACTTGAAAGAACTTCTCGATTCTGTCAGTACACGCTTAAGCAGCATATCTGGAACCTCAAACTGGGTAATTGAAGATTTTTCCTTTGAGGAGAAAATAAAGAAAGAACTTCTCGCATCTATTATGGATGAAGATACAGCAAAAACATATTCATTATTCACACAGTATGAAGATATTATTTCTTCCAATATGATGAAATCCTGCGGGCGTCTTATAAGATGCACTTTTGATGAAATCGAGCAGATACTGAAAAGCGGAAGCCCTCTCAATGTGACCACAGACCATCTGAAGCTAAATGTCATAATCAATAATACTGCAAAAAATTTTCAATATACCGCACTATATAACCGGAATGGTTGTACATGGATTTTATGCAGTGACTCTACACCGGAAAATCTAATAATGAATATCAAAAAATTCTACAAAGTAATTGCTTCAAAAGCAGCATCTCAAAGGCTGCCGAAATTAACCGGTCTTGTGAGTGGGGAAATCCATGATATCATGGATCTGCCTTCCGCTGCTGAAAGTATAAATTCCATGTTTCCTGTTACGCTGTTCAAGCCAGTTTATCCGGTTATCGAGGGAATGTATCGTACCAACAATTACCCGATTTCTGCTATTAATGCACTAAGCGAAAATATTTTTTCAGACTATCTCACGCATTCACTCAATCAGTTGTACAAAAACACCAAAGAGTTCTGGAATTTATTCAAAGAATGCCAGAATTACTCTACGCTTCTCAGATGTGGTTCTTATCTGATACAGCTGATCCGGGATAAAGCGCAGATAACTCCAGTCTTAATACATAACGCATATAATGAACTGACCCGACAAATAAATATTTATCTTCCGCTTGGTCTTCCGGAAGAAACCACAGCCATACAGATCTTAGTCAGCACGGTCAGCTGTCTGTTTACAAAAGAATTCGCCGATATTATTCCTGAATCAATGAGGATCGTATCTTCCGCAAAAGAATACATACTATCGCATTTTCAGGATAATATTTCCCTTTCAGATGTAGCAGAGTACTGCGGCGTCAGCAATTGTTATTTGAGCGACCTTTTCCATAAAACATTGAAAGAGCCCTATTCAAAATATCTTTTACGGATACGTATGGAACAGGCAGCCCGCTTGCTCAAGAAAGAATCCAATACAATGCGTGTTTATGAAGTAGCGGAAAAAACCGGTTTTAATTCTGCCAAACATTTTATAACTGTTTTCAAAAAGTACTATGGAGTTACCCCTGTCAGCTATGCCAGACAAAATACTCACGATACATAAAATCAGGCTGCCGCATCCGCGGCAGCCCTCTACCTTTTCCATATTCACTTTTCCCACTCTTTGCAGTACGGACTTTCTGTCCTTTCCTGCTTACATCTCATCGACCACGATCGGCTCTTCCTCTTCCAGCGATTCCTCATACTTCGAAAGTATCGTGGACTGGATCCTCTCTCTTGTGCCGGAATTGATCGGGTGTGCGATATCACGGTATTCACCGTCCATGGCCTTTTTGCTCGGCATTGCGATAAAAAGCCCTTTTTCTCCTTCTATCACCTTGATATCATGAACCACGAATTCATCATCGATCGTGATCGATACCACGGCTTTTAATTTTCCCTCTTTCGCAACTTTGCGTACACGTACATCTGTGATCTGCATACTCTCAGGTCTCCTTTCTCTATTGCATTACCTGTGGGCTATAATGCATATCGTTCATTCTTTTCAACTACAACTTTCACACCATTTTCTCCGACGTGCCTTGTGTTTGCCCTGATCGTGTCACGGCTCTCAACGATGCAGTTTTCAATGTAAGTATTGTCCCCAAGGTATACATCATTCAAAATAATGGAGTTCTTTATCACACAGTTATTTCCCACGAATACTTTCTTAAAGATCACGGAATTCTCTACCGTTCCGTTGATGATGCTTCCGCTTCCCACAAGGCTGTTCTTCACAACGGCGCCGGGATTATATTTTGCCGGCGGCTGGTCGCTCACCTTTGAGTAGACACTCGGGAGCTCTTTAAAAAAGTAATTGCGGACTTCCGGTTTCAGGAAATCCATATTTGTCTGATAGTACGCGTCTACTGTAGAGATGTTACTCCAGTAGCTGTTTATTTTATAACCGTATATCTTCTTCAGATTCTTATACCGGATCAGGATATCGGTTACAAAATCATGTCTCTCTTCCTCCGCGCAGCGCTCGACCAGGTCGATGAGCTGTCTCCTGCGGATCACATAGATCCCGGTAGATACAGTCTGTGAATGCGCCACCATCGGCTTCTCCTCAAACTCTTCGATCCTTGAACTCTCGTTCATACGGACCGTACCGAATCTTGTTGCATCTTCATCCGGACCGAGCTCTTTACACACGACCGTGATATCCGCCTTCTTCGCGATATGATATTCCAGCACCTTATTATAATCCAGCTTGTACACTGCATCACCGGAAGTAATGATCACATAAGGCTCATGGCATTTCCTGAGGAAATCAAGGTTCTGGTAAATGGCGTCCGCTGTCCCTCTGTACCAGTATCCGTTATCGGCAGTGATCGTAGGCGTGAACACGAACAGTCCTCCCTGCTTCCTGCCGAAATCCCACCACTTTGAGGAATTCAGATGCTCATTTAATGATCTTGCATTATACTGGGTCAGCACTGCGACTTTCTGAATATGAGAATTCGTCATATTGCTGAGTGCAAAATCGATCGCCCGGTAACTTCCGGCGATCGGCATAGCCGCAACAGCACGCTTCGCAGTCAGTTCATGCATCTTCCTGCTGTTTCCGCCCGCAAGGATAATTCCTACCGCTCTCATACTCTGTCACCTGCCTTTATCAATGTCTCGCCGCTCTCCAGCACGCCGTCCGGATAATCCTCGGGAACGGTCACGCCGCTGACAGCGGTATTCTTTCCGATCTGTACGCCGGACGGGATAACGGAATTCTCACCGATCGTCGCCAGCCCGCCGCTGTAGATATTCGGCTTGAATTTATTCGGGACATCACTGCCGATCCCAATCACTGCATTGTCTCCGATCACTGTGTCCTCCGCGATGATCGCTCTTTCTATCACGCAGTTCTCACCGATCGTCACGCCCTGCATGATAATGGAATCGCGCACCACGCTGCCCTTCCCGACCGTCACGCTGCCGCCCAGGACGGAACTGTGCACTTCCCCGTAAATCTCTGAGCCGTTGCTGATGATACAGCGGTCTACCACGCCCTGGTCCGCGATATACTGAGGTGGAATATTCGCGCTGTTTGTGTAGATCTTCCAGAATTCTTCATACAGATTAAATTCCGGGATGATATCGATCAGCTCCATATTGGCCTCCCAGTAGGAGCTCAGTGTTCCGACGTCTTTCCAGTATCCGTTATATTCATAGGCAAAGAGCCTGTACCCCTTTTCGTGGCAATAGGGGATGATATGTTTTCCGAAGTCACAATTCGGCTGGTCTTTTAATTTGACAAGCGCTTCTTTGAGCACCGGCCAGCTGAAAATGTAAATACCCATGGAAGCGAGATTGCTGCTCGGCTTCTCCGGCTTCTCCTCAAACTCCCTGATCTTGCTGTCACTGTCCGTGACAACGATGCCGAACCGGCTTGCCTCCTCCATCGGGACCGGCATTGCCGCGATGGTCACATCCGCCTTATTGGCCTTGTGGAAGTCCAGCATCACTTCGTAATCCATCTTATAGATATGGTCGCCTGAGAGGATCAGTACATAATCCGGATTGTAGGTCTCCATATAGTTCATGTTCTGATAGATCGCATTCGCCGTTCCTGTGTACCATTCACTGTTGGAACTCTTCTCATAAGGCGGAAGGATCGACACGCCTCCCACATTGCGGTCCAGATCCCACGGGATACCGATGCCGATATGTGTATTCAGCCGAAGCGGCTGGTACTGTGTCAGTACACCCACCGTATCGATCCCCGAGTTGATACAATTGCTCAGCGGAAAATCAATGATCCTGTATTTCCCGCCAAAAGCTACTGCAGGTTTTGCGACTTTCGCCGTAAGAACCCCGAGTCGACTGCCCTGTCCGCCCGCCAACAGCATGGCAATCATTTCTTTTTTATACATTGCGTCACCTCATTTCTAGTTATATGCGTCTATTATATCATATATTTGTCTTTAGAAAATAATTATTTACAATTTTTTGGTATTTTTTTTTAACTTTTTATTAATTTCGCACAAAAAAGAACTGCTTTAAATTTTTACCATATATAGTATAATATAAAAGGCTGAGGTATTTTATGACTGTAAAAAGCAAAAAATTAGAGAAGAGGAATACCTATGTATAAGATTGATTTTAAGAAACCTATCCATATCCATTTCATCGGGATCGGCGGGATCAGCATGAGCGGGCTCGCCGAGATCCTGCTGGAAGAGGGCTTCACAGTATCCGGCTCTGATTCAAAAGAATCACCGCTCACGAAGAAACTTGAAGCTGAAGGCGCACATATCGCTTACGGGCAGAAGGCTGAGAATATCACGCCCGGCATTGACTGTGTCGTATACACGGCTGCGATCAACAAGGCCAATCCCGAGCTGATGGAGGCTGTCGCACAGAAGATCCCCATGCTGACACGGGCGGAACTGCTGGGGCAGCTTATGAAAAACTATGACATGCCGATCGCCGTCTCCGGAACACACGGAAAGACAACCACCACATCTATGATCTCCCATATCCTGCTGGAGGGGAACATGGATCCGACGATCTCGGTAGGCGGTATCCTGAAAGCGATCGGAGGAAATATCCGCGTGGGCAATTCGGAGACTTTTATCACGGAAGCCTGTGAATATACAAACAGCTTCCTCCACTTCTTCCCCAGGATCGGTGTGATCCTGAATATCGAGGAAGACCACCTCGACTTTTTCAAGGATCTGGAGGACATCAGGCACTCATTCCATCAGTTTGCCGGGCTGCTTCCTAAAGACGGTACGCTTGTCATCAACGGTGATATCAAAGACTATCAGGACATCTTAAGCGGGCTCAGCTGTAATATCGTAACTTACGGTTCATCCGCGGATTTCGACTACAGCGCCGACAATATCACTTATGATGAAAATGGACATGTCTCTTTTGACCTGATCAGGCACGGAACGCATACAGACCACATCGCTCTGTCCGTGACCGGCGACCATAATGTATCCAACGCGCTCTCTGCCATCGCCGTGGCGGACTTGCTGGATATCCCTATGGACGTGACTAAGAAAGGGCTCCTCTCTTTCTCCGGCACGGACCGCAGATTCGAATATAAAGGGGAATTCAACGGGGTCACAGTGGTCGACGACTACGCGCATCACCCGACGGAGATCGCCGCAACCTTAAAGGCTGCCCAGCACTATCCGCACAATAAAGTGTGGTGCGTATTCCAGCCTCACACCTACACCCGCACAAAAGCGTTTTTCCATGAATTTGCTGAGGCGCTCTCTCATGCGGACCACCTTGTACTGGCGGATATCTACGCCGCACGCGAGACCGATACACTCGGGGTCTCCTCCGCCGGGCTTGCGGAAGAGGTAAAGAAGCTCGGCACAGATACCCACTACTTCCCCAGCTTTGAAGAGATCGAGGACTTCTTAAAAGAGAACTGCAAAGCAGGAGACCTGCTCATCACAATGGGCGCCGGCGATGTCGTCAATGTAGGAGAGGATCTGCTGCGCTAGAGCACCATCCGGGAGTACGGAAGAAGAAAACGTCCTGTTTATCGGCGCTGGGGAAGTTATCCACACTTTCTACACAGAGTTATCTACAAAAAAGAGCGAGTTACCCACGAAAAAGTTCTTTTTAACCTGTATAGAAGATGCTATTATTATTAAGCACGGAAAGCGGATCTTGCCGGTCCGCTTTCTATTTTAGACTTTCAGGATAAAGAACCGAGACGTAAAAGAAAGCAGGACAGATAAGATTATGAAGACATTAACATTGAAGAACAGATTCCAGACGAACGCGACTTTACTTCCAAATGATTTTATAGACAACTATATGGCTGATGCGAACGGAGAATTTGTCAAAGTATATCTCTTTTTACTCCGTCATCTGGATGATCCGTGTTCTTCGATCACGATCTCCACGATCGCCGACTGCCTTAACAATACGGAAAATGACATCCTACGTGCTTTCCGTTACTGGGAGAAAGCAGGGCTCCTCTGCGTCGAACGGGATGCAGACGGCAAGATCACAGGACTTGAACTGCAGAAGACCGCCCGCGCCGGCAAACCGGCGTCCGCTTCTCCAAAGGAAGCAGAAGTGCAGAGCAAGCCTGCTCCAAAAGTCTCTGAGCGTCCGAAAGCAGCCGCCAAGGCTGTTCCGATCGATACGTTCCGGGCGCAGAAAGAGATCAAGTCGCTGTTGTTCATCGCGGAACAGTATCTCGGGAAAACGCTGACACATACTGAGATGGAAACGATCACTTATTTTTATGACACGCTGCATATGTCGGCGGATCTGATCGAATATCTTCTCGAGACTTGTGTCGAGAACGGCCACAAAAGCATGCATTATATACAGAAGGTTGCTTTCTCATGGGCGGAATCCGGGATAGAGACGGTCTCGCAGGCCAGGGAGCAGTCAACCATATACAGCCGCAACTGTTACACTGTCCTCAATGCGTTCGGGATCAAGAACCGCGGGCCGGCCGCTTCAGAGCTTACATATATTAAAAAGTGGGCGGAGGAATTCGGCTTCTCTCCGGATATCATCGAAGAAGCCTGCCGGCGCACGATAAGCGCCACACATCAGCCCAGTTTCGAATATGCAGATAAGATCCTGACAAAGTGGCATGACCGGAACATCCGTCATCTCCGGGATATCACCTCCCTGGATGAAGAATATCAGAAAGAGCACACTTCAGGGAAAACGTCTGCAAGATCCAGAAATGTGACGAGAAATCTCAATAATTTCGAGCGGCGCAGTTATGATATGGATTCCCTCGAGGAACAGTTATTAAACAGCAATTAAAGGAGTATATCCATGGCACTTAAGAATTCACAATACTATGCGATCATGCGGGAATACGAACAGATCCGTCTGAAGAATCATGATCTTCAGAAAGCCCGCTATGAAGAAGTTTATGAAAAACTTCCCGAATTCAAGTCACTGGATGAATCGATCTCCGTCCTCTCCGTCCAGTACGGGAAAAAACTTTTAAACGGAGATGCTACCGCTCTTTCCTCGCTGAAAGAGGAACTGGAGATCCTCAGAAGCAGCAAGAAACACCTTCTGGTCTCCGCCGGTTTCCCGGAAGATTATCTCGAACCGGTCTATAATTGTCCCGACTGTAAGGACACCGGATATATCGGAAACCAGAAATGCCACTGTTTCAAACAGGCCGTTATAAAGCTTTTATATGAGCAGTCAAACATTAAAGAATTCCCGACAGAAGCCTCTTTCGATCATTTCAGGCTTGATTTTTACCCGGCGACACTTTATGATAAAACAACCGGGCGAAATGCCCGCGCCATGATGGAAGATACTTTGAAGATCTGCCATCGCTTTATAGACACGTTTGGGAAAGAGTTCCACAACCTTTTCTTCTACGGCAGCGTGGGGGTCGGAAAGACTTTCCTTTCCACATGTATTGCCCGGGAGATCATGGAGCGGGAGTTCTCCGTCGTCTACTTCTCCGCGCCCCAGCTTTTCAACACGCTGGCGCAGACAAAATTTGACAAGAATGATGTAGACGCAAAAAACATGTCAGATTATGTATATAACTGCGACCTTCTGATCATAGACGATCTGGGCAGTGAATATACAAACGCTTTTATCACCGCACAGTTTTTCACTTGCATCAATGAGAGACTCATACACAGGAAGTCAACGATCATCTCAACGAACCTGTCCCTGGAATCGATCGCCGATCTCTACACCGAGCGTTCTTTTTCCAGGATCACGAGCAATTATGCCCTGTTGAAGATCATCGGGGACGATATACGTATCAGGAAAAAGTTAGAACACAGGGAGGAACATTAATGGTACGCCGAACAGAACGAATCTTGGAAAACATCCCGGTGGGGAGCCTCGGACTCATCTCACTGGCAGGATGTGAGGAACTCGGAAAGAAAGTAGATGATTACCTTGTACAGTGGCGTCATGAAAGCGCACATGAGTATAAAGATGACATCGCATTTTCCGGATATGAAAAAGATACTTATCTGATCAACGCAAAGGTACCTCGTTTTGGTTCCGGTGAAGCCAAGGGTATCATCGGAGAGTCTGTCCGCGGGAAGGACCTGTATCTGATGGTGGATGTGTGCAATTACAGTGTCACATATTCCCTGACCGGACAGATCAATCACATGTCGCCGGATGACCATTTCCAGAATCTGAAGAGGATCATCGCAGCGATCGGAGGGAAAGGCAGACGGATCAACGTCATCATGCCGTTCCTCTATGAAAGCCGCCAGCACAAGAGAAGCTCCCGCGAGTCTCTTGACTGTGCGCTCGCTCTGCAGGAACTCGTGCGCATGGGGGTTGAGAATATCATTACTTTCGATGCTCATGACCCCAGAGTCCAGAATGCGATCCCGTTGAGCGGTTTTGAGACTGTATCGCCTACGTATCAGTTCATCAAAGGGCTGCTGCGCACGGTAAAGGATCTGAAGATCGACAGCGAACACATGATGGCGATCAGCCCGGACGAGGGCGGTACGAACCGTGCTGTCTACCTTGCGAACGTGCTTGGCCTTGATATGGGTATGTTCTATAAGCGCCGTGATTATACGCGGATCGTAAACGGCCGCAACCCGATCGTTGCCCATGAATTCCTCGGAAGTTCCGTAGAGGGCAAAGACGTGATCATCATTGATGACATGATCTCATCCGGAGACAGCATTATCGATGTTGCCACAGAACTCAAACGCAGAAAAGCGAACCGCATCTTCGCTGCTGCCACATTCGGTCTGTTCACTAACGGAATGGAGAAATTTGATAAGGCTTATGAAGAGGGGATCATCACCGGTATCCTGACGACCAACCTGATCTACCAGACGCCGGAACTGCTCTCCAAGCCGTATTATATCAACTGTGATATGAGCAAATACATTGCACTTATCATCGATACCCTGAACCACGACGGTTCGATCAGTTCGATCCTGAGCCCGAATGAGAGGATCCAGAACGTCCTTCGCAAATACAAGAACGGAGAGCCGATCTGATATCGGCGTATCCCGGCATATGATCTATCCTGAGCGCGCCTGTATAAAGCGCGCTCTGACTATACTATGACTATGAACAAAAAACGAATATCCGAGACTGCATTTACGATACTGATGATGGCGGCCGCCACTGCCCTGTCTTTCGGTTTCTTTTATCTCGGCAACAAAAACGTGGCGAATATTGCTATTGTCTATACACTTGCGCTGATCCTGACCGCACTCTATACTTCGGGTTATCTGTTCGGGATCATCGCCTCGCTGTTCTGCGTGATCGCAGTAAATTATTTCTTTTCCTATCCGTATTTCAGGATCAACTTCTCTCTGAGCGGCTATCCTGTAACATTTATAGGAATGCTTGCGATTTCCCTGATCACGAGCACGACGACCACAGCCCTGAAGCAGCAGCGTCAGGCGATCGCCGAGCGTGAGAAAGAGCTTGCCGAAGCGGACAAAGAAAAGCTCCGCGCCAATCTCCTCAGAGCGGTTTCGCACGATCTGAGGACCCCTCTGACGGGTATCATCGGTTCGTCCTCATCTTATCTGGAGAATTACCGCGATCTCTCAGAAGAGGACCGGACAGAGCTTGTGGCCAATATAAAAGAGGACTCCCAGTGGCTCCTCAATATGGTGGAGAATCTGCTCACCGTCACGCGGATCAAAGACAATGATACAGATAAAGTAAAGAAGACACCGGAAGTCGTGGAAGAAGTCGTTTCCGAGGCGATCCTTCGTCTCCGCAAAAGGCTGCCCGACATCAAGATACGGGTAAATATGCCGAATGATTTTCTCATGCTTTCCATGGATCCGACGCTCATCGAACAAGTACTGATCAATCTGCTGGAAAATGCCTATGTGCATTCCGGAAGCCATGAGCCGATCGACCTGACCATAACTGAAACACCGGATCACATCTCATTTACGGTCCGGGATTACGGACGTGGCATCAGCGAGAAGCAGCTCCCCTATATTTTCGAGGGACAGCAGACCATGTCAGAAAGCACTGACGGCCACAAGGGGATCGGGATCGGATTGTCTATATGCAAGACGATCATCCGGGCACATGACGGAGAGATCACAGCCGCAAATCATCCCGACGGCGCTGAATTTACATTCATTCTTCCAAAAGAAAAGGAGGATCACGACAATGCCTAAATGTTCTGTCCTGATCATCGAAGACGAAAAAAATATACAGACCTTCATGGGGAAAGTGCTCAAACGCCACGATTACCGTGTCCTGTATGCGGACACAGGAACGCTGGGCCTGGAGATGATCCGCTCCCAGTGTCCGGATATCATCCTTCTTGACCTCGGGCTTCCTGATATGAACGGAGATGACCTCATCCGTGAAGTACGGACCTGGAGCAGCACACCCATCATCGTGATCTCAGCGCGCACTGCCGAGCGGGAAAAAGTGATCGCACTTGACCTGGGCGCAGACGACTATATCACCAAACCTTTCGGCACATCCGAGCTTCTCGCCCGCATCCGAGCTTCCCTGCGGCACAGCAACCGGCTGCGGACGGACAGCACACTCTATATCCGTCCCTACAGACACGGCGGCATGACGCTTGATTTTTCAAAGCGGCTACTGCGGGTAGATAACGAGGAAGTACACCTGACTCCCATCGAATACAAGATCGTTGCCTATCTTGCACAGAATTCGGGCAAGGTGATCACATACTCTTCCATCCTTTCGAATGTCTGGGGGCCTTACGCTGACGGAGACAATAAGATTCTGCGCGTAAATATGGCAAATATCAGGCGCAAGATCGAGGATGATCCCGCCCAGCCGAAATACATCTTCACCGAAGTCGGTGTGGGATACCGTATGGCTGAGGATGAGGAAGAATAAATACAAAGAATAAGATTGAGGGATAGCGCACCGCACCTCACATAGTAAAAGGCATCCGCCGGATCTCTGGTATCTGACCAGTATCCGGGCGGATGCCCTTTTTTATCATTTATCCTGTTGCCTATTCTTCTGTAGTCTCAGCCGCTTCTTCTGCTGTCTCAGGTGCATCAGCTTCCGCTGTCTCATCTTCTGTTACAGTTTCCGCGTCCGCCTCTTCTGCACCGATCGATGCATCGGCGTCAGCTGCTGCATCTGTATCAACTGCTGCATCTCCATCCATCGCTGTATCTGCATCAGCTGCTGCTTCATCCGAAGCGCCGCCGAGGTCAAGTTCCAACTCATCGTCCAGATCCAGATCCTGCTCCATATGGAGGTCTGTATTCAGAGACACTTCACGGTACTTCTTCATACCCGTACCTGCCGGGATATGCTTACCGATGATGACGTTCTCTTTCAGACCTTTCAGATGGTCAACCTTACCCTTGATCGCCGCCTCTGTCAGCACCTTCGTCGTCTCCTGGAAGGATGCCGCAGACAGGAAGGAATCTGTCGCAAGGGATGCCTTCGTGATACCGAGCATGATCTGCTCGCCCACTGCCGGCTCTTTGCCCTCTGCCTCAAGCTGTTTGTTCACATCCTCGAACTCGAGCACGTCAACCATTGTTCCCGGAAGGAATTCGGAATCGCCCTTCTCCTCCACGCGGACTTTCTTGAGCATCTGGCGCACGATAACCTCGATATGCTTGTCGTTGATATCAACACCCTGCAGACGATATACACGCTGAACCTCGCGGAGCATGTAATCCTGAGCTGCACGGAGCCCTTTGATCTTCAGGATATCGTGCGGGTTCACACTACCTTCCGTAAGCTCGTCGCCCGCCTCAAGCACAGCGCCGTCCTGGATCTTGATGCGTGATCCGTACGGGATGAGGTATGCTTTGGACTCGCCGGTCTCGTCGTTTGTGACGATGACTTCGCGCTTCTTCTTTGTATCGCTGATCGTCGCCTTTCCTGCAAACTCTGTGATGATCGCAAGTCCTTTCGGCTTTCTCGCCTCGAAAAGCTCCTCGACACGGGGAAGACCCTGTGTGATGTCATCGCCGGCAACTCCTCCGGTATGGAACGTACGCATGGTAAGCTGTGTACCCGGCTCTCCAATGGACTGTGCAGCCACGATACCGACAGCCTCTCCGACCTGTACGACTTCTCCAGTCGCCATGTTGGCGCCGTAGCACTTCGCACACACGCCGTCTTTGCAGCGGCAGGTAAGGATCGTACGGATCTTCACCTTGCTGATCGGTTCTCCATTCTCGTCCACAGCCTTCTTGATCACGCGTTCCGCACGGCGCGGTGTGATCATGTGGTTCTTCTTTACGAGGATATTTCCATCTTTGTCTTTCAGATCCTCACAGGAGAAACGTCCCGTGATACGATCCTGCAGACTCTCGATCTCTTCGTTGCCGTCCGTGAATGCGTGTACATACATTCCTGGGATCTCCTCATCCGGTCCCACACAGTCTGTATCATGGATGATCAGCTGCTGGGATACGTCTACCAGACGTCTTGTCAGGTAACCGGAGTCGGCGGTACGCAGAGCCGTATCGGACAGACCTTTACGTGCTCCGTGGGCGGACATGAAGTACTCCAGTACGTCCAGACCTTCACGGAAGTTGGACTTGATCGGCAGCTCGATGGTACGTCCTGTCGTGTCGGCCATAAGACCGCGCATGCCGGCAAGCTGTTTGATCTGCTTGTCAGAACCACGGGCTCCGGAGTCCGCCATCATGAAGATATTGTTATATTTGTCAAGGCCGGAAAGCAGCGCGTCCGTCAGCTTATCGTCGGTTGCCTTCCATGTCTCTACGACTTCTTTGTAACGTTCTTCCTCTGTGATAAGACCACGCTTGTAGTTCTTTGTGATCCTGTCGACGGTATTCTGCGCTTCCTCGATCATCTGCGGCTTCTGCGGCGGCACGGTCATATCGGAAATAGATACGGTCATGGCCGCTCTTGTAGAGTACTTGTAACCGATGGATTTCACATCGTCGAGCACTTCCGCTGTC